>DASYDW010000068.1 GCA_036499395.1 Pirellulales bacterium
AATCGGCTAAGCACGACTATGCCACAAACGCTGGCCTAATTTCTAGAGGAAAAAAGGAAGTTGGTAATCAGTAGTCGTTAGCTAGTAGTCGGAACGAAGAGCGGCGCGGGCGGCGCGAAAGAGTTGCTGACCACCGACTACCAGTTACTAGCTACTGCTCCGAGGTAGGGTGCGTCCGTGACGCACCGTCTTTCATTCTTCGTATTTCATCCGCGAAAACCTGCGTCATCTGCGGATCGAAATGTCTTCGATGGCTGTTGATGCGCTAAGAAAACAATTCGGTGCGTCGCGGACGCACCCTACGAAAGACGCACGCACGAAATGCGTACGCCGCGAGTTGGCGAAGAAAGAACCATCGCTGGCGTTTCGGGCTAGTGTTTGTCGCGATCGGTTTCGTGATGATGGTGTGTTTAACCCATCCATCATTCTGCACTCATCATTCTGCCTTTTCGTCAATGCTGGCTGCCTGCCGCCCTCTGGCTACTAGCAACTAGTTACTGGCTACTCGTCGCTGGTCAGTGGAGCGGCGGTGGGCGCGGCTTGTGCGGTGATTTGGTCGCAGGTGGTGGCGAGCCAGTTTTCGGAGGGGGGTGAGTAGGGGCGGAATTTTTCCAGGCGGCCCTCGTCTTCACGGTGCAGCAAGGCGCGGTACTTGCCCAGGAAGCTGGCGGCGGGGGTGTCCATCAGCAGGCTCGAATCCGCGGCACTCATTTGCAGTAGCAACCGGGTGTCGAATTCCTTCAATCCTTGCCGTTCGAGCATGCGCTGGAAGTTTGTCAGCGAGTCGCACCAGACGATCGTGTGGATGCCTACCGGAGCCCCGTCGCGCAGGATGTCGGCGAAATGCTGATCGGGACGTTTGGGTGTTTCTTCGGCACTGCGCGAAAAGCTGAAATCCTCTTCCTGCTTGCGCAGCTCGCGCATGCGCGGCAGGTCGAACACGAACAGGAAGCGTGGGCCTGTGTCGACGGCTCCGGAGTGCCGGCTCTCGACTTCGGCTGCTAGCTCGGCGAGCGCCGCGGACGTATCGTTGGCCGGCACCAACCGCACCTGGCCAGGCAACAGTCGTGGCAGTTTCGCAAACAGCGGCACATAATCGCGGTCCGGCAAGGCGCCGTTGAGAATCGTGAACGAAGCGCTCGCGGGCTGGCCGTTGCCGCCGGCGATTGGGAATTGCGAGGCCAGGCTGATGATCGAGCTGATGAACATGCCGGCCGCGGCATCGTCATTCTGGCCGATCATCAACAAGTTGGACCCGCCACGACGGGTGAACGTGACTGAAGTTGCCGATTGAATGGCCAGCGGCTCGCCCAGCCAAACCAGCGGGGCAACGGCAGCGGTGGATGGGCCGCCCGTCGCTTCGATTGTTTCCTCGGAAAGTGCGTCGGACGATTCCACAACGCTTGGTTGAGTTAGCACAGCCGGCGGCGTGGAACTGGCCGTGGCGATCAGCGCGGCGAGGGTTTCGCTCTTCTCCATGTCGGCGGGACGGGTTCCTTCGAAGACGATCTGCTGCCGACGCGTGCGTGGCGGGCGCTGGGCATTGAGCTTGGTGACTTCGTCCAGGAACACGTCGCGCCGCTCGTCCGGCAGCCAGACAACCTGGAAGGGATGGTTTCCTTCGACCATGCCATTAGCGTCGTTGTAGATCGCCTCGCCGGGACGCGACAGAAGTCGGGCCGCCGAGTTCTCTTCACTGAGAATCAGGTGCGCGTCGGATTCGGCGCATTGCAAGGCGATGCGCACCGCCATCTGGCCGAGCGTGGTGCGGGCCAGCGAGTACGCTCCGCCCAGGGTTTGCGAGCCGAGGTGTACGTGGATACCGAAAGCGCGTCCTTGCCGTACCAGGCGGTCCAGCAGCAGCGAGGCTTCTTGCGCCACCTTGTCATCTTCGACGAAGAATTCCTGGAACTCGTCGACGATGAACAGGATGCGCGGCAAAATTTCGCCGGAGTCACGAAAGCCGGCAATATCCTGCACGCCCGCCTCGCGAAAGCGTTCGCCGCGCTCGCGCATCTCGGCGTCCAGCCGTTGCATCACGCTCAGGCCGAACTCGCGTTCGCTTTCGATCGCGATGACGCGCGCGTGCGGCAACTCGTGCGTGACGTAGGTCTTGAATTCGACCCCTTTTTTGAAGTCGATGAGGTACAGCTCGATTTCGTCAGGGCTGTAGCGCAGCGCGGCATTGGTGATCAGCGCGTGCAACAGGGTCGACTTGCCCGAGCCCGTTTTGCCGGCGATCAGCACATGCTGCGAAGTTCCGTGACCCAGCCGAAGGTGTTGCAAGCGCGTGGCGCCTGCGCGCCCCAGCGGGACGTCGATGCCTCGGCGGCTGTCCCCTTTCCAATAAGCGTCGTCTGGCGGGGCGATGGCTTCGAAGGGAACTTCGACGCGCTTGGCCGTGTGCGCCGCGGCCCCGACTGTGTTCAACACCGCCTTGCATTCCTCGGTGGGCGGATTGTCGACGACGAGCGGCAACTCTTTGAAGTCAGGTTCTTGCCAAGCGAGGTCGTTGCCCGAGATCGTGAATACCGTGGCGTGTTTTTGCAGATCGGCCAGGCTGATGCCGGGGAGTGCCGGCTGCTTGGTATCGACGCTGACCAAGACTTGCACGCCGCAGCGCGGACCACTGGCGGCGATGCTCAGTAGTCGGCGGGCCGAGGCTTCGGTGAAGCCGGCCGGAAAGTTGGCCACGACCAGAACGCGAAACGCCTCGGCCACTTCGCCAGCGGCTTCGTTGTACGCTTCGATCGTGGGGAATTCGTTGCGCAGGTATTTCTGGATAACGGTCTCTATATGTTCGGTCAGATCGGCGAGCCGCTGCTCGATCTGAACCGGCTCGGTCCAGATGCGATGATTCACCAACGCCTCGTCGTGGTCGGCCAGGTGCATAAAGGCCGCGAAGTTCTGGCCCAGCCCGACGGGATCGACGATCGTTAGTCGCACTTTGCCTGGCGGCACAGCGGTGAGCAGGCGTAATAACACGACTTGAAACAGCGCGATCGCGCGACGCCGGCCTTCACCTTGCGTCTTGATGAAAATCGACGTGCCGCCCGGGAAGTCCAATAGCGCGGGCAGCTTGAAAACCAAATCCTGATTCTCGGCGTCGACCGGCGCGGCACGAGCCCGCAGGTCGAGCGTCAGGTCGCCGAAACGGATGGCCTTTGGCACGTCGCGCTGCGGACGCCAATCGCCGCCGGTGACGATGTCCCATGGGGGGCAGCTGTGGTCGATCTCTTGGTTGATCGCTGCCAATTCGCCCTGCGCGGCGGTATAGCCGGCTTGCCAGTCGAGCGCGATGGTCGTGCGGGCCCGCTCGAATTCCGCCTGGTTCGAGGCCAAGCGGCGCTCTTTGACGGCTTGCGCCTCGGACATTGCTTGCTCGTAGCGCTGGCGCGCGTCGGCCTTTTGCTGGGCTTCGACGTTTTGCGATTTGGCGAGCTCTTCGTCGAGGCGGCGTTGCAGGGTGACCAAATGCTGATCGGCTTCTTCGGTCAGTTTTGGCAGTTCGACTTCGCGGCGTTGTTTACATGTTGCCAGGACGGGCGCGTGTTGCTCGGTGGCGCGTGCGTACTCAGTATCGCGCTGGCGGCGGATTTCGGCTCGCTTGCGCTTGTAGTTGGCCGCCGATTTTTCGAGGTAGCGGCGCGCCGAAGTTTCGGCCTGCTTAACCGACGCGAGTAGGGGGCGAAAGCGGGCCGCGGTTTGCCGGCGCGCCACGCCACGCAACCAGATCGTCAGTCCGACGCCGGCGCCGGCCGTCAGAACCAGCGTGACGCCGGCTGTGATCGGCAAGCTGCCGTTGCTGAGCCAGGCCACGGCCGGCGCGGTCAGCGCCGCCACGACCATGAAGATCCAGGCGGCGTTCGCGCTGCGCACCGCGTCGGGCAATTTCAGTGCGCGGAGTGCCTGCAGTTCGGCCTTGGCCGTTTCCAGCGACTGGCCGAGCAGGTCGGCATGGTCGAGAGCCACGTCGTCGTCCGGCGGAGGTACGACGGTTTGGTCGATGATGCTGCGATGGCCGAGCCGCTGGAGTTCGTAGATTGCGTCGGTTTCAATCCCTCGGGTCGTGCGCAACCGGCTGCGCAATTGCTGCTGCAACTCGGCGATGTTTTCGGACATGCGCTTACGGCTGGCCTCGAACACCGTCCGCGCCAGCCAGCGCGCCTCGTCGACGGCTTTGTGGGCCTTGCGCTCGGCCCGATTGATATCGTTGACCATCCGCTGCGCGGCGTCCTGGCTGGACTCTTCGATTTTACGCGAGTGCGCCTTCCACTGACCGATAAGGGTCTCGCGGGCGGTGCGTTCGGCGCGTTCGGCCGCGCCGGCCTCGGCCTGATAGCGGGCCGTGATCTCGGCCGAGGCGCGCTGAAAGTCGGCGGTGATTTCCTTTTCGCCGGCGCGATAGGACGCGTCGGCAACCTGCTCGGCCTGGACGCGATCGTCCACGAGCCGCACCAGCGTCTCTAGCACGCGTTTTTCACGCTCGACGACGCGTATGGGGCTCATGAAGGATTCAGGACGCGCGAAAGGAAGAGAGGATTAGTATTCAGCAATG
Organism: Pirellulales bacterium; assembly: GCA_036499395.1. Lineage (NCBI taxonomy): Bacteria > Pseudomonadati > Planctomycetota > Planctomycetia > Pirellulales > Pirellulales bacterium. The sequence continues at coordinate 4,559 of DASYDW010000068.1, forward strand.
ATTTTGTTGCGGATGTGATGTGGAGCGAAGGGCTATTTGCATTCGAATTCGCATTTCTTGAGTATTTCGGCCAAGCGCTCCAGGGCGCGGATGGTTGTCGCCAGTTTCGGTTCGTAATGCTCTAAATGTTTACGTTCGAATTCGCGCATGACCTGGTCGTTCCATTCTCCCTGAGTCTGGTCCCAACGCAGCTTCATCGTGCGGGCGGCATGGATCAGGCGGGCTTTATTGTCGTCGAAGATCATGGCTTACTTCTCGTCGACAGTGTTGTTGTCAGTAAGCTGACCGCTTGCGATATCGCCGGTGGTTGCCGACAGTGGGATTGTAGGGTCGTCGACCGTTGGTGGTGGCGTTTGCGAATTTTCGGTGGCGGTGAGTTGCAGGTCGCTTTCTTGGGCCTCGCCCGCTATGTTCGGCTCGGCTGCTTCCTGAGCCTCGCCCGCCGGCTGCGACTCAGTAGCTTCCGGCGCCTCGCCCGCTGCGCGCGACTGGGTCACACGTTCCATGATCCCTTCGGTGTTGGGCGCGGAGATGCTGATATATTCGAGCAGGCGATTCACGCTGGCCTGCAGGAATGCCGCGGCGCGGGGGACGTCGGAGACTGCCGAATTGCGGAGCGGCTCGGCCTTCATGCGATATTCGTTGACGGCTTGCTTGACTTTGGGAATCCATCGCCGGACCAGCGTTAGCTTGTCTTCGGCCAGGTGCAACTTCTTCTTGGCGGCGTCGAGCACCTTTTTCTCGTGATGGCAGGAGGGGGTGCGATAGGCATCGACCGTGGCTTGCAGGCAGCGGTGCAATTCGGTCTTGGCCTCGTTCACGATCTCCTCGCGCAAGCGTACTTCGTCGCGCCAGAACTTGATTTGATCTTCTTCGAGCCAACTGAGGAATTTGTCGGCTTCCAACTGGATCGACGACAGCGACTGCTCGGCCTCTTCGCCAAAGATGTAGAGAGCCGCGCGAAACGCTTCGAGCGCCTCGATCGATTTGACGTGTACGCCTGGCCGCATGGTTGCCTCAGCGTTGCCGCAAGTATTCCTCGGCGCGATCCGCTTTTCGCATCAGGAAGGGGACGTGGGCGTCGACCGTCTCGATGAACTTCGACAGCGTCAGAATGGTCTGCTCGAACTCTTCGTTGAACTTCTGCTGTTCCTTGTCGCGCCAACTCTGGCTGAGGTTCTTCATCTGACCGCTCATGGTCATCATCTGCGTTTGCAGATCGCTATTGAAGCGCTTCAGGCTGTGGGCAAACCGGCGAAGTTGTTCCGGGTCGACGATGGCTTGCGACATGTTTCACGCTGTGGTTGGTCAGTGACGATGCAGGAGCCGACTTCCCTTAGAATTGCGAATGGCCACTGCGCTTCGCCGTACTTTTCGCGCGATGGTTTGACGGCCACGCGAAAGATCGTCGCAGCGCAGACAGCCCGTGCCAGAAATGAATTGCCGAACAGGCGACGAGGGGATGCCAAAATCCCCCTGGCGGCATGGCCCTGTTCCCTGCCAGCCACCACCATTAAAGTGTAAGGCGTTGGGCAGCAGATGTAAATCGGACCTGCCGCTGGTTACTGGGTGAATTCGAAGCTTATCGTTGATGGCGCTGGCAACGCCTTAAGGATATGAGCTGAAGATTTCGCAGATAAACGCAGATTTGATGTTAATTGTGAACGTTCCCGGTCGGAATGTTCGGGCGCCGATCGATGTGGAGTTCCCTATCTTAAGTCCGCGACAATCCTGGTTGCCGAAGAAGCAAGGGACACGTTCGCCGCCGGTGAAGTCGGGCCGTTAGGGGGCGATCGAAAATATTCTTTCTAGGAGATACGACTATGCGCGTCGGCATCGCGGCCGATCATGGCGGCTTTGAATTGAAAGAGCAGTTGGCTGCGTCGCTGCGCGCGAGCGGGTACGATCTGGTCGACTTTGGCGCGACGAGCATGGATAAGGGGGACGATTATCCCGATTACGTCGTGCCACTGGCCGAGGCCGTCGCCAAAGGGGCGGTCGAACGTGGCATCGCGGTTTGTGGCAGCGGCGTGGGGGCATCGATCGCGGCAAATAAGATTCCGGGCGCCCGGGCGTGTCTGATTCACGATAGCTTCTCGGCGCACCAGGGCGTTGAAGATGACAACATGAATATCCTCTGCCTGGGAGGGCGGATCATCGGTCCGATGCTGGCCGAAGAGTTGATTCGGTTTTTTCTCAAGGCGAAATTCACGGGGGCCGAGCGCCATGAGCGGCGTCTAGCAAAAGTCGCGGCGTTGGAACGCCGCGGCTAGCTCGTTCGCGGCGAGCCGCTCGGAGCGGTGGGGGAGAAGAAAAAGGTACCTGACACCTTTTTTCGGGAGGGCCGATGGCTGATCCGTGGCGTGGCATCTCCATGCGTGCCGTGTTTCAGTTGATGGCTCTAGCGCCGCTAATTGTTTGCAGCGCGACTTTCGCCCAGGCCGCTGATGATGCGGATGCGCCGATCAAGTTTCGAAGCAATCTGCGCTACAGTGAAGCGGGTCCCAGTTGCATGCTCGATCTGGCGATTCCGCGCATGCCTGCAGGCCGGCGTCCGGCGGTGGTCGTTATTCATGGCGGCGGCTGGATCGAAGGGGACAAGTCGAGCTTTGCCTCGGCCTTGCACGGTGTGCCGGGGAATATCGAAGAGTTCGCCCGGCTGGGGTTCGTGGCGGCCACGATCAATTATCGATTATCGCGCGAAGCGCCGTTTCCGGCGGCGCTTGACGACTGTCGCGCGGCGGTGCGCTACTTACGCGCGCATGCCGAGGAATTTCGGATCGATCCCGAACACGTGGGGGCCTATGGAAACTCGGCCGGAGGGCATTTGGCCTTGTTGCTGAGTATGAACGAAGAGCCGAGTGCCGATGACACACAGGATCCCGCCCAACGGTTTTCGAGTGGCGTGCAGGCCTCCGCGAGCGACAGTGGTCCGCTCGATCTAACGCGGCAGCACCAGCAGAATCAACTGCGCGGAGTGATCGAAACCTTCCTGGGAGGCCCTCCGCAGGGCAAACTTGTCGACGCTTATCGCCGAGCATCGCCCGCCGCGCATCCAAGTGTGAAAGCGCCGCTGTTGCTGATTTACGGCGCGGACGATGAACAAGTCGATGTGCGCACGGCGGACGAATTTGTCGCGGCGCTCGTCAAAGCCGGGCACCAGGATGTGAGCTATATTCGTCTGGCCAAAGTAGGGCATTGCCCGCATTCGTTAGTTCGGGTTCCGTGGCTGAAACCCGTCGTGAACGACTTCTTCCTACGCACCCTCGAACAGAAGTGACGACCATGTCGAATGTGCCGGAACGCCCGCGTATGGACGTGAAGGGCTTTCACCTTCCGTTTCGGCATCGTCCGTGGCATCTGGCCGGCCGCATGATGTGGCGTTCTTTGGCGCTATTGCCGCTGGGGCTGGCGACCCTGGGATTGGGGATGGCGATCTATCACTGGGTTGAGGGGTTGGCGTGGCCTGACGCTTTTCTGAACGCGGCGATGTTGTTGGGAGGGATGGGGCCGGTCGATCCGCTTCATACGCAGGCCGGCAAATGGCTGGCCGGACTGTACGCCCTGTTTGCTGGCGTGGTCTTCCTGGTCCTGGCCGGCGTGATGCTGGCACCGGTCGTACACCACGTGCTGGCCCAGTTTCATCTCGACGCGGCCGAAGATTCCTCCAAATAGGAAGGAAGTTCGACGACCATTCGCGTGCCGCCGGCTTCGATGCCGTCGACGCGAATCGTGCCGCCGTGGTCCGTGACGATGCCGTAGGCCAGGCTCAAACCCAGGCCGGTTCCTCCGTCGGCCTGCCGCGTGGTGTAGAACGGGTCGAAGATGCGGCTGCGGTCATCGCGCGAGATGCCGCGACCGTTATCGCAAACCGAGACGCGAACCACGCCATCGGCCTGCTCGCTGCTGATGCTAATGCTGGGGGCCTTGTCGGCGGCCTCGAGGGCGTTGCAAATCAGGTTGACGAAAACCTGTTCCAGCTCGATGGGGTTGAGCATTACCTTCGATAACGGATTTGCCAGACGAGTCTTGAGTTCGCCCCCGCACCGCGCAACATAGGTTTTGGTCAACTCGACAGCATGCTGCACGACGGCATTGACGTCGTCCGGCCAGCGCTCGGCCGGCTCTTGGCGGGCGAATCGCAAGACATTCTTCACGATGCGCCCGCAGCGTTTGGCGTTGGCCACGATATCGCGCAGCAGCTCGCCAACCTTGCCCGCCTGCGGTGTGTCGGCCGTGACCATGAGCGCCTGCTCGGCTGAGAGCAGGATCATGCCGACCGGATTATTGATCTCGTGCGCGATGCCTGCGGCCAGGGTGCCGACCGAAGCCAATCGTTCGGCGTGCCGTAGCTGACCGAGCGAGGCTTCTAGTTGGCGGGTACGTTCGTCGACCAACTGTTCGAGTTGCTCGCGGTGCCTGGTTAAATGGTCCGCGGCGCGCGAACGCTCGATGGCCAATGTCGCCAGGCGGGCCGTCGATTCGATCCAGCGGGCGTCGATTAACCGTGAGATGCGCTGCTGCTGGGAGTAGAGCGCCAGGACGCCCAGGGCCTGACCTTCGTGCGAAATGATCGGCTCGACCCACCAGGCGTTCAGACCGGCCTCGAGCGCCGCGAAATTGTGCGCGGGCCAAGGAGAATCGGTAGCGATGTCATTGACGATGATCGACTCGCCACGCTCGACGGCTGCATAATAAGGCCCCAAGGCCTGCGGATCTTTACTGCGCAGGACCGCGTCGACGAATTCGGAGGGCAAGCGAGGGATGACCGCGTTCCGCAGCACCTTGTTCGAATCGAACAGCAGCAGCATGCCGCGCGACTCGACCGTCGCATCTTCGCAGACGTGCAACAGCGCCTCGAGAACGTCCACCAACGGTTCCCCGGCGGCCATGTGCTGCAGCACGCGGTTGCCCCCCCAGGCGATCAGCTCGGCTCGTTTGCGCGGCGTGACGTCGACTATGACGCCGTACGATAAGAACTCGCCATGAGAGGTTTCAATATGCGTCGTGCGATCCTGGATCCAAACGATACGGCCATCCTTGGCGATCATTCGGTATTCGAGGTCCCAACCTGATTTCTGTACGATGTGCTCACGCATCCGGGCCACGGTGATTTCTCGATCGGCCGGATACAGGCAATCGCGCCAGAACGAATGGCTCGCCAACCAGTCGTCTGCCGAATAGCCCAGCACGGATTGCACCTGCGGGCTGATATAGATCGGCTTGCCGTTGGGGTGCAGGTCGTCCAGGTAGCTGATTACCGGCAGATGCTCGACCATGACCTGGTATCGAGCCTCGGCTTGCACCAGGCGGGTGCGCAGCTTTTGCCGCGCGTATTGCACGGCAGCGCCGAGAACCGTGGCCCACATCAAGAAGAAACCGTAGGGGGTCCATGCTTCCCGCGGATCGACCCACAGAGCAATCGCGAACCAGCCTATCCACGTTGCGCCGACCAGCAGGGCTGACCAGGCGAACGACAACGAGAGCAGGCTCAAGCCTCCGAGCAGGAGGACCAGGTTCATCGTGTCCTGAGGATTATGCCAAACGTACAACTGTGTGAGACAGCGCGCGAGCGCCACGCCGCCGACCACGATCACGAGCGGATAAACAAAACGGTCCGGGACGTGAATGCGCCAGAGCAACCAGCGAACAGCCAAGACCGACGCCGCGGAAGCGATTTCGATGGCCGCGAGCCAGGGAGCCACCGCTCCGAAGCCCAAGAAGAACGACGCGATCGCAAGAATGACGAACGCCACGCCCATCGCCAGCGTTGCGTAACCAAGCCCCTCGCGCACCGTGGCAATCATGGCGCTGCGCAGTTGCGCCGCACTGACCGGTGACGAATGACGTGGCAGCATGACTGGGCTATTTTCCAGGCGACGCCCTGACCGCGCCGGCCGGCGCATTGCATCACGGCCGCGGCGTTCGGCAGGGAGTGGTTAGACTCCACGCTTGTCGCGGGCTCGCATGCAATTGCTTAAGACCGGCCGCTACCCCCAACAGACAAAGGCGCGGTCGTTGCCCATCGAAGATAGCGAAAGCCGGGAATCTGCACCAGAATCGATTCGTCGCCGCTGGCTGTGTAACAAGCGATAATCAAGAATTGCGATGCTTTTGGCAGTGCGTTGACAGGAAAGGTATCGCGCATTGTCAGGAAAGTGGGACGAGGCGTATTTGCCGATCAGCCTGCGTGAGTAGCCAGCCGTTTGATGGCCGCGAGCATGGCGGCCAGTGGTTCGGGATCGGCCAGGCGATGATCGCGGCCGACTTCGATCAATGATCCGGCTGACAGTCCGCTGCGCTCGACGAGCTCTTGGCTGTCGGCGAAGGGAATTATGTCGTCGGCGCGGCTGTGAAGGATCACCGTGCCGGCCGGGACTGTGCGTGCGGTACCCCAACGCTTCCAAGCGGGGCACAGCAGCACCATCGGCAGTGGCGCCGCGAGATGCATGGCTGCCGCGCTATCGACGTTCATGGCCACGGCGCCGCCGCGGCTCGATCCGACGATCACTTGCACGCGCTCGTCGCGGCAGGCACACTCGGCGATGCGCACCGATTCGGCAAAATCCTCGTCCGGCAGGGCGGGATTGATGACCGTAAGGCCATGCTCGACCAGGTACGAAGGTTTCAACCCACCTTGCTTCGACTGCCAGCCGTGGAGGAAGAGAACCTTCATCAGCGTGTGAACGTCAGGCCTGGGTCGTTCGGGGCGCCGCCGGCTAGCTTGAACTTCAGCTTGTCGCCCGGCGCCATGGCGACTTGACCGACCAACGTGTTTTGTTCGTTGGCCGCCAGGATGAGGAAATTATTCGCCAGGGTGTAGGTGCCTTGCAACTGTTGTTGCTTGCCATCCTGGTTGAATTTCCACAAGAACTTGTTGTCTTGCGACAAGTTCAGCTCGAACGCCGAGCCGTCGGAACGATCTGCCTTCCAGTTGCCGATCACCATCGCGGGCTGCACAGGCGGGGCAGGGGGGGCCGTAGTCGCGGGCGTTGCGAGCGAAGGTCCGGCCGGAGTGTCGTCGTCGGGCGAGTCCTTCAAGCCCTTGAGTAGCTGCACGGCCAGTTGATCCTTCGGCTGCAGCTCGATGACGGCTTCGAGCTCGGTTGCTGCCTCCTGGTCATGACCTTCGAGCAGGTAATGATAGGCGAGCAGGAAGCGCGCATGCGGTGCTTGAGGATTCTCGTTGCAGTAGGCTTCGAGACTGCGCAACTGCTGCGTGTAGGCGTTGGCGTCAGGGTACAGACCGCTGACCGTGGCCCAATCCCAGCCGGGACCGATCGACAGCACGGCGTATACGCCGGCGGCCGATTGCTGGTAGTCCTTCGTTGCGAACAGGCACAGGGCGCGGAATTCGTGCATCAGCGTGTCATTGGGGACGATCGCGATGGCGCGATTCGCTTCGGCCAATGCCAGTTGATAGTCGCCGCGTTCGAATAACGCGCGCGCTTGATCGAACATCGCCAGTGCCTGGGTTTGCGTACTGTTTGGCGCCGGCGCGTCCGGGGCACTACTACCGGGCGGTTGCGGCGCTGGAGGTGTGGCAATGCCGGACGTCAGGCCAGGCGTCGGCGCGAGTCCAGGATATGTCGATCCGCCCGGCGCTGGAGGAAGCGACGGTGCCGGCATGCCTTGCGCGGCCGGCGGAGCCACGACGATGGGCTGCGAGTAGTTGATATACGTTACGCCGCCGACCGGTTGCACCCAGTACGGATTGTAATAGGGGTAATAACCCCATCCCCAGGGCGAACCGAACGAAGCGCCGATTGCCAGCCCGGATCCGAGTCCAAAACCAAAGCCCAGTCCCCAACCCCAACCCCAGCCGCCGCCCCAATACCAACCGGCCGGGCGATAGCCCCAGGGATGCGACCAATGACCATTCCAATCGCCGTGATACCAACCGCCGGCCTGATAAGCGGGACGATGACCGTAAGCAAACGAATGGGCCGGTCCACCGTGAGCCATGCCATGCGGTGCGGAGTGTCCCGCAGCATGATAGGCCGGGGCGCTGGGACCACGGCCGCCACCACCACCTCCGCCACCATGACCACCACCGCCGCCTGAGAATCCGCCGCCACTGCCACGTGACGAACCACCGGCGCCGCCGCCACCGCCGGAGAAACCTCCTCCTCCGCCGCCACCGAATCCGCGACCGCCACCACCGCCGCCAAAACCTCCACCGCCGCGGCCACCGCCCCCGCGTCCACCATGTTGAGCCTGGGCGATCGACGGAGCGCACAAGGTGATCACGATCAACGTGTAGGCGATGAGAGATTTCATCATGAGGGTCTATCCCGAACTACGGTGGGTGCGCGTCCAGCGGATCGCAGCGGCACTGCAGCTGCTATCGTGTGGCGACGCAATCTTTTTGAAGGCATGTTGCGGAGGCGGATTGTAGACGAGTTGCCTGCGAGAGGTCCATGCGACTCGCGCGAGACGCGATTTAATGGGTGCCCCGGATGGCAAATCGCCGAGAATCAGCCAAGCTGGCAATGCTGGCGGTTGTTCGAGGTAACAGAGAAGCAAGTGAACTGTCACCACGCTGTCGCGAATTCACGAGCGACCGGCGCATGGTGGAACGCTAGAAGCTCAGTCCTGTCCGCAGGCCCACGGTCAGCAGCAGTGAGGAGGGCTGCACCAGATTGCGGGCCTCGCCCGATTGCCGCCAGGTGAAGACTTCGGCGTAGCCAGCCAGAAACAGATTCTCGCCGCGAAAGCCAAGTTCGACCTGTGCCGTGACGCCTGGCCCGGGAAACAGCGTGGCTTCGTGCAACGTCAGATGCTCATACGTGATGGCCACCAGTCCGACACGGCCACGGCCGTAGAACTCGACGTCGGCGCTTTCGTCGTGACGTGACTCGATGCCGATGTACGGATAGGTCGTCCACCACGTTTCTTGATAACCGCGGATGAAGTCGCCGCCGTCGGTCGTAAAGTCGGGCAAATTGCGGATCCAGGCACGCGTGCCGATGCCGGCGAAGAAATTGATCGGCGGCGGCCAGTCGGGCTGAAACAAAAAATCGTATTCGGCCCGCACGCCCAACAGATCGGTCTGGGATACAAGTGGTTCGGTCGTGCCGTCGTTGAATTGCAGTGTCGAGTTGTAGCGCACCTGGCTGCCGAAGATCTCGGCGCGAAACCGCTCGGAACCGATGCGCCGCTGATAGCCCAGCGTATAGAGCGGGCCATTCTCGCTGACGAAGTTGGCGCCGTTGAGCGATTCCCCCCAGTGGTAATATTCAATGCGCGTATACCACGTGGATTCGACCAGGCGCGGCGCGAAGGCAAACGACGGCGCGACCGAGACGATTCCCGGGCCTGTCATCGGTGACTGCTGGGTAATGATCGGTGGGGATGTCATGGGCGACGTGTTCATCGCTGGCGGCGGCTGCCAGTTGTTGGCCGTATAGATCGCCTCGGCCGGGGTCGGTTGACGTGGCACCGCGGCGGCAGGGGGCCGGGGAGGCCAGACCGAGACGTCCGGCGGCGCGGCTGACGACGGAGACGAAATCGGGCTGAGGATCGGCCCGCCAGGCTCGGGGGGAGGAGGAACGCCGTTATCGGCGCGCACCTCGGCGGCGAAAAACATGATCGCCAACAGCAAGAGTGTGCGACGCGTACACATGGGCGCTCGGACGTTGGTCGGCCACGGTTCGAAACGGGCCGATGGCCGCCCCCGGAAACGGCCAGCAAAGTAACGTTGCCTTTAACGAGAGGCAACGGCAATCACGCCGCGACGGCAGTCCGCACAAGATGGGCAGGATCGAGTTCTTCTACACAGGTGTTTGTGAACTGTTCGCGCGTTACTTCGCCGCGCGAGGATGAAGAACTCGCAAGGTTTGCTCTCAGCAGTGAGAGTACTCGCGACTATTTCTTGTCGCCGTCGTGCGGGGCCAGCAGCTTGGCGATGAGAAATTCGTCGGCCGTCGCGTACTGGTCCGACTTCGATTTGCCTTTGATCAGCAGATGGCATTCCTGGCCAACGGAGTCTGCTTTTTCTTTCATCTTCACGCCGTAGACGGGATGGTGAATTCCGTGGCCGGCATCTTCCGATGGCAGCGTCATGTTGTTGCCGTAGGTCATCAACAAGGGTGGGTCACGGCCGTCGAGATGATTGATGGGCGAGAACTCGTGATAGAGCGCCTTGTGCTTTTCGTAGTTCGCTTGTGCCGCGGCCATGTCGGGCTCGCCCACCGCCATCCAGATCATGCGGTGCTTGAGGACGTTCGGGCCGAGCCACGCTTCGATCACAGGCGGATCGATCGACGTCTGGCCGGCATTGACCGCGGCGGCGCAGACGCGGGTGCTTTCCCGCTCGACCGGGTCGGCCGATTGCGGGTTAGCCAGATCGTCGTGCAGCAAAAGCCACATCGACGTGCAAGCCCCGGCGCTGCCGCCGGTCAGCGCGATCCTCGACTTGTCGATATTCCATTCCGCAGCCTTCGAACGCAGGAACTGAATCGCCCGGGCCGCATCATGAACCGGTGCCGGCAGGGGATCCGTCCCGGTCAGGCGATAATTGATCGAAGCGTACGAGATGCCGCGATCGAGGAAATGTTGAACCGTTTTGGCGTCTACTTTCTTGTCGCCGCCGACCCAACCGCCACCATGAATATGGACCAAGAGCGGACGAGGGCCATCGCCCTTGGCTTGCCAAAAGTCGAGCACGTCGCTGGCCGGCGCGCCGTAGGAAACATCGGCATGTGTCGGCGGCAGCGGGGCAGGCTCGTCTGCAGCTTGCGCGTGCGCCGTGATCGCGAGCACGGCCAGGCAGGCGAAGCTTGTTTTCGAAAGCAAAGATGACGTGGCGAGTTTCATGGCGCATGTCCTGCCAAGAGGTTTCTTTCAACGACGATCGCCTTACCCTACGAGACGCGGCGGTGGCGAGCTAGTGTTAGCGATGCATGAATTTGTAGGGTGCGTCCATGACGCACCACCTTCTCCGCGGCGTCCGGTAGGGTGCCCTTTGGGCACCGCTGCATCGCGCGCGATTTCTTGGTGTTCACAGAGCACCCTACCCTACGTGCCGGCCGGTTGCGTTTGTTACCGATAATCATCTCGGATCGGGTAGAAGACGTCGAGCGCTTTGACTGGCTTGTCGCCGGCGATCACTTTGTGGACGACGCCGCCGGGGATGCGCCACATTTCGCCGGCGCGTACGATTTTTCGCTCGCCGCCGACGACGAATTCGGCTTCTCCTTCGAGCATGAATCCCATCTGCTCGTGCGGATGGCTGTGATCCTCGACCACGGCGTGCGGCTCGAACTCCACCAGCGACAACATCACATGATCGCCGTGCGTGGTGAAGATTTGCACGCCGGGAAAGATCTGATGCTGCGAGCACTGCGACTTGTCAACGAAATAGGGCACCGTCACAACTACACCTCCCTGCCAGCTCGAATGGATGCGTTACCGCCCGTTTGTTTTCTTTATTGCCTACTACCTGCCTACTTGTTGCTGCTAACCGCGGCCGTGGCTTCGGTTTTTTGCTTCTGCTCGAGCAAATAGGCCAACAGGTTGTAATAGTCGGCCTCGGGGATCAGGTCTGCGACATTAGCCGGCATCGGCGACAGCTTGCTCATCGTTCGTTCTTCGACCTCGCTGCGCGGCAGGCGGACTTCCTTCCCTTGGGCGTCAGCAAGCACCAGCACTTCTCCCTCTTCACGCAGCAGCAATCCGGTGACCACGTTTCCGCCCGTGGTATTGATCAACGTCGTGCGAAACGCCTGATCAACGTTGCGGCTGGGGTCGAGCGTATCTTCGAGCAGTCGGTCGAGCCCGCGCAGTCCTACACCGTCGAGGCCCGGTCCGATCTTGGCTCCTTGGCCGGCCAGTGTGTGGCAAGCCGCGCAAACTTTCTGGAACACTTGTTGCCCGGCGGCCGGATCGGCCTTGGCTTGAGCAAAGCCGCCGCGACGTGCGTCCACCAACTGTGCGAGTCGTTCATCGGCGGCCGGTAGGTCGGCGGTGAGTTTCGCTAGCCGGTCAGCCAGTTCCGGCAACTTGGCGGCGTTCAGCTTTTGTTCGACGGTCGCATCCTTGAGCAGGCGCGGCGAGCAACGGCCGGCCGTGACCTCGGTCAACAGCGTTTCGCCCCCTTCGGCCGTCGCGGCCAATCCGCGCGCAATCTCCACGGCCAATCGGTCCGGCGCGGCCTTTAACTGTTCGGCCAGTGCCGCGCGAGCATCGGGCAGATTCATGGCCGCCATCACGGTCGCCGCCTTTTGCCGCATCGGAATCGCTTCGGCTGCGTCGCTGAGAATGTTTCGCGCGGTCGCAATGGCTCGACCCGCATCGTTGGCCACACACGCATCGAGCGCGGCGTTGCGCACGTCAGGCAGTTTTGAATCGCGGGCTGCGAGCGCTGCCAGCGCGTCGAAGGCGGCCGTTACGTGCAACTGCTTGGCGAGTTCAATGCCTCGATCGACCGACGGCCGATCCGGCTGCGCCAACAGGATCGTTGCTACGCGCCCCGCCCAGTCACCGGTGAACGCCGGTACCGGTTTGCCACGTTCTTGGGCTGCCTTGGCGAGTGCCAACAGCGCGGTCTGCTGCCGTGTGTACGAACCGGCCGCCACGGCCTGGGCACGCCGCATCGCTTCGGTGAATTGCTCGTCGGTCGCATATCGCACGGCATCGTGCAAGTATTCGGCCAGCGGTCCGTCGTCCACGGCGTGCGTCTCGGCATAGCTCAGCAGATAGGCGCTCGATTCCGCGTTACGCACGCCCAGGCTGACGTCGGCCAGCCGCGCGGCAAAGTCAGGCTTCGCCCCGGCGAGCGCCGCCAGGGCACCGTACGTGCCTGGCTTCAACAATTGATCGCGCACCGCCATTCGCACGACGTGAACCATGTGCGTATCGTCGGCAGGCGTCTCGGCCCACAGATTCAGCAGTGGCTCGACGTTTTCGACCTGCGGATGACGCGCGAGCGCGTCCGCTGCGGCTCGGCGCACAAAGGGATCAGCGTCATGCAGCTTGCCGCGGACCAAACCATAAACATCGGACGAGCCGTTCCACTCCGCGCGCTCGGCCAACGCTTTTACCAAATGGACTCGCACCATCCGTGCGGGATCATTGGCCAGCCGATCGACCGTGTCGCGCGGCAATCCGCCCGTTAGCGATCGTTCGACCAGCCACAACGCATGCGTCTTGCGCGTCGTGGCGGCATCATCGGTCGCCTGCGATGACAGTGCTCCCTTGAGTAGATCGATATGGCTGGCCGCCACGCTTTCGCCTGATCCCAGGACGGTGGTCAGGCGTTCGCTGGCCAGCACGCGGACCGTCAGATTCGGATCATCGAGTAAATCGACCAGCCACGCGGCGCGCAATCTCGCCAGGTCTGGCATGCGGCGCGGCGACGGAGCGGGCGCTTGCTCAGTGCCGGTGTACACGACGCGCCAGATACGTCCCAGGCTGCGATCGCGGCGCGGGTGCGTCAGCGGCACTTCGTAGTGTCCGATGATGCAGTTGTAAAAGTCGGCGATGTACAGCGCGCCGTCGGGGCCCATCTTGATATCGACGGGCCGGAACCAGGGATCGTCACACGAAATAAAATCAGGCTGCTCGATTGCCTTGTAGGTCGAGCCGTGCGGTTCGAAGCGGTCGTGATTCACGCGCCCCGTGACCGGGTTGCCGATGAACACCGTCTCGCGATATTCCGCCGGAAACTGATCGGCCGCGTAGTAGACCACGCCCGCGATGCCGGTCGAGCCGTGAAAATGTTCGATCATCTCAGGTCCGTAGCCCAAACCATCGTGTGGCTTGCCAAAGCTGGGATACCAGGCGCCGCGTAGCAGCATGTAGATCGGTTTGGTATGGCAGTCCGACGAATAAAGGTTCCCCAGCGGATCCATCGCCAGACCGAATGGGTTCACCTGGCCGTGGGTGAATTGCTCGATGTGCGAGCCGTCAGGTCGAAAGCGATACGTATTGCCTGAGTTCATCTTTACGGCATTGCCATCGGCCCCTTTTACGTCGGAGTCGTTGTTGAAGCCGTGGCAAGCGTAAACCCAGCCGTCGACCCAGCGGGTGAAGCTGTTGGCCATGCCGTGCGTGTCACGAAAGCCGAAGCTGCTGTAGAGCGGTTGCCCCGGCTGATAGTGATCGTCCTGCTTCGGATCGGCGGCGCGATAAATCTCGGGGATCGCGTAATAGATCAGCGCGTCTTCGCGCGGCAGAATGCCGATCGGAATGTTCAGGCCTGACACCACGGTCGAAATCCGTGCGGGCCGGCCATCCGGGCCGATATCGTCGAAGCGTTTTACGACGTCACGCCGCGGTGCGTCCCCCTGAGCCGGGAACGGATACTCTTCGGACTGCGTGGCGTACAGCCGGCCATGCACGTCGAAGTTCAGGTTCATCGGCTTGCGAATCTCGGGCTCGGCGGCCACGAGTTGAATCGAGAAGCCCGGCGGCAGGTGAAACTTCTTTTGCTGTTCGGCGGCCGAAATGGCCTCGGTCGGCGCTACCAGTTGCGGCGAATCAGAAAGTTTGTCATCCGGGGTCGCGGAATTCGCGATGGGCGACAGAAGACAGATCGCAAGCAAAACAACGCAAACGGGGCGCGGCATGAGATGTTCCAGCAAGGTGAGGGCAGCCGGCTGGCGGTGCCTGGGGGCAGACCGGCATTGAGGGCGGGAAGAGACCGCGGTTCGGACCGATGGCCAGCCTCCGATTTTCTAGTGTAAAATCGCGACTCGCCCGGAGCAAGCTTGCGCACAAGGAGCCTCGACACAGATGTCCGATACGCCCGATTTTGCGTCGTTTCGTCACAATCAGATCCACCCCAGCGTCTACCTGGCCGAAGGTGTGCGCATTGCCGGTGACGTCACGATCGGCGAGGATTCCAGCGTCTGGTTCAACGCCGTGATTCGCGGCGATTGTGCCGAGATTCGCATCGGCCGCCGATCGAACGTTCAGGACAACGCCGTGCTGCATGCCGATCCCGGCATTCCTTGCTTGATCGGCGACGGGGTCACGATTGGTCACACGGCGATCGTCCACGGCGCCACGATCGGCGACAACGTCGTCATCGGCATGCACTCGGTGGTGATGAACGGCGCCAAGGTCGGCGCGAACTCGATCATCGGCGTCGGCGCGGTCGTCACCGAAGGGGTTGAGATTCCTCCCGGCTCGCTCGTGATGGGGCTGCCCGGCAAGATCAAGCGCGCGCTGAGCGAACTAGAGATCGAGCACAACAAATTCGCTGCTGAGCATTATGTACATAACGCTCAGCAGTATTTGGCGGCGCGACGGGTGTGAGCAGCGACCTTTGGAAACGCGGAAACAGGTCGGTTGACCTCGCATTCGAGATTGCTGCGCTGACTTAGCCCCGAAGGGGCGGAACCGTGTAGCCGTGGGCGCGAGCCCACGGTGAACCGTCTCGTTGCGTGGCAAAAGCCCTGGAGGGGCGACATCGATCTTCGACAGGGACTTCGCTGTCGCCCCTGCGGGGCTTACGACGATGTTCTTTGCGAAGTCTTCCGTGGGCTCGCGCCCACGGCTACATGCTGTCGCCCCTTGCGGGGCTCGAACCTTTGAGAGCGTTCGATGTGAGGGACGTGGTTTGCTCGCCTCACCGGGCTCACAGAGCCCGGCTACAGAAGCGCGATCGCGCGGGGCGCGCCCGGCTACAGAATTCGGCAAAGCACGGCGCAGAAGCCGGTTCGTTTAATGCCGGCGTGTTGAGCAGGCGCTTGCTACGGCGCAACCGGTTGAGCAGCTTCCGCAGCCGTGCCCTTCGGCCGATTCGGTGCCGCAGCCGGGACCGCAGCCGTGCGTCAGCACGTCGGTGAACGAGCGGAAGTGTGCCTCAGCTTCGTAGATTTCGGTCAGCTCGGCCGTCAGATGCTCGACCTGCGGGGGAACGTCCCCCAGGAAATAGAAGATCAGCGTCCGCCCGTCGAACAGATGCTCGACATCCATCAGGCAGGCCGACAGCCCCATCGCATTCAATCGCTGCTGACAGGCGTCGTACGCGGCGTGCGAGTTTTTCGCCAGTCGCGATTCGAGCAGCCGGTCCTCGATCGTCATCGCTCGCAGGATTGTGCCGTCGCTTGTGGCGGTCGCAGACTGCTGCTCAGGGGGCGCGAGGACTTCGCCGAGTTCCACGCCGCGCCCCGTGCGCACGATGACGCGCGCATGCCGGGGGTACAGGTCGGCCTCGGCGGTGTCGAAATGGCCTACGACTCCCAACGCACCGACGCGTACTAAATGCGATCGCGACATCGTTACCACTTGTACCTGGTTTGCAGGGGGCGCCGGGCGTTCGGCCTTGTACGAACGGCCACGGCTTCATTGTGGGCCGAAACCGCGCGCCTGCCAAGTCGCGCGTCCGGTTTAACAGTCAAACGAGTTATCGACCGGCCAAGGCTGCGTGCGCCAGCAAGGCTTGTGAATTCCGCCTTCTCGGCGATACTTAGGTCATTCCTATAGGACAATTATTGCCGCCCCGGAATCCAGGAGTCGTGTCATGCTCGATCTTGCCTCGCAATCGGTCGCCGAGGGCGCTAGCCGCTGGCAGCGGTTGGCCGATCAGGTGCTGGCAGGACACCAGGTCACGACCGACGAAGCGCTGGCCATCATGCGCGCCAGCGACGACGAATTGCTGGACTGCGTCGCGGCGGCCTTCCGGTTGCGGCAGCGCTGGTTCGGCAAGACCGTGCAACTGTACTTCTTGATGAATGCCAAGAGCGGCCTGTGCCCCGAGGATTGCTCGTACTGCTCGCAGTCGAAAGTCTCGGAGGCCGAGATTCCGCGTTACAACATTCTGTCGCGCGACAAGCTGCTGGACGGCGCCAGGATCGCCGCCGAGCGAGGTGCCAAAACGTATTGCATCGTGATCTCGGCCCGCGGTCCCAACGAGCGCGAGATGGCCGCGGTTACGAAGATCGTGCCCGAGATCAAGGAAAAGTACGACCTGCAGATCTGCGCCTGCCTGGGCCTGCTCTCGTCAGAACAGGCTCAACAATTGAAGGACTGTGGCGTCGACAAGGTGAACCACAACCTGAACACCGGCGAAGAGCATTACCCCGAGATTTGCACGACGCACACCTACGCCGATCGGGTCGAGACGCTGCGCAATGTGCGCAACGCCGGCATGGAACTGTGCTCGGGCGGAATCATCGGCATGGGGGAACGTGACGCCGACATCGTGCAAATGGCCATGCACCTGCGCGAGCTGGGAGTGGAATCGATCCCTGTCAACTTCCTGAATCCTATCGACGGCACCCCGCTGGCCGGACGCAGCGACCTGACGCCGCGCTACTGCTTAAAGGTGCTGGCGATGTTCCGCTTCGTCAATCCGCAGCGCGAACTGCGCATCGCCGGGGGCCGCGAAATGCACCTGGGCTGTCTGCAGCCACTGGGGCTGTACGTCGCCAATAGCCTGTTCGTCGGCGACTACCTGACGACCAAGGGACAGGCGCCGGAGTCCGACTACCGGATGATCCGCGAGATGGGTTTTGAAGTCACCCGTGGCGAAGAAGCGGCGTACCGCGCGAATTAGTGACGTCGATCGCTGGTGAACGACGTCCTGTGTGTTATTAAAGCCTGTTTCAAAATCGAGGCTGGGTGCCACTGCTGGCTTGCCCAGCAGTGCGGATTTGCGGAAAGACACTGCTAGACGAGCTAGCAGTGGCACCCGAATTTCAGTCGGCAGGTAGTTTTGAAACGGCTTCTAGCCATCCTTCGGTGCCTGGCTATTTGGCCAGGGTTTGGGCTTGTTTGACCAGTTCGAGGAATTCGTGGCGGTAGTTTTCCTTGTCGACGCCCAGGCCTCCTTCGGCCAGCTCGAGTACCATGCCGTAATTGGCAGTTCCATCATGGGCCGAGTGACGCAATAGCATGCCGAAGGCGGCCACGGCGGCGGCGAATTCAAAATCGTCACCGGCCGCGGCGATCGTCTGGCTCTGGTCCGCGACGGGGAACTTCAGCAGTTTGCTTTCGCTGCCGTCGGGCTCTTTGTAGCGGAGCTTAAGCGTCAGCAGGTCGTTCGACTGTGCGGCCGCGACGTTGGGCGTCGGATTGCTCTGATACTCGAGCTTGTCGACGCTGTCACCCTGGACTCCCGGCGCACCGGTGGGCACCACTTCGTAGAGGGCCGTGACGGTGTGGCCGGCGCCGATCTCGCCGGCATCCTTCTTGTCGTTGTTGAAATCCTCTTTGGCCAGCACCCGATTCTCGTAGCCGATCAAGCGGTACGATTGCACGCGCCCCGGGTTGAACTCGACCTGAATCTTGACGTCCTTGGCGATCGTGACGAGCGTGCCGCTAAGCTGCTCGACGAGCACCTTGCGCGCCTCGGCCAGAGAGTCGATATAGGCGTAGTTGCCGTTTCCCTTGTCGGAGAGCTTTTCGAGATTGGAATCTTTGTAGTTGCCCATGCCGAAGCCGAGCACGCTCAGGAACACGCCGGTCGCGGCTTTCTTCTCGATCAGGTCGACCAGTTGGCTTTGGTCGGTGATGCCAACATTGAAATCGCCGTCGGTCGCCAGGATGACCCGATTGGCGCCGCCGCGGATGAAATTCGCCACGGCCGTTTCATAGGCCAGTTGAATGCCCGAGGCGCCGTTGGTCGATCCGCCGGCGTCGAGCCCGTCGATGGCCTGCATGATCTGCTGCTTGTCGCTGCCAAGCGTCGACGGGAGGGCGAGCCCCGACGCACCGGCATAGACGACGATCGCGACTCGATCGTTCTCCGACAGTCTTTGCACCAGGAGCCGAAGCCCTTCTTTCACCAGCGGCAGTTTGTTGGCGTCGCGCATCGAGCCCGAGACGTCAATCAGAAACACCAGGTTGCTGGCCGGGCGGTCTTCGATCGCGATCTCTTTACCTTTGAGCGCGATCCGCACCAATCGATGGCCGGGCGCCCAGGGGCAGTCGGCGACGACCGTGTGTGCGGCGAACGGTTCGTTCGGTTGCTGCGGCGGGGCGTAGTTGTAGGGGAAGTAGTTAACCAGTTCCTCGATGCGCACCGCGCCCGGGGGCGGCAACGTGTGCTGGTTCAAGAAGCGGCGCACATTGGCGTAAGAGGCCGTATCGACGTCGATCGAGAAAGTCGAAAGGGGCTGCTGCCAGACCGAGGCGAAGGCGTTTTCGACGATCGGGTCGTACGTTTCGGTGTTGCCCGGCTTTGTGGTGCTGTACCAGCGGTATTGGTCGGAGTACTGAGGATTCTGCCCGCCGGCCATCCTTGCTTGTTCTTTGACCTCGGCAATCTGAGCTTCGGCTTTGCCCTGTGCGGCATCGGACGGTGTGGTGTTGGATATCCCGAACTCTTGTTCAGTCTGTCGGGGCCGCCATGGTTGATTCTTGGGGGAACGTTGGCCGCCGCCTTGGCCGTTCGTCGAAGTCGTTGCATAATAGCCGCGCCCCAGCTGCTTGCGTTTCAAGTCGTTCGGCGCCGACCGGGCAATGTAAGATGGCGCCGGATGAGCTGCCTGGGCATCTTCGAGGACGGTCAGTTGGTCGTGCAGCAGGGAGGGCTCGTTCTGCAGCTTTGGTGCGTCGCTGTCGGTAATTCTTCCGGCGTTTTCCGTTCGTCCTAAAGTGCCCGAGGTAGGCTTGACGGAGCCGGCGGGAGCGTCAGAGGCGAAATGGTAACGGCGGCTTTCGCGGGCGGTATAGACGGCTGGCAAAAGCAGACCGGCACCTACCATCAAGAGCGCGGCCGATGTGACCACGACTTTCAGCCGAAGGCTTCTGCGATTCCTTGCTCGGCCAACAGCCGGTGATGTAGGGGCCGTGGGGGCAGGACGCGGGACGCCGTGCGATGACGTGACGCTTGCTGGCTGATGTTCTGTTGCCGGGGCCGGGCTTTCAGTCGCCGCTGCGATGATCTGGTCCCGCGCGGCTAACGGCAGCGTGGGGGCCGGTTCTGCGCTGAGTGCGTCGCGCAGCAACTGTGCTGTCTGGCGAATCTCGGCAAGCGCCCGCTGCCCGTCGGGCGACTCACCGAGTTCGGCCTCTAGTTTCGCGGCGTCAGCGGCATCGAGCTCGCCGAGCGCGTCGGCGGTCAGCCGGGGATCGAAAGATGAGAAACTCATGGCTTATCCTTTTCTGCCCGATTGCTCGTGGGTGGGCTGATCTGCTTCGTGGGACCCGGACGCCTTGAGCCCTGAAATCTTGGGCGGAGCAACCTTGGGCGCAGGTAACTCTGCGGCCGGGGTCAGGCGCTCGCGCAATATCGCCAGGGCTGTGTGCAGCAAGTAGCCGACGTTCGTCACGGTCAGGCCGGTGACCTCGGCGATCTGGCGATAGCCGAGGCCTGCTTGGAATTTCAGGCGGACCACTTCCTGCTGATGAGCCGAAAGCGTGGTCAGCAGCCGCAGGATGTCCTGACCTTGCTCGTCGTTTTCGCTTTGCTCGGCCGGGCTGGGGGCCTGGGCCGGGCACGTTTCCAGGGCGTTATTTGCCATGATGGGCATCCGTTGCTCCTTGCGTTGCTGGTCGATCGCGCGCTGCCGGCAGACGCGGAAAAGCCAGGGGCCGACGTGACCGTCGATTGTCTTGGCATCAGCGCGGCACAGCCGTAGCAGCGTCTCTTGCACGATGTCGCGGGCCGTTTCGGCATCGCCAGTCAACCGGATGGCGTAGCGCAGCAGGGGCGCTTCGTGATCGCGAAGCACGCGTCGGATCCATTCCGTTCGCTCTGCCGGCTGCTCGCTCATGCCATTCCTCGCTGGCCTGTGGCCCGCGTTTCGTGCGGACTCACTCGCTTGCTAATTAGAGAACGCCGGGCGTTTCGTTTTATTAGGGACGCCGCACAGATTTCCGCTGCTGGACCAGCCAGCAGTGGCACGTCGGCTTTCACAAAGGGTTTGACGCCGCACGCTCCGGATTCGTTCCCAAGCTCAATTTGCGTAGCTTAGGAATCGTTGGCAGCAACGCGAACCTGATCCGCGACGCGTCTGTCCCCTGGCACTATGTCACTTTCTTTGTACCAACGCGACTTTGGCTATTGCCTGAAGCAGGCCAGCGACTGGCTGGGTGGGCCGGTTTGCGCGCTATTGTTCCCCTGGAACTTGGAGCAATTGCTGCGCAAGCGGATGCGGCTGCTGGCACGGCGCGGGCTGGGGACATCGCACGCGCTGGTACAGATTGCGGAGGATCGCACAGAAGGGGAGATCTCGGTCGGCATGGAAATGTACGAGCTGCCGACGCCTGAACAGCCGATTCGTCTGGTGCATGTCGTGCTCCCCTATTTGCGGGCGACTAGTTGCGTGCCCGATTTCTGGGCCGTGGCCGAGGCGGATTACAAGCGTGCCTCGCGCAGCGTGCGGCGCCTGGGGCGCCGCTCGGCACGCGCTTGCGCGCCGGTCATGCCGACGGCCGATCGCGACCGGCTGTGGCGCAACACGGTCGGCTTTCTGCTTGCCAGCCGGCAGGAGTTCCGCCGCTTTCGGATTCCGAAGAAGCGCGGTGTGCTGCTTTCCGGAGCGCCGGGCAATGGCAAGACGATGGCCTGTCGCTGGCTGCGCGGCGAGTGTCGGCGTCACGGTCTGCGCTGGCGCAACGTTACGGTCGCCGATTACCAGCTAGCCCGCGAGCAACATGGAGTGAGTTCGCTGTTTCATCTCGACCGGCCGGGCATCGTACTGTTTGACGATCTCGACTTCGGCATTCGTGACCGGCAGACCACCGGCGCGAGCGCCGATCACAGCACGTTTCTGGCCGAGCTGGACGGCGTGGTCGGCCGACGCGGCGCGGTTTACCTGTTTACGTCGAACGCGGCGCTGGCGGAGCTCGATTCCGCGTTTCGTCGGCCTGGCCGTATCGACGTGGTGATGGAGTTCGCCCAGCCTAACGCCACGCTGCGCGCGCAGTTCATTGACGAACGTTGGCAAAGCGATATTTGCGAGGCGATCGATATCGACGAGGTGATTGCAGACACCGACGGGCTGAGCGTTGCCGATCTCGAAGAGCTGCGCAAGCTGCTGGTGCTGCATTACCTCGAACATCAAAGCTGGGATTGGCCGCGCACTTGGCGCATCTTTCGCCGTGGGCGAGCACCGACCGGGGCGGGCGATCGCATCGGCTTTGGTGCCAAGAACACGGCGGACGAAGAAGAGGTGGCCGTACGTTTGTTGTCCGGCAACACGTGCAGGACGTAATTGTTGCGCCGCGGGTCGGCACCTACAGCCAGCGGCGGAAGTAATACGCGCAACCGTCGAACAGACGCTGCCAAAAGCCGTGCCGAGCACAGTCTTCGGACGTGACCGGATGGCTTTCGGCGATTTCGGTCTGACAGATGTCGATCATCGCCTGGGCCATGGCGCGCGAGCGGATTACGGCTACGAATTCGAGATTGATTTCCAGGCTGCGCGAATCGAGGTTGCACGAGCCGACCACGGTCCAGCGGTCGTCGACGACCATCGCCTTGCTGTGCAGCATCGAACGTTGCCGCTCGAAGACTTCGATATCGTGCGCCAGCAATCGTGAATACAGGTAGCGCGTGGCGCGCTGCACCAGGGGAACGTCGCTGGTGCCTGGGACGACGATGGCGACTCGGGCGCCGCGGTGCCGGGCACGATAGATTGTGCGTAGTATGCGCCCCGTTGGCAGGAAGTAGGCCATCGAGAACAGGACTTGCGCACGTGCCAGGCCGATAATACGCGTAAAGACGCGCTCGGCGCGCGAAAATGCCAGGCCGGGGCCGCTATCGTAGAAACGGATGAAATCGTGCGTGCCTCGCGGTAAGCGCACGCGGCGATAAGCGCGTGGGCGGCGGTCAACATGTTCGTGATGGGCCCGCATCCAGGAACGCTCGAAGCTTTCGGCAACGTCGGCGACCTGCTGCCCGACCATGCGCACGTGTACGTCGCGCCAGCCGCCAGCTTCGGCCAGATCGCGCCGCTGCTGACGGCGCGTGGGGGGCGGCATGGTATCGACGATGTTCATGCCGCCGAAGAAGGCCACACGGTCGTCCAGGATCAGCAGCTTGCGATGATTGCGGCGATTCAGGATTTCGAAGAACGACAGTTTGCGCAGCGCGTACAGAAACGAATGAAAAGCATGTATCTTCACACCGGCCTCTTGCATGGCCGAAAGCAGCGGGATCGATGTGCCCTGGCTGCCGATCGCGTCGTATATCAGTCGCACGTCGAGTCCGGCCTGGGCGCGGTCGATCAACGCCTGGGCGATTAGTTGTCCGGCGGCGTCGCTGGCGAAAGTGTACGACTCGAGCCATACACGCGATTGCGCAGCGCGAATGTCGGCCGCCATGCGCTCGATCATTGGCGCCGATTCGACAAACAGCGTCAGTTCGTTGCCGGCGACCGTGATCATGGGGGCGTCGGCCGTGCCGGCGGTGTGCTCAGTGCTGTGCGACAGGTACGCATGGCTCATGCTTCTATCGTAGACAGCCGGGCCGCGAAACATGTTCCGTGTTACCGCCGACTGGCTAGCTAGGGCCCGGAGTTTCGGCAGCATGGTCGGCAAATTCTGCACCATTGGAATCGCAGGGGCGCATATCAGCCAGTGATTTTTGAAACGAGAGGTTCGTGGCCATCCGAGATGAGGACACCCTGGGGGGCGTGGAATCGGTACTTGTCGGCGTCAGGAGGCCGGCTATCGTACCGAGGTGCGTTTCTGAAATACGGTGGGCCTGACCGCTTGAGGCGGGGCTGGTACCGTGGTCTGATTCTCGATCTCAGGGCAATGTTCTTGATGCCGGTGCGCGTCGTAAAACTTGGTGGCAGCTTGCTCGATATGCCGGATCTGGCGTCGCGCTTGCGGGCTTGGAATGCGGCACAATCGCCGTGCGATACTGTTTTGGTAGTTGGCGGCGGCAAGCTGGCCGATACAATTCGCCAGGCGCAAATCCAGCATGGCTTCAGCGACAGCGTGGCCCATTGGTTGTGCGTGCGCACGATGGCAATTCAAGGCGAGATGCTGTTAGCGATCCTGCCCGAGGCGCGTCTGTTAACAGGGATCGCGGCGGTAGGGCGTGGTGCGTCCCGGCTGTGGATTCTCGACGCGTGGCACTTTATGCGCGAAGACGATCGGCACCACACCTCAGCGCCGCTGCCGGAGTCGTGGGACGTGACGAGTGATTCGATCGCCGCCCGGGCTGCAGAACTTTGCGGCGCGGATGAGCTTGTGCTACTGAAGAGCGCGCCGGCAGATGAACGATCGTTGATTGAATTGGCCGAATCAGAATATGTCGATCGATTCTTTCCGGAAGCGGCGCGCAGTCTCAATCGCGTTCGATTTGTCGATCTGCGCGGCGGTTGAACTGGACGGCATCCCTCGACGGAATCTTGATCGGGGCGGGCCGTTCAGCCCAAGCATCTTCGATGCTTTTGAATTCCCGCCGTCAGCAAAGCCAGTCCACCGAGTGCGGCGAGGATCAGCGTCGAGGGTTCAGGCACGGGGAGGTTCACGGCAACGATTTGTCCCGTAAAGATCACATCGAGCGGGACCAGGCCCGTATTCACCTGCATGGTTACATTGATCGGAATGGTGACGCTCAAGTCGTTTGAGAACGAGCCATTCATCGTCGGCATATTCGTGTTGCTATATCCAGCGAGGCCCGCAGTGCCGTCCTGCAATGCGGAGCCGGTCTGGAAGTTCTGTGCTGGCGGATTGTAGTCGCTGTTACCGAAGTTGACGTTGTACGCCCAGTTACCAGCATCGAGCGACATCGTGAGGCCGCTGGCGTCGAGTGAATTGCCGTTGAGGAAGGCGGTTCCTTGCAAGCTGGCCAGCGCCGAATCGATCGCCGCATACCCGGCGGCGGACGCCGTGTTCAAATTGTAAAGATCGCCGGGGTTATTGGGGTCGCGGGGGATGATGAGAGTTAAGCCATAGTTGGCCGTCTGAGGATTTCCGATGTTCGGATCATGGGGCGCGAGATCCGGAAGCGGGCTCGTCGTGCCCGGCGCCTGGTCTCCGCCGGTGGCGTTCGGATAGATACCGGACTGCGTGCCGAACGTGATCGATCCTGGCGAAGAACTGATCGTGATGTAACTCGTATTGCTGAGGATATTCAAAGTTCCGCTGAGTGCCTCGAGGTCGCTTCCCGAAAACTGCGGAAGCGACAGCGGCTCGCCCGAGGATTGGACCGAAACCTGCAAGTAACTTTGCGTCGGGTCGATCGTGTACAGCATTCCTTGCGACACTTGCTCCCAGGTCGTAACGGCCAACACGCCGGCGACGCTGGCAAAAATTCGCGCGATGTTGCGTCGCATTAGCGACCCCCCCTATTAAATGTCGAGACTTCGTTATTCACGAGAAGTTAAATGTAGATTCTGCCGCGGCAGCACGTGCTCGTCAAAGGAAAACGTACTTTTCCTGAGAAATAAATGTGACTGAATTATCGTCCTGCAAATCCGCGCTGCTGGACCAGCCAGTAGTGGTCCCCTGTTGGAAGAAGCGAGGTCGCGAGGCAGCCGAATGAACTTTAGTTCGCTGCGCCTTCTTGGGCTTTCTTGGCACGGTCGGCGGTAATCTCGGCTGCGTTGACGAGATCACGCTGGCGGGCGATTTTTTCGGCCGCGGCCTTGGCTTGGACTTCCAGCGGTGCGAGTTCGGCGCGTGATTTTTCGATCTGCCCGTTCAACTTTTCCAGAGTCGAGTCTCTGCCGGGAGTTCCCTCTTCTTGCAATTCGGCGTGCGCCTTCTCGCGTTGCAGAGCTACGTCGCTCTCGACCAAGGGGGTGTATTTCTGCATGACTTCGGCCAGGTCCTTTTCGGCCTTTTCAAACGATTGCTTCTCGACGTCCAGGGCTTGCAAGGCATCTTCGTACGAGAGCTGCTTTGGTTCTTCGCGCGGCGGCTCGATCTTTTTGGCCGCCTGCCCGCAACCGATCGTGAAAATCAAGATGACGATCGTTGCTAGCCGCTGCATGACTGGACTCCCGAGTGGACCGTTTGCGTGCAATACCAGCGGCATCGTAGGCGATTGCTATCCGAGACGGAAGCGGGAATAGCAAACTGCCAAGCTGCGCATCGCACGTTGGCGAACTGAAAAAGGCGATCCGTCGAGCCGGGGCAGATAACCCGACGGACCGCTGCCATCTTGCGATGGCCCGAACAATTGGATCAAGCCATCTCGCTCGACGTTACAAATCCAGGACCGCGTCGACGGCCATTTTCAGTTCCTTGATCGTCGCTGCGCGCAGGTTCCATACACGAGTCTTGCGAACCGCGGTGCAGTAGAACTCGCGACCTGTTTCCGGGCAGGTTTTGTCACGCTACCGCAGATAAAGCTCGACGCCTCGATAGACATCCACCGGTTGCGCCACGTCGTCGGGATCCACGAACTGCATCGCTATCAAGTCTGCTGCAAACGGTGCAGGAACATGGCTACGTCTTTGAAACGTGGCCCCACCATCTGCACGACCTTTTTGAGTACGGCGGCGCTCACGTGGAAGCGTTTCGTCCAGAAGGCCATTTCGTCTGGGCAAGCTACGTCGACAATCGTGTGATTTTCAGGCCAGGTGATAGTTTGTCGGGCTGTTGGCATTGGATCCTCCGATTGATTGGCAGCCATGCGGAGATGAAGCAAAGCCCGTGCCATGCAGAGCCATTGTTCGCGAGTGGCGCGCTGGAATGGCGCAAAAGGAAGCCGTGCCGCGGCCCTCGAAGTCGGGGCGCGTGATGAGCGGTTCGATTGCCGCGTGGCCGGTTGAGCTGACAGATAACCTTCGACGGAATTCCGATCCGGTAGTTCCGCTTAGCGAGGGCATCTCCGACGCTTTTGAATTCCTGCCGCCAGCAATATCAGCCCGCCGAGTGCGGCGGGGGCGACAGCGGAAGGCTCGGGCACAAGCGATCCGTAAGTCAATGATGTGATTTGGATTTTGCCCGGACTGAAGTCGTCACCGGCGAGGATGGTGATGTTGAGATCAGGTAATGCTCCCACGTCACCAGTGTGGGTTAACACGCCGTCCTGATAGAGGCGAACGTCGCCGTCCGCGTCCTTTTCGAGGCGGAGCGTGTACGAGACATCGGTCAGGTACGAATCGTCGGAAACTTGTTGAGAATTGGTGAGTTGGCTGCCGTACATCTCGAACTGGCGAATGAAACCCTCGTTGCCAATGTACAGCTGATCGAATACCCCATGAAGGCGAAATCGCATTCCCTCGAGTACGGTGACCTGCACCTGCAAGAAGAAGGAATCCGACGACAGCGGCGTGTCATACGTTAGATAGCTCTCTGCGTCGGCCGTGTCGGTATTCTGCAGAATTCCGCCAGCTCCGGACCACGTCGCGGGGCCATGTACCGTAAAACCATTTAGGTCGGTGCCGTCGTAAAGTTGCAGCGTTGTTGCGAGCGCGTTGCCCTGAATGCTTAATAAGGCACAAACGCATAACAATAAATTAGTACGCCGCATCAATGGAATGCTATGGGTGTTGTCGACAAAGGGAGACGGCAACGCGTCTACGTAGTTCTGAAGTGTATACGCAGAACACGTGCGGGTCGACGTTTTGGAGATGGCAAACGGCGCGGACTTTTGGAGTGCGTGGCGACTAGCCAGGCGGGAAGCGCTGGCCGTCAGAGAAAACCAATCGCAGCGGCGTTGGCATTCATCGCGCGGTGCGTGCTCGCGACACGGCGGCCTACGGTGTGTCCAGCGCGATATCGATCTTCACTTGCATCTCGCGGAGAGAATCCGCTTTGAACGTGTAAGTTCTCATCGCAGTGCGCACCACGCTGCGGAACATAAACGTGCCGTCGGCCTTTGTGTGCCTGAAGATCGGGTTGTCGCGGTGCTCGGCAAATGCCGTGGCAGGGTCCGCAGTGGCGGATGTTTTTGTACGCATTTTGGCATTCGACCTGGCGTGAGGACTGGTTGTCGCGACTCACAGAACTGTAGGTCGTGAATTGCGCAGGAAAAAGCCGCACAGGCGGTAAATTACCGGCCCGGCGGCTCTGACTTCGTTTTTCGTGGGCGAAGGGTCTGCGCAGCCTATTAAATATAGGCCAAGTATCGGCGGTGGCAGACCGTTGGCCGACTGACCGTATCCGGTAACTAGACGAACGTATTCCACGGCACGTTCAGCGTCTCAGCCACTTGCGTGATCTGACCCCAGGTCATGTCGTCCAACTCGATGCCGCGGGCGGTGCGGGCGAAGCGGGTTAGTTCCTCGGGTTCGCCAGGCATGAGGATTTCGCCGTCGGGCGTCACGGTGCGGGAGCTCTTGACGAAGTCGATGTATTGGCGGACTTCGTTCGCGAAAACGTCCTCGTTCTGGAATTTCAGAGGGTCGATCGTGATCGTGAACATGGCCTGCTCCAGACGCGGGACGCCGGTGCGCGAACAGCCGCCGCCGGTCAGCGCTCCGGCCAGCATTTCGACCATCACACCCAGACCGAAGCCTTTGTGCCCACCGACGGGCAAGATTGCGCCAGGCGGATCGGCGTAAAACACGCGCGGGTCGTTCGTCGGCTTGCCGTCGGCGTCGATGATTGAATTGTCGGGAACGAATTGACCCTTGTTGAACGCGACGCGAATTTTGCCTTCGGCAATCGCGCAGGTCGACATATCAACCAACAGTGGCTTCGCGCCGCGCACCGGCACCGCGATCGCGATCGGATTTGCCGACAAGCGACGATCAATGCCGCCCGTGGGGGCGACGAGAATTCCTCCGCCCGAGGTGTTTACGAACGAGAGCGACACGAGTCCCGCCTCGGCCGCCATTGTGGCCCAAGCGCCGACGCGTCCCACATGCCCTGAGTTGAACAGGGCCACGGCCGCGATGCCATGCTGCCGGGCCAGCTTGATGGCTAGATCCGTGGCGTGCCGCGCCATCACCTGGCCATAACCGAGCTGACCGTCCAAGACGCCGATCGACCCGGCTTCGAGCACGGTGCGCGGTGTTTGATTGGGAACGAGTTTGCTTTCGCGCACCCAGTTGATATAGGGAGCGATGCGGATCACGCCGTGCGAATCGTGGCCGACGAGGTTGGCCTCGACCAGGTGCTCGCTGACGGCGGCGGCCTCGTCGGCGTTAGAGCCAGCGGCCTGAAAGATGGCGGTGACCAGCCGCTCGAGCGGCCCCTTTTGAATGAGCATCGGCGAGAGTCCTGCGCGGGTGTGGGCGTCGCCAACCGTTGGGCAACGCGGCAAGTGCGATAGTGTAACGGCTGTGGTGCCGGTGGCAAACGACCCAGATTGTTGCTCGAGGCCGCGCTGGCGAACGTATTCGTTCCAGGCGGTTTCGAGCTGCGCGATGTTCTTAATATCGTAGGTCGAGGCCAGCGCACGGTCATAACCATCGCGCACGACCAGCCGGGCGAACTCGACGACTTTTTGTTGGCCGGCGCGATCGACCAGAAAGTTCAGCAGCGACAGGCTTTGTCCGTAGAAGACTGCCATTCGATCGCCAGCAGGATAATCGTCGAGAGTCAGAAGATCGACCAGGCGGAACTGCCGGCCCGCGGCAAGCGCCGTCTGCAAATCGCGCAGGTGCAAGGCTTGCTTTGTACGCGGATCGGCCATTGTTGCCATGCCTTCGTCGATCCAGCGCGGCAATGCACCGCGTTTAATGCGGCCCTCGACCGCCAGATGAACGAACTCGTGCGGCAGATTCTCCCACCTGTTCGCGCGATCGGTGCGTGCGTCGATACGTCGAACGACGACCTGATCTCCCTCGCTCTTCGTCGTACATGCGGCAACCGTGCATTCTGCCAGCCGGCCGACGGCAGCGCGATAACTGGCCGGCGTGCAATGTAGCACGAGTGTGCATTTGGGCTGCCAATGTTTGGTTTCGTCCTCATTGAACCATTCAAGCATGATGCGTGCCCGCATGGCTTCGCACTGCGCCGCGACCTGAGGCGCAACGGGCGCGGTGCCGAAAGCGTAAATGCGGAAGTTGGCCGTTTCCGTCACGTGCCAGTGAGCAGCCGGCGGCGGAGCATGGATCGTGCGCGGACATCGCCCGGCGGCCGTGGCCTGGATCGCGGCCGAGCTCGCAATGACGATGAGCAGGGTCAGTCGCAACGCACACTGTATGCAGACGCGACGTCTTCGAGAGACGCGTAATCGCGAAAATACAGACCAATAGCGCAGCAATTCGTCGGGCATCTGGATCCTCGTGCGAGTATGCAAAAAGAGGCCGACTCGAGCAGGTCGGTCAATGACGCGACCCGCCCAAGCCGGCCTTCCTGGCTGAGGCGGCAGCCAAGAGTGTGCGATGAGATGGCCTAACGTCCGGAATAGACGCCGAGGTCGGCCGGTTCGATCCGGCTTGACGCGAATTGGCGCGCCGCCGCCGCCGTCGTCGTTCTGGGCGTAATGGCCGAGATATCAATGGCGTCGCAAAGTGACGAGACGAGAACTTTGCCGTCGCCGTGTTCGCCCGTGAAGGCACCTTTGACGATGTTCTCGATCGTCACATCGAGAGCACTGTCGGGAACAACAAGCTCGAGGCGCAATTGCGGCCGGTAAGGTATTGCGTAGTTCGCGCCGCGGTAACAAATGGCCGTGGCTGCGTGCGCGTCGTGCGTACGTACCTCGGAAACGTTAAAGTCCGAGAAGCCCAGGGTGACGAGCTTTTCTTTAACGCTTTCTAATCGATCTGAACGAATCACGGCTTCCAACTTATACATGACTAGGTCTCCTGTTTGGGAATGCGAGAGTGGGTGTGCGGGGCCGCGGTTCCAGCCATTGCCAGAACGCTTCGAGGCAGCGATGCCACCAGTGAGATCCGCTGCGGTCGTCCAGGCAGGTGCCGAAGTATTCGTAACGGCACCAGACGACCGGTTCTCCGCCTGTTGTGTGCAAGCAGACCGATTGCAAACGATATTGGGCCAGCCGCGGCATGACTGTGTTGCCGCTTCGCGTGCCGCAGCCGGCACCGCCTGAAGGCAACTGCAGGCATTTCTCGGGCACGACCGCGGATTGGGCCTCGCCCCCGTCGTGCGGACCCCCGGCAAATTGCAGTCGGTAGAGGTGTACGCTGGCGGGCAAGGGGGACGAAGCCGCGCTATGAATCACATGCGTATTGTTCATGGCATCTACCCCAGCAAGCATTCGACGACCAGATAGGTCGCGATGCTCACGATGCCGGCAAAGGGGTAAAAGTCAGCCAGACTAAAGCCATCCGATTCGTCGATCGACGGGCGATGCGACGATTGTGTGCGAAGCACGACGAGCCTTCTTTTTACAGTAGAGTGTTGCACGCCGATGCTCGCCTCATTCGTCGTGCGGATTGTGTTGACTTGCGTGATTGAATTCTACGCGTCGCTCTGCCGTTTCGAGCGCAGATAAGTTGTCAAATCAATTGTGCGCTGCGCCTACAAAGCGCAAATGACGAGTTTCTTGTTGCCGCGCGCTCGACTGCGTCTCGTGCGACGTTCGATAGAAATGTCGGCAGTCGACGAGCCTGATTTGCATCGTGCATGACGATGTTTGCGCTTTATTGATGCCCGTTGACGCGATATTTGCGCAACGTTTGCGCCGCAATAGCCGAAGAAACAGTACAATTGCTTGCAGAGAACGCCCGCCTCGATGCACGCCCGCCGACGCTTACTCATAGACGGCAACGAACTGCCAAGTGATCCGATGTTCTCGGGTCATGGGCACAAGGCACTAGCTTTTGATCTCGTGGAGTATTCGACATGGACGCGACGTTTCTGATTCTTGGCACGATCTTCTTTGCGCTCTCGTGGGGCCTGGTCGTGCTGTGTGACAAGGTACGGAGCTAAGAGCATGAATCCGCTGTACATAATCGGCGCGGTCATCTCGGCGCTGTTGATGATTTACCTGACAGTAGCGCTGTTGAAGCCGGAGTGGTTCGCATGAGTATCTCGACGATATTGCAGATCTTGATTTTCCTGGTGGTGCTGGTGGCGCTAGCCAAGCCGCTGGGTGCGTTCATGGCCCGAGTCTTCGACGGTCGCCCGTGCGGTTTGGACCGGGTGCTGGGACCGCTTGAGCGATTGATTTATCGCCTGGCGGGGGTGCGGCCTACCGAAGAAATGAACTGGAAGCTGTACGCCGGCGCCATGCTGCTGTTCAACTTCCTCGGCTTCCTGGTGGTGTACGTGCTGCAACGTACGCAGCAGTGGCTGCCGCTGAATCCGCAGAAGTTCGTAAACGTTACGCCTGATTCGTCGTTCAATACGGCCGTCAGCTTTGCCACGAACACCAACTGGCAGGGGTATGGCGGCGAGTCGACGATGAGCGATCTGACGCAGATGCTGGGCCTATCGGTGCAAAACTTCGTGTCGGCCGCGGCGGGGTTGGCCGTGCTGGCCGCCCTGATCCGTGGATTTCGCCGTCGGTCCGAGCCCAAGCCGGGCGAAGAGAAGGCGGGTTCGCACGGCGAAGGATTGATCGGCAACTTTTGGGTCGATCTGACTCGCAGCACACTATATATCTTGTTGCCGCTCGCGGTCCTTTTGGCGGTGTTCCTGGTTTCCCAGGGAGTGGTGCAGAGTTTTGCGCCGTTCCAGGCCGCGCAATTGGCGCAGCACACGAAGGACGCGACCGGGCAGGAGGTTAGCGAACAACTATTGCCGCTGGGGCCGGCCGCGTCGCAAATCGCGATCAAGCAATTGGGCGCCAACGGCGGCGGATTCTTTAACGTCAATTCGGCGCACCCGTACGAGAACCCGACGCCGCTGGCGAACTTCTTTGAGCTACTGGCGATTCTCGTGATCTCGGGCGCGCTGTGCTACACGTTCGGCGAGATGGTTGCCGACACCCGGCAAGGCTGGGCGCTATTGGCCGCGATGCTGCTGATCTTCGTGCCGCTCGTTTTCTTGTGCGCCTACGTCGAAGAGGTGGGCAATCCGGCGTTCGCGGCGCTCGACGTCGATCAACAGCCGGGCGCGCTGCAGGCCGGCGGCAACATGGAAGGCAAGGAGACGCGCTTTGGCATCGCGCAGTCGACCCTGTGGGCGAGCGCCACGACGGCGGCCTCGAACGGCAGCGTCAATTGCATGCACGATTCGCTGACACCTTTGGGCGGGTTTGTGCCGATGTGGTTGATGCAACTCGGCGAAGTCATTTTTGGCGGCGTCGGGAGCGGCCTGTACGGCATGCTGGCCTTTGCGATCATCACGGTGTTTGTGGCCGGATTGATGGTGGGGCGAACGCCGGAATACCTGGGCAAGAAAATCGAAGCCTATGAGATGAAGATGGCTTCGCTCGTGATCTTGTTTCCGCCGCTCGTGGTGTTGGTCGGTACCGCGATCGCTATCGTCACACCGGGCGGCCTGGTAACACCGACCGGCACGCCGACGATTCCTAATCCCGGACCGCACGGTTTCAGCGAGGTGCTGTATGCCTTCAGCTCGGCGGGCAACAACAACGGTAGCGCCTTCGGCGGACTGAGCGCCAACGTGCCGTTCTACAACACGGCGCTCGGGATCGCGATGCTGATCGCGCGCTATTGGTTGGCGGTGCCGATCCTGGCGATCGCCGGTTCGTTGGCGACGAAGAAAGTCACCCCGGCCGGCTCCGGAACGTTGCCCACGCATGGACCGCTCTTCGTGGTTCTGCTCGCGAGCATCGTGATCGTCGTGGGGGCTTTGACGTTCATTCCCGCATTGGCGCTGGGACCGATCGTCGAGCAATTGCAAATGTTCGCCGGCTGAAGTCGGCAGCATATTGAAAGTTAACACTGCATAAAGATTTCGACCATCAGGTTGATAACGAGGTAGTTTTCCGATGTCCAAAACGCACGAGGCCCGCCCGCTGTTTGATCCGCCGATTGTGCGGCGTGCCTTGCTGGAGTCCGTTAAGAAGCTCGACCCACGGCGGCAGTTGCGCAATCCGGTGATGTTCACGGTGCTGGTGGGGAGCGTGCTGACGACGGCGCTGTGGTTGCAGGCGTTGCTGGGAGAAGGGGAAGCCCCGGCCGGGTTCATCTTTGCCATCTCGATGTGGCTGTGGTTTACGGTGTTGTTCGCGAACTTCGCCGAAGCCATGGCCGAAGGGCGCGGCAAGGCCCAGGCCGACGCGTTGCGTCGCGCCCGGCGCGACGTGATGGCCAAGAAGCTGCGCGAGCCGCAGCGCGAGGCGCGCCGCGACGTGGTCTCGGCCACGACATTGCGCAAGGGGGATGTGATTCTGGTCGAAGCGGGCGACCCCGTCCCTGCTGACGGCGAAGTGCTGGAGGGGATCGCCTCGGTGGACGAAAGCGCCATCACCGGCGAAAGCGCTCCGGTCATCCGCGAAAGTGGCGGCGACCGTAGCAGCGTCACCGGCGGTACGCGCGTGTTGTCCGACTGGCTGATCGTGCGCGTGGGGGCGAATCCCGGCGAGACATTTCTCGATCGCATGATCGCGCTGGTGGAAGGGGCACGGCGGCAGAAAACTCCTAACGAGATCGCACTCGATATCCTGCTCGCGGCATTGACGATCGTCTTCTTGCTGGCTTGCGTTACGCTGTTGCCGTTTTCGTTGTACAGCGTGAAGGCGGCAGGGCAGGGCGTTCCGATCACGGTCACGGTGCTCGTGGCGCTGTTGGTGTGCTTGATTCCGACGACGATCGGCGGGCTGCTATCGGCGATCGGCATCGCGGGCATGGACCGCATGATTCAGGCCAATGTCATCGCCACTTCGGGGCGTGCCGTCGAAGCGGCAGGCGACGTCGACGTTTTGCTGTTGGACAAGACGGGCACGATCACGCTGGGCAATCGTCAGGCGGTCGAGTTCACGCCGGCCGAAGGGGTCGATCTGTCGACACTTGCGGACGCGGCGCAGCTGGCGTCGTTGGCGGACGAAACGCCTGAAGGGCGCAGCATCGTTGTGCTGGCGAAAGAGAAATACGGACTGCGCGGCCGGGAGTTGGAAAAGAACCAGGCCGAGTTCATTCCCTTTTCGGCCCAAACGCGTATTAGTGGCGTCAATCTCGACGGTCGACAGTTGCGCAAAGGTGCGGCCGACGCGATCGATTCGTATGTCGCGCAGCGTGGCGGCGCGGTGCCGCAGTCGCTGCGCAACCGCGTCGATGCGATCGCCAAGCAGGGAGGCACGCCGCTGGTCGTGGCTGAAAACAACCGAGCGCTCGGCGTCGTTTACTTAAAAGACATCGTAAAAGGGGGCATCAAGGATCGCTTCGCGCAGCTACGGCAAATGGGCATTAAGACCGTGATGATCACGGGGGACAACCCGCTGACGGCAGCGGCGATCGCGGCCGAGGCGGGGGTGGACGATTTTCTGGCGCAGGCCACGCCCGAGGCGAAGCTGAAGCTAATTCGCGAATATCAGGCCGGCGGACGGCTGGTGGCAATGACCGGCGACGGGACGAACGACTCGCCGGCGCTGGCGCAGGCGGACGTCGCGGTGGCGATGAACTCGGGAACCCAGGCGGCGAAGGAAGCCGGCAACATGGTGGATCTCGACTCGAATCCTACGAAGCTGCTCGAGATTGTCGAAATCGGCAAGCAACTGCTGATGACGCGCGGGTCGCTGACGACGTTCAGCATCGCCAACGATGTGGCGAAGTACTTTGCGATCATCCCGGCCGCGTTCATGGGAACGTATCCGGTGCTCGGCAAGCTGAACGTGATGGGTTTGGCGACGCCCGATAGCGCTATTCTGTCGGCCGTGATTTTCAACGCGCTGATCATCGTGGCGCTGATTCCACTGGCGCTAAAGGGAGTGCGGCACCGGCCGGTCGATGCTTCGAAGCTGCTGCGCGCTAATTTACTCGTTTATGGACTGGGGGGCTTGATCGTTCCGTTTATTGGCATCAAGGCGATCGACATGTTGTTGGTCGTGACGGGCTTGGCTCAGTATTCCACGTAGTTGCCGACGGTTTTGTAGCTGGCGTCTGTGACGCCGGTTTGAGGTTTGAGTAATGCTTCCGGGGTCATAGACCCCGGCTACAGATAAAACAAAGAAGACTTTTGGCGAATCGCCCAACGAGAAAAAGATGTTGAAACAACTTCGTGCCGCGATTGTGATTTTTGTGGCGCTGTCACTGGTGACGGGCGTTGCTTACCCTCTGGTTGTGACTGGGCTCGGACAGGCGCTGTTTCCAAGGCA
This sequence comes from Pirellulales bacterium, assembly GCA_036499395.1. Taxonomy (NCBI): domain Bacteria; kingdom Pseudomonadati; phylum Planctomycetota; class Planctomycetia; order Pirellulales; species Pirellulales bacterium. The sequence goes on from DASYDW010000068.1 coordinate 40,506, forward strand.
AGCGCAGGGAAGCCTTGTCGAAGCGGACGGTGTCGTGCTCGGATCGGAATTGATCGGCCAGCAATTCGACGAACCGCGATACTTCTGGGGGCGCATTTCCGCCACGGGGCCGGTGGCGTACAACGCCGCGGCGTCGAGCGGATCGAACCTGGGGCCGACGAACCCGGCGCTTGTCGACGCGGTGAAGGCGCGCATCGAGGCGCTGCGTGCCGCGGACCCCGAGGCCGGTGAAAAAGTGCCGGTCGACCTGGTGACGTCCTCGGGAAGTGGTCTCGATCCGCACATCAGTCCCGCGGCGGCCGAGTATCAAATAGCACGAGTGGCCAAGGCGCGTCAGATCGCGCCGGATGAAGTGCGCGGCATCGTCAAAAAGCACACCGCGGGGCGCACTTTCGGCCTGCTGGGGGAGCCTCGCGTGAATGTTTTGCTCGTGAACCTCGAACTCGACAAGCTGCCCGGCCAGCCGGGCAAGCAATCGCCAGACAATGCTGGGCATTAATTCCGAGTGGCCTATATTTATTGAGTCACGATAGCCGGAGCAATTTCGTCATCGGCAAATACCTCGTCGCACCGCGTTGTTGGCGACGAAGGCTGGTAACTGAAGCATCACACGGCCGAGCGAAGTTCTTTCCCACGGGTCGGTAATCCGCATGGCCGAAGTTCGACCTGATCCCGATGCCTTGCTGGCTCGCGTGCAGGCCGAAGAGGCGCGCGAGAAACACGGCAAGCTGAAGATCTTCTTCGGCGCCGCGCCGGGCGTAGGCAAGACCTACACCATGCTCGAAGCGGGGCGCAAGGTTGCCAAGGAGGGAGTCGACGTCCTGGTCGGCTATCTCGAACCTCACGTTCGCCCCGAGACGCAGGCCTTGCTGATGGGGCTCGACGTGCTGGGGCGGCGGGGGATCGAATACCGCGGCACGAAGCTGCAGGAATTCGATCTCGAAGCGGCGCTTGCGGCCCATCCGACGTTGATTCTGGTCGACGAGCTAGCGCATACCAACGCGCCGGGCGTCACCCACACCAAGCGCTGGCAGGATATCGAGCGGTTGCGCCAGGCGGGGATCGACGTCTATACGACGCTCAACGTGCAGCACCTGGAAAGTCTGAACGACGTGGTCGCGCAGATCACAGGCGTCATCGTACGCGAGACGGTGCCGGACGTGATCTTCGATTCGGCCGACGAAGTCGAGCTGGTCGATCTGCCGCCGGACGACCTGATCGAACGGTTGCGCGAGGGGAAGGTCTATCTACCGGATCAGGCCAACCGCGCGATTGAGAGTTTCTTCAAGAAGGGGAACTTGATCGCCCTGCGCGAGCTGGCATTGCGGCGCGTGGCCGAACGCGTCAACGCGCAGATGCAGGACTATCGTTCGCTGCATGCCGTGGCCCGCACGTGGCCGACTTCCGAGCGACTGATGGTGTCGGTCAGTCCCAGCCCGCATTCGGCGCGACTGGTTCGCGCGACGCGGCGGATGGCGACGACGTTGCGCGCGCCGTGGCTGGCCGTGTACATCGAGACGGCGCAAAGCGCGCGGTTGGCCAAGGAGGATGCGGATCGCGTCGCGCAGACGTTGCACCTGGCCGAAGAGCTAGGGGCCGAGACGTCGACCATCAGCGGCACGCATCTGGTGGACGAGCTGCTCGATTTCGCCCGGCGGCGCAACGTCACGAAGATCGTCGTCGGCAAGCCGCAACGCCCACGCTGGCAGGAATGGTTCAGCGGGTCGATCGTCTACGAGCTGACGCGCAAATGCGGTGACATCGACGTTTATGTCATCAGCGGGGACTCCGAAGAGCCTTCGGCGGTGCGGCAACGTTCGACGCCGGCGCCTTTCCACCCGCTCGCCTATTTGGGAGCGCTGGTGACGGTCGCGGCCTGCACGGGGGCGGGCTGGTTGATGCAAGACCGGTTCGCCTTGTCGAACCTGATCATGGTTTATCTGCTGGGCGTGATTGTCGTGGCCGTGCAATTCGGGCGCGGGCCATCGATCCTGGCGTCGGTTTTGGGCGTGCTGGCGTTTGATTTCTTCTTCGTGCCGCCGCGGCTGACCTTTGCCGTCAGTGATACGCAATACCTAGTGACGTTCGGCGTGATGCTGGTCGTAGGACTGGTAATCAGCACGCTCACCTCGCATGTGAAATTTCAGGCGCTCTCGGCGCGGCAGCGCGAGCAGCGCACCGCGGCGCTGTACGCCATGAGCCGGGGATTGGTCGAGGCGACGACGACGCAAGCCCTGGTCGACCTGGCCGTGAAGCACATTACCGAGGTCTTCGACGGCGAAGTGTTCCTGCTTTTTCCTGATCCGACGCGGCGCGGGCCTGTGACGATCATTCCTGCTCCGTCGTCGTTTTCGTTGGGGACGCTCACCGACCACGACCTGGGGGTTGCGCAATGGGTGTTCGACAACGGCGAGCGCGCCGGCCGGGGGACCGACACGCTGCCGTCGGCGTCGTCGCTCTTCGTGCCGCTGCAGACGCGCGGGGCTATCGTCGGCATCCTGGGCTTTCGACCGCGCGTAGCGGATCGCACGTCTTTGTTTTCGTCCGAGCAGATTCGCCTGCTGGAAACTTTCGCCGGACAAGTCGCGCTGGCGGCTGAGCGGATTCGCTCGGCCCAGGACGCGCAGCAGGCCAAGCTGCAGGCCGAGGCTGAGCGGCTGCGCAGCTCGCTGCTGAGCGCCGTGTCGCATGATCTTCGCACGCCGCTGGCGGCGATCGCCGGGGCCAGCAGCACATTGGTCGACGATAGTGCGCTCGACACGACCACGCGGCATGAGTTGGCCGAGTCGATCTTCGAAGAGGCCGAACGGCTGAATCGGCTGGTCGTGAACTTGCTGGACATGACGCGTCTGGACGCGGGTGCCCTGCAAGTTCGCAAGGAATGGCAAGTGGTCGAGGAGGTGGTGGGCGTCGTGCTGAATCGCCTTGCGCGGCGGCTGCAGAATTATAAGGTCGTGACGCACCTGGCGGCGGACCTGCCGCTGGTGCCGTTCGATCCGCTATTGATCCAGCAGGTGCTGACGAACTTGCTGGAAAATGCGATGAAATGTACGCCGGCGGGCAACGAGATTGCACTTTCGGCACAGATGGTCGGCCACGACGTGCAATTCGACGTGTCCGATCGCGGGCTCGGACTGGTGCCCGGTGAGGAGGAACACATCTTCGACAAATTCTACCGCTCGGTGCGTGCCTCAAGTGGCACGGGAGTCGGTCTGGGACTGACGATCTGCCGAGGGATTGTCGAATTGCATGGGGGCAAAATCTGGGCGCGCAATCGGCCCGATGGCGGCGCCTGTTTTAGCTTTACGCTGCCGCGTGGCGAAACGCCGCCGCTGGTGCGCGCGGACGGCCCGGTAGCCCTGTGATCGCCCGTTGGGCTAAACTTGGGTATGCCGTGCAAGGCGAACTCTCTTTAAGTAAAGCGGTTGCCGCGTCATGACCGCCGACGGGCCGAAAATCTTGATCATCGAGGACGAGCAGGAGATACGCCGCTTCCTGCGCGCCTCGCTCGGCGCGCACGGCTATCGTTTTGTCGAAGCCGAGACGGGGCGGCAAGGACTGATGCTGGCCGCTAGTCAACAGCCTGACCTGGTGGTGCTCGACCTGGGGCTGCCCGACATGGATGGCATCGACGTGATTCCGCGCATCCGGGAATGGTCGAAGCTGCCGATCATTGTGCTGTCGGCACGCGGGCAGGAACGCGAAAAGGTCTCGGCACTCGACGCGGGGGCCGACGACTATCTCACCAAACCGTTCGGAATGGACGAGCTTCTGGCGCGCATCCGTGTGGCGCTGCGCCACACACAGCGCGCCGGGGACGGTGAGTCGCCCCTGTTCGCGGTCGGCGAGTTAAGCGTCGATCTTGGCAGCCGGCAGGTGACGGCGCGCGGCCAGCAGGTGCATCTGACTCCTACCGAGTTCCGCCTGCTATCGACACTCATCCACCATGCCGGCAAGGTCATCACGCACCGGCAATTGCTGAACGAGGTGTGGGGGCCGGACAGTTTGGACGAAACCCATTCGCTGCGGGTCTACATGGCCAAGCTGCGCGACAAGATCGAAGAAGACTCGGCCCGGCCGCGATATCTGCTGACCGAGCCGGGGGTGGGGTACCGGCTAATCGCCGAGTAGGTCGGAGTGGGGCCGGGGCAAGGAAGCATGCTTATCCGCCGATGGCGGAGCAGCATGGCACAACACCCTCGGAAATCGCCTATTCGGCTGCTGGATTCGGCCAAAACTTTATCATACAATCTGACGATCTCGCGGAATTTCCCTCTTTCGTACGGCTCGTCAGGCGGTCCCCTCATGCCCAAGGTCGCGGTCACGGATTATTCGTTTCCTACGCTGGAAGTTGAAGAACAGATACTGGCCCCGCTGGGGGTCGAAATCGCGAGCTGGAAGGAAAAACGTCCGGCCGCCGAGCTGCCGCAGTTGGTGCGTGACGCCGATTACATCATCACGCAATTCGCGCCGCTGACGGCGGACGTGATTGCCACGCTCGAGCGCGCGAAGGTGATCGTCCGTTACGGCATCGGGGTCGACAATGTCGATCTCGAGGCGGCGCGAGCCAAGAATATTCCCGTCTGCAATATCCCCGACTATTGCATCGACGAAGTGGCCGATCAGACGCTGGCATTTATTCTGGCCGCCACGCGCAGTGTGACCGCCAACTCCAACGCCGTGCATGGCGGAACGTGGGGCCTGCCGGTGCCGCTCGAACAGATGCGTACCCTGCGCGATTTGCATGTCGGCGTTGTCGGATTTGGTCGGATCGGACGCGAGGTGGTGAAGCGGCTGTTGGCCTTCAAGTGTCGGGTGCTGGTCTATGATCCGATGGTGCCGGCGGAACAGATTGCCAGCGCCGGTTGCGAAGCCCGATCGTTGGAAGAACTGCTGAGCCAGTCCGATGTCGTAACACTGCATTGCCCCTCGACCGCCAAGACGCGAGGGCTGATCAACGCGGATTCCATCGCGCGGATGAAGCCCGGAGTGATTCTGGTCAACGTGGCTCGCGGTGATTTGGTCGACTCGGCCGCGCTCACGAGCGCGCTGGCCAGTGGACAGATCTCGGTGGCGGCGCTCGATGTGTTTGCGCCTGAGCCGATTCCGGCCGATCATCCGATTTTGAAAATGCAAAACGTGATTCTTTCGGCCCACATCGCCTCGGCCAGCGTCAAGGCAGTGCGGACGCTGCGCGAGACGGCGGCCCAGATCGTGGCCAAGGCGATCCGTGGCGAACGATTGCCGAATGTGGTCAATGGCGTGGGATAAATCTGCGGGTGCTTGGCCTATTTAAGGCGGGGCCAAGAAATCGACGTAATTCTGGACGTCTGATTCGAGTCGAGCGGGAAAACCGAGGCGGACCAATGGCGGGCGAATCTACGCTAGCGCGCGAACTGCCGCAGACGTGCCTTCCCTCATGGGGAGTCGCAGAGCTGCCCGAGCCGCCGGCACTTTCCTGGCGCCATTGGACCCGATTCATCGGACCCGGCATCGTGATGATGGGCATTCAGATCGGCGGCGGCGAATGGCTGTTCGGCCCCGAGATCACGGCTCGCTATGGCGGCGGGCTGATGTGGATTGCCACGATCGCGATTATCTGCCAGGTGTTCTACAACATCGAGTGCGGACGTTATGCGTTGTATTGCGGCGAACCGGTGTTTACCGGTTTCATGCGCACCCGTCCGGGGCCCATGTTCTGGATGGGCGTCGTGTTTCTTTTGAACACGAGCTCGTTTATACCTGGCCTGTCGACACATGCGGCGGCGATGCTGGCTTCGCTCATTCTTGATCGGCCGCCGTCCGAGTTGGACTCGACGCTCGTGACCGGTTTGGCTTACGTGCTGTTGATCGTGGCCGTGCTGCCGGTGCTGATCGGCGGAAAGATCTATAACACGCTGCAATGGGTCATGACGACCAAGGTCGTCGTCGTACTGGGTTTTTGTCTGTTGATGGGAGTGTTGTGCGTCAGCTCTGCGAACTGGGGAAAGATCTTCAGTGGCTTCTTGAAGTTCGGCACCGTGCCGACGATCGGCGCCGATGGTGAAGAAACAACGGTCAATCTCTTCACGCACCGTTATCAGGAGGGAGTCTGGCCGCTGGTGGCGATGGGAAATATCGCGGTGCTGGGTGCCTTCGCCGGGTATGCCGGCGGGGGCGGACTGTCGAACGCCACTTACAGCAATTTCGTGCGCGACAAAGGGTGGGGCATGGGCTCGACCGTGGGCGCCATACCAAGCGCCGTCGGCGGGCACAGCATCTCGCTTAGCCATTTGGGCAAGGTCTTTGCCATCACGCCAAAAAACCTCGAACGGTGGCGCGGCTGGTGGCGCTATATCCTGACCGATCAGGCTCTGGTGTGGGGCCCAGGCTGCGTGATGGGGATGGCGCTGCCGGCGCTATTGTCTCTGCAATTCGCGCCGCATTCGGCATTGGCCGGGCAAAAGCTGGACTGGGCGCAATCGCTGATCACGGCCGACGGCATCCGCCACGCACCGCAATTCGCGGCGGCGTCGGCCAAGGCCCTGTGGATCGTCACGGTGCTGGTGGGCATGTTGGTCATGCTGCCGAGCCAGATGTCGGTCGTTGACGATATCAGCCGCCGCTGGACCGATATCTTCTGGTCGGGCAGCCGCCGCGTGCGCGAGAGCATGTCCGGCAACCAGGTCCGGCGGATCTATTACTCGATTCTGGGGCTGTACGTGCTGTGGTCGCTCGTCTGTGCTTATCTTTTTAGCACCTACGGCACGCCCAAGCTGATGACGATCGTGATCGCCAACTTGAATAACCTGGCGATTGGAGTAACGGCGCTGCATTTGTTGTGGATTAACACGCGCTTGCTGCCGCGCGAGCTTCGTCCTCGCTGGTTTCAGCGGTTGGGCGTGCTCGCCTGCGGCGTTTTTTATCTCGGCTTGGCGCTATTGGTCTTCGTGCAGAAGCAATTGCCCGAGCTGATAAGGCTGTTCGATTCGAGCCAGGGAGCGATCGTGCCATGAAGGTCCTGGCGATCGATATCGGTACGTCATTCGTCAAAGGAGCCATCCTGGATGTCGGCGCGCGCCGTATCGAGGACGTCCGCCGCGTGCCGTTTCCCGAGCCTGTTACTGGGTTACCCACGGCCTGGGTCGAAATCGATCCCGCGGCTGTGACTGGCGCGGTTGATTCGCTGATCGCGGAGCTTGGTTCGGCGGCGGGAGTTTGCGAAGGCGTTTATTTATGCGGGCAGATGGGAGGCGTGATCCTCGTCGATCGTGACGCGCAGCCACGCACGAATTACCTGTCGTGGCGCGATCAGCGCGTGCTCGAATCCAATGACAGCGATGGATCAAACACGTTCGAGCAGGTCCGACAGTGTTTGACCGAAACGCGCCTCGCCGAGCTGGGCAATGAACTTCGGCCCGGATCTTGTACGAGCCTGCTGTTCTGGTTGGCTGAGCATGAGCCCAGTTTGCTCGATGGGGCCAGCCCGCTGTCATTGCCGGCTTTCGTCGTTGCGCATCTTATCGGCAAGATTCCGGCCGAGGACGCGACGTGCGCGATCGGGTCGCTCGATCTGCGCCGCGGTGGTTGGCATCACGAGGCGTTTCGCGCGCTCGGGCTGGAAGGGCTTGTATGGCCCGAGGTGTCGCATTCGCGCGCGGCCGTGGGCGAAACGCGAATCGGCGGGCGGAGCGTGCCCTGTTATGCCGGCGTGGGGGACCACCAATGCGCGCTTTTGGGCGTGGGATTGGGGCCCGACGAAATCTCGGTCAATGTCTCGACCGGTTCGCAAGTCAGCCGGCTGATTGATAGCGCCGCCGAAGGACCGTTTCAGGTGCGGCACTATTTCGACGGTCGACTGTTGCAGACGATCACGCATCTGCCGGCCGGCCGATCGCTGGACGGGCTCGTGGCGTTGCTGACCGAAATTCCGCGCGCTGCCGGCGCCGCTTGTGGTGACGTGTGGGCGTTCGTTCACGAGCAAGTTAATGCGGCCGGGCCTAGCACGTTGGCAGCCGACGTTTCGTATTTCTCGGGCGCCCTTGGTGATCGGGGAAGCCTGAGCGGGATGCGGCTAGAGAATATGACGGTGGGGAACCTGTTCCGTGCCGCCTTTGAAAGCATGGCGCGCAACTATGCGGAGTGCGCTCGCCGACTTGATCCACAGCAATCGTGGCAGCGCATCGCCTTCTCGGGCGGCTTGGCCAATCGTTTTGAAATCTTGCGCACGCTGGTCTTGAGCGAGCTGCCGGGCCCGCACCGTTTGTGCGCGGATCGGGAAGACACGCTGACGGGGTTATTGGCCTTGGCGCTTGCGGCCGACGGTCAGGCGGAATCGGTCATCGCGGCCTCGGTGGCTTTGCGCAGCGAGGCAACATGCGCGGCAGCCACGAGCTGAAATTCAGATAGAGGATTTTATGGCGAGCACGTTATTCGATCTTTCGGGCCGGGTGGCCACGGTCTCAGGCGCAGCGCGCGGCATGGGACGCGCCATGGCACTGGCGCTGGCCGAGCATGGCGCTGATCTGCTGCTTGTGGATCGCAATGCTGAGGGGCTCGCGCAAACCGCGGGCGAGATCGCGAACCTGGGACGGCGCGCCGTGACGGTCGTTTGCGACGTGGCCGATCCGGAAGCCGTCGGCGGATTGTTCGCGCGGCTGGATCAAGAGTTTGGCCGGATCGACTTTCTGGCGAATGTGGCGGGCGAAGGCATCCTGGCCTCGCCTGAGGAAATCACGATCGAACAATTGCGCCGGGTGATCGAAAACCTGGTCATCGGACGTTTTGCCATGTGTCAGCAGGCCGGGCGCCGCATGCTGCGCGCGGGGCGTGGAAGCATCGTGAATATCGGTTCGCTGGCCAGCACCACGGCGCTTGGGCGCGGTCACATTGCCTACAGCATGGCGATGGGCGCGGTCGTGCAAATGACACGCGAACTGAGTACCGAATGGGCCAGTTCGGGCGTGCGAGTGAACGCGATCCTGCCGGCCCAGGTCATGAACCCCAGCCTGGCCGAGCGCATGACCGTGAACCCGGCCATGAAGGACGTCTGGCTGCGCGGCATTCCGGCCGGGCGTTTCGGCCAGCCGGACGATATCCAGGGACTGGCCGTTTTGCTGGCCTCGGACGCGTCGAGCTGGATTACCGGCGCCCTGATTCCCATGGATGGTGGCAATTTGGCGATGAACGGCGGCGCCTCGCTTCGCGACAAGCCACAATAAATAATAGGTTTTCACAGTTGGCCGCTGTCGCCACCCGGGCGCAGGGCTGCCAGCAAAACTCAACGAGCTCTGCATGTCGACTCAGACTATCGAATCGAACCTCGTTCTCTCGCTGTATCGCAAGATGCGGCTGATCCGCCACTGCGAAGAGCACCTGGCCCGGGCGCATCAGCGTGGCTTGGTTCACGGCGCGTGTCACACCTACGTCGGCGAAGAGGCGATTGCAACCGGCGTATGCGAAAACTTGCGCGCGGACGACGTGCTGTTCAGCACGCATCGCGGACATGGTCACGCCCTGGCCAAGGGGATGCCTCCTGAGCAATTGATTGCCGAGCTGTTTGGTAGGGCCACCGGCTGCTCGCGCGGGCGCGGCGGGAGCATGCACTTGTTCGCTCCCGAGATAGGCATGATGGGAACCAGCGGCATCGTCGGGCCGTGCATTTTGCAAGCCGTGGGAGCCGGGTACAGCTTTAAGCTGATGAAGACCGATCGCGTGGCCGTCGCATTCTTCGGCGATGGCGCTGTGAACAACGGCGCGTTCCACGAAGGGCTGAACATGGCCGCGATCTGGAACCTGCCGGTGCTATTCATTTGCGAGAACAATCAATTCGCCACTGAAGTGCCGTTCAAGTATTCGAGCGGCATACCGGATGTCGGGCGGCGGGCGGCAAACTATGGTCTGCCTGGCTTCGAGGTCGACGGCAACGACGTGCTGGCCGTTCACGACGTCGCGCGCGAGGCTGTGGCTCGGGCGCGCCGCGGTGAAGGGGCCACGCTGATCGAATGCAAAACGTATCGCACACGCGCGCACGCCGAAGGGATGGGAGATTTCACCTATCGGACGCGTGAAGAGGTCGACGAGTGGCGGACGAAATGCCCGCTGCGACGGCTGCGCGACGAGAGCGTGGCGCGCAGCAGCGAATGGGGGCTGACGGCGGACGAGGCGGACCGTTTCGGCGAAGAGTTCGACGCGGTCGACCGGCAAATCACCGAGTTAGTGGACGCGGCGTCGAAAGCCGCCGAGGCCGCTGAATGGCCGGATGGCAAGACGGCGACGACGCACGTCTATTGCGAACAGCCGCAACCGGTGGTGCCGGCCGAGCCTGCCAAAGGCACGCGACAGGCGACGTACGTGCAGGCGACCGTCGAGGCGCTCGAGCACGAAATGGGGCGCAATCCTGGCATCTTCGTGATGGGGGAAGGAATCGGCGTGCGTGGCGGGAATTTTCGTACGACCGCCGGCCTGTTCGACAAGTTCGGGGCCGAGCGGCTGTGCGATACCCCGATCTCGGAACGCGGCTTCGTGGGGCTCAGTTGCGGCGCCGCCATGACCGGCACGCGGCCGGTGATCGATTTCATGTTCGTCGATTTCATTAACGATGCCTACGGCGAGATCGTCAATCAAATCGCCAAGATGCAATACATGAGCAGCGGCCGATTGAAGATGCCGGTGCTGTTGCGCGGTTGCATTGGCGTCGGCCATGCCGCGGCCACGCATCATTCGAGCAATTTCACTAGCGTTTACGCACACATCCCGGGATTGCGGGTCGTGATCCCCTCGACACCGTACGATGCCAAGGGATTGTTTCTGCACGCGCTGCGTTCGAACGACCCGGTGCTGTTCTTGGAACATCGCGAACTGATGAGCATCAAGGGGCCAGTGCCGGAGGAAGCGTACGAGATCGAGTTCGGCCGCGCGGCCATCGCGCGTGAGGGGACAGCCGCTACGGTCGTGGCGATGGGGCTGATGTTGCACAAAACGTTGTCCGTCGCCGAAGAGCTGGCCGCGAGCGGCATTTCGATCGAGGTGATCGATCCTCGCACCGCGTCGCCGCTCGACGTGCCGACCGTTTTGAAATCGGTCGCGAAGACCGGGCGATTGCTGATCGTCGACGAAGCGTATGGTCCATCGAGCCTGGCCGCGGAGATTGCCGCGCAAGTCGCGGACGCGGGCTTTGATGATCTTGACGCGCCGATTCGCCGTTTGAACGGCGCGTTCACGCCGACGCCTTACAGTCCGCCGCTGGAAAAAGTGGTCGTGCCGCAAGCGGACGATATCCGCCGAGTGATCGAGTCATTGCTGGCCGAGTAGCTATTGCACGAAGTACGAATGAGGTTTGCTGAACATGGCCGTTGAAGTGACGATTCCCCGCCTCGGTTGGTCGATGGAAGAGGGGGTCTTCGTGCGCTGGTTGAAGCAAGACGGGGAGTGGGTCAAAGCCGGGGACCAGCTTTTCTTGCTGGAAAGCGAGAAGGCGACGCAGGAGATTGAATCGCTCGACGAAGGATTTTTGCGCCTGCTGCCCGGCGGACCACAGCCGGGCGAGACCGTGCTGGTGGGGCAGGTGATTGCCACGCTGACGGCGCAGGGAGAAGTGCCCACGGCCGTGATACCCAAGGCCGTGGCCCCCAAAACTCTGGCGGCGCCCGCCGACCATGCGGCGAACAATGGCGGAAATGGTGCAGCGCCCTCGGCCGGCGCGCCGAGTGAAGCGCCACGTACCGCGGGACCCGCGGCGCGCAGGTTGGCGCGACAGTTGAACGTCCCGTTGGATCATGTTGCGGGGAGTGGGCGCGGTGGGCGGATCACCGCGGATGACATTCACGCGCAAGCGCAACGACGTAACGCGCAGCAGGTCGAGAAGAGCAACGGGGCAGGGGAGGGCGCGCCGCCGAACGACCATGATCGCGTCACGGCCTCGCCACGCGCGCGACGCGCGGCCCGGGAGCTGGGCGTCGATTTCACAACGCTCGTGGGAAGTGGTGCCACCGGGCGCGTTCGCGAGCGCGATGTGCTGGCCGCGGCCCAGCAGCGCGAAAAGAGTGGCAGTACACCTGCGACGGTTTCTACCGGGAGCGCGTCCGCCGGACCGGATAAGATTCGACGCACGATCGCGCGGCGCATGGTGGCCAGCCATCAGGCGACGGCGCCGGTGACGCTGACGACCAAGGTCGACGCCACGAACCTGATCAATCTTCGCCGGCAGTTTCAGGCAGCGGCGGCTGGCAAGGATGAGTTGGTGCCGACGATCACGGACCTGCTCGCCAAGCTATTAACGACGGCGCTTGTCGACCATCCGCGTTTGAACGCGCGTTGGGAGGACGAGCAGGTTGTCGAGCTGCCTGAGATCCGCGTGGGTGTGGCCGTCGACACCGAGGCCGGATTGCTGGTGCCGGTGCTGGGGGACGTGCGCACGATGGGCGTGCGGCAGATCGCGGCGCGGTTCAAGGAGCTGGTCGCCAAGTCGCGCGCCGGCACGCTTTCGGCGGCCGACCTGCAAGGGGGGACGTTCACGATCACGAACCTGGGCATGTACGGCATCGATGGCTTTACGCCGATCATCAATCCGCCCGAGGCGGCGATCCTGGGCGTCGGCGCGATCCGACGTGAGCCGGTCTTTGGCGAAGGGGATCGCGTCGAAGCACGCGAGTTCATGACCCTCAGCCTGACGTTCGATCATCGGATCGTGGACGGTGCGCCGGCGGCCCGCTTCCTGGCGACGCTGCGCGAACGAATCGAATATGCGGCCGTGTGGCTGGCGGGGTAGCATGGTCGGCTGACAAATCCGTTAGGGACGTCCGTTACGGCGGCGGCGCGTTAGAGTGAAGGAGATGGGCCTGCCGATTTTAGATTTGTAGGGCCCGGCTTTTTCCAATCGTCGAGGTAATGGCCATGAAAAAATTAATGGCAGTGTTGTTGGTCGCCCAGAGCATGTTCGTCTTTTCATCCGTGACCCATGCGGCTGGTGATGCTTCGGCGATTCGTCGTGCCACGCGCACGCAGGATTCGCGGTGGGTGTCGAACTACCGACCGGGCGCGTCGAACTACGGCACGACTTCGCGCGGTTCGAGCTATCGCCGCTATTCGGCGAATGTGAATCGCGGCAGCGTCGCGGCACCGTCGGTGGCCAGTCAGCCGGCAGCGCCGGTTAGTAAAACGCCTGCTACAGTGCCCTCCAACAAAGCGCCCGCCAAGACGGCACAGCCGAATAGCAAAAGCCCTGTCCGTTAGGGATAGGCTTTCAATGAACAATTGCCCTGTCCGTTAGGCCATGCCTTTCATAAAGGCAGCGTCCAAAAAGAAAAGCCCCGTCCCTTGGGACGAGGCTTTTGCGTGGTTGACGCTCAATGGCTGCGGCTCGCTCGCTTCTTGAGAAAAGCGAACTCCTGCCGCATCGATTACGACGAACGGGCCGCCAGCGCCTTCTGCCGCTCGGGCACGTCGCGGACCAGGTTCCAGGCCAGCCCCAGCTTTTCCATGGCCACGATCACGCCGTAGGTCATGTCGAATTCCCACCAGCGGTGACCGTGCCGGGCCATGCGCTGGAAGGCGTGATGGTTGTTGTGCCACCCTTCGCCGTAGGCCAGCAGGCCGACCCACCACAGGTTGCGGCTGTCGTCCGTGGTTTCGTAATTGCGATAGCCCCACATGTGCGTGGCCGAGTTGACGAACCACGTGATGTGCAGCACGTAGACCAGCCGCAGGAACATGCCGTAAGCGACGAACGAGCAGGCGGTGTACAGGTCCCAGCCATAGTAGCCGACGGCGAACAGCGTGACGCCCAGCAGGATGTGCCAGACGATAAAGGTCTTGTCGAGGAACCGCATGACCGGATCCTTGTACAAGTCCGGAGCATAGCGCTGGAAGAGCTGCTTCTGATACTCGCCGCCGCGATTGGGGACGAGCCAAATCATGTGGCTCCACCAGAAACCTTCGCGCGGGGAGTGCGGGTCCCCCTCGTGATCGCTGAACTCGTGATGCTTGCGATGCACGGCCACCCACATCAGGGCCGAACCTTCGCCCGCGAGCCCGCCGATGAAGGCGAGCGTACGGCGCACCCACGGGTAAGTCGTGAAGCTACCGTGCGTCAGGTAGCGATGGTAGCCGAGCGTGATGCCGATCACGCCCGTGATCCAAGCCAATGCAAAGCCCAGGGCGAGCCCCTTCCAGGTGAAGCAGAACAGGGCCCCGATGGCGCCGACGTGCAGAAGCGTGATCCAAACGATCACGGGCCAGTCGTAGCCACGGCTCCAGCGATTCGCACGCGCCTCGGCCGAAGCGGCGTCGCGCGCTACGCTCGAACGAACCGGTTGACCCTTGCGCAATCGATTGCGATCGCGCTTGGCTTTTTGCAGCTTCTTCTTTTGCTTGAGTATCTCGACGGGTGTCACAGACGTTTCCCCCTAAAGGACTGGGTGGCGGCAGGCACGGCCGTCTTGGCCCGGAGTTCCTACCTGCTTCTTCGTCAGATTCTAGGAAGCCTCGGGCCGGTTAGTGTCACGTGGCCGTCGAGCGATTGTAAAAGATTGGTAACAAGCGCGTACATGGCGAAAAAACAAGGTTCCTGCGTTGCTAGCAGGGCGCGGGGCGGCTTGCAGGACGGGAATTCGACGGGGCGGGGTGGTCGGTCATAGGACGCGGGCAGGAAGGGCATTTCCCGGCAGCCGAATAGTAAATCCGCTCGCTAATCTGTCGCGTACGTTGTGCGTCGCGGGCACGCCGGAGTTTCCTGTAGCTGGCCTCTTCGAGGCCGGGACCTCTCGGTGCCGCTCCGGAGTCGCAGACCCCGGCTACAGACTTTGTGGTCAGCAGCCATTAGTAGCCGGAGTAACTAGCGGCGGATAGAGTGATTTGCAACAAGCGGTCGCCAAGATGGCCCGCGGCGAGGTTTTGCGCGATGCGAAATCGACGCATCACGCCGCGACCACCGGCCGGGTCGGTGCATCAACCAGCGAGGATTTCGTGCATGTCGAGTCGTCATCCGATCATCGCCTTGATTATTTGGGGAGTAGTGCCCGTGGTGCTTTTGGCGGCTGAAGGTGGACCGCAATCGGTGCGACGCACCGGTTACGACCGGCCGGCAAAGAACCCGCATCAAAGCCGCTCGGCGATCGCGGCCGAGCATGGGATCGTCGCCACTAGCCAACCGCTGGCGGCGCAGGCCGGCCTTGAGATTCTGAAGCGCGGGGGGACAGCCGCCGATGCCGCAATCGCGACCAACGCCATGATGGGCCTGGTCGAACCGATGAGCTGCGGCATTGGCGGAGACATCTTCGTCATTTACTGGGATGCCAAGACGCAAAAGCTGTACGGTTTGAACGGCAGTGGCCGCAGCCCTTATAAGCTGACGCGCGAGGTGTTCGCCCAGAAAGGATTGAAGGAGATCCCGTCCGAGGGACCGCTGTGTTGGAACGTGCCAGGCTGCGTTGCCGGCTGGGAGGAATTGCGGGCGAAGTTTGGCACGAAACCGCTGGCCGAATTGCTCGCCCCGGCGATCAGCTATGCCGAAGAAGGTTTTCCGGTCAGTGAGATCATTGCCGGCGGCTGGAGTTCTTCGCGGCAATCGTTGATGCACTGGCCCGACTCGGCCAAGACGTACCTGCCCGGCGGCAAGGCGCCGAAGGAAGGGGAGATCTTTCGCAATCCGAACCTGGCCCGCAGTTATCGCGATATCGCTAGCCACGGTCCCGATGCGTTCTACAAAGGGGACATCGCGCGGGCGATTGTCGAGTTCAGCGACAAGAACGGCGGGTACTTCACGCTGCAAGATTTCGCCGATCACAAGTCGGACTGGATCGAACCGGTCTCGACCAACTATCGCGGCTATGACGTGTGGGAATTGCCGCCGAACGGCCAGGGCATCGCGGCGCTCGAGATTTTGAATCTCATCGAGGGGTACGACGTTCGCGCCATGGGGGCCGGCAGTCCGGATTGGCTGCATCTGTTCATCGAGGCGAAGAAGTTGGCCTACGCCGATCGGGCAAAGTTCTATGCCGATCCCGATTTCAATCGTTTGCCCACGGCCGAGTTGATTTCGAAACCGTATGCCGAGAAGCGGCGCAAGCTGATCGACATGGCGCACGCGGCCCGGGCTGTGCCGGCCGGCGACCCGAAGCTGGTTTCTGGCGACACGATTTATCTGACGGTTGTCGACAAGGATCGCAACTGCTGCTCGATGATTCAGAGCAATTTTCATTCGTTCGGCTCGCAAGTCGTGCCGGGAGACGTGGGCTTCGTCTTGCAAAACCGCGGGCAGATGTTCGCGCTGGACGAGCAGCATCTGAATCGGCTCGAACCGCATAAGCGCCCGTTCCACACGATCATTCCTGCGATGGTCACCAAGGACCGCAAGCCGTGGCTGAGCTTCGGCGTGATGGGGGGGGACATGCAGCCGCAAGGGCACGTGCAAGTGCTGGTGAACATGATCGATTTCGGCATGAACGTTCAAGAGGCGGGCGATTTCGCCCGCGGGCGCCATAACGGCAGCGCCGAGCCGACCGGCGAAGCGGGGGATGCCGACGGCGGTAAGGTGACCGTCGAATCGGGGATCACGGACGAAACGGTCGCGGCCCTCAAGGCACGCGGCCACAACGTGCTGCGTTCGCGCGGAGATTTCGGCGGCTACCAGGCCATCATGATCGACTGGGAAAACGGCACACTACGCGGCGGCACCGAGGCGCGGAAGGATGGCTGCGCGGTGGGGTATTGAGGGAGTGATGAATGATGAGTGCTGAATGCTGAATGTAGAGGAAAGCAGTCATGTCAATCGTTAACCAACCCAATAGGCGGTAGGTTACTGTTCGAGCATGTTTGGCAAGCCATCTCGCATCAGCTCGTCCCAGGTTAATTTGCTTTGCAAAGCCTGCTTTAAAGACGGGATGTTTATTCGGTCAGTGGTCCATTCCTCGCGCGGTGTGTTGGCCATGGACCTGCAATATCGCCTGAAGTGGTAATAGTGCTCTGGCTTGTCGCAGTCGATAGACCGACATCCAGGTATATGCACGATTCCTAGATACACCCACGTATCGACGTAGGGAACGATTTGTCCGTTAAGGTCTTTCGTGATTCCGCAGTCGTAGTAGAGCGACCCGATTTCGAAGCCTTCTTTCTTCGGAAGATTTCCGGAGATCATTCCTTCGTCCCTCGATTAGCTGCATTTTTATTCGCGTTGCGCAGAGTCCATTCGTGCCCACGGGGCGGAATATTTTGGCAGAAAGTGTGCATGCGGGTTGCGATCTCGAGGAAATTCTTTCGCTCATCGCTTCGCATTTAACCTTTCCCTTACGTTCCACGCACGACGCCGTACCATTCGATGTGTTTGCGTGGGCAGTAGCGTAGGCCGGCGGCGTCGCAGTAGTCGGTCAGCCAGGTGGCGCGGTCGGCCAGCTCGGCCGTATCGGTTCCCTGCGGCATCAACAGCACGCGCTGCCGGTCGGCCTCTGGGAATTCGGCCAGGTAAAGTTCGATCTCGGCCAGGTCGTCCGGGCGGTCGACGACGAACTTCAACTGGTATTCATAGTCGCGCAGCAAACGGCGAATCACGGCCGGCGCGTGCCGCGTCCGTTCGTGCCGCACGCTCCAGCGCGGATGCTCTTGGCGGGATGGCGTCGAGTTCGAGAGCTTGGGGCTGATCGACATCAAATCGCAGCGGACGGACAGGTCGAGAGTGCCGGCCGTTTCGATCGTGATGTGCCGTCCTTGCGCGGCGAGTTCCGTGGTGAGCGGGACTAGCTCGGCCAACAGCATTGGCTCGCCGCCGGTGATGACGACGTGCCGGGTGTCGTGCTCGCCGACGCGTTGCAGCACTTCGTCGACCGAGAGATCGGCCCCCTCGGGGGCCCAACTGGTGTAGGGGGTGTCGCAAAACCAGCAGCGCAGATTGCAGCCACTAGTGCGCACGAAGACGCTATCGGTGCCGGTCAACAGCCCTTCGCCTTGGCGCGAGCGGAAGATTTCGGCAATTCTCACGCCTGGTACTCCAGCGGATCGGTCAGCCCGGCCTCGGCGAATCCTTTGAGCCGTAGCTGGCACGAGTCGCAACTGCCGCAGGGCCGGCCTGCGGAGTCGGGGTCGTAGCAACTGTGGGTTAGACAATAGTCCACGCCTAACTCCTGCCCTCGGCGAATGATTTGAGCCTTGGTCATGCGGATCAGGGGTGTGTGAATCTTGAACTTCAGCGTACCCTCGACGCCAGCCTTTGTCGCCAGGTTTGCCAGACGCTCGAACGCCTCGATATATTCCGGCCGGCAATCGGGATAGCCGGAATAGTCGAGCGCGTTCACGCCCAGGAAAATATCGGCGGCCGGCAGCGTTTCGGCAAACGCCAGGGCCAGCGACAAGAAGACCGTATTTCGCGCGGGCACATAGGTCGCGGGGATGCCGGTCGACATCGCCTCGGTGGCGCGATGCTTGGGAACCGGAATGTCGGCCGTCAGGGCGCTTGCTCCGAACTGCGCGAGATCGATCGGCAAGATCACGTGTCGTGTTATGCCAAGGGCCGAGGCCACGCGGCGCGCTGCGTAGAGTTCGTGGCGGTGCCGCTGACCGTAATCGAACGATAGCGCGGCGAGATCGAATCCCTCGGCGCGCGCGATGGCGCCGGCCGTCGCCGAATCGAGTCCGCCGGAGAGGAGCAATACCGCGGTGCGAGGCATGAGTGATTTAAGTACTAGCTTCTGTAGGCAGGGTCTGTGGTGGTGTGTTGAGATTGTGCTGTGTTGAAATTGATGCGTCCGGCCTCACAGCGGCCGGCTGCTGCGAAAGGCGTTCGGTTGCAGGGCTGCGAAGCTGCCCGCTTCCCTCGCTTGAACCATCATGCCACAATGGCTCGATCAGGAAAAGGAGCCGTAATGAGCGACGATTTTCGCAAGACATTAGAGACTTTCGCCAACCAGTTTCCGGATCGGCGGTACACGATCGAAATCGTCTGCCCGGAGTTCACGTCGGTCTGCCCGAAGACGGGTCAGCCGGACTTCGGCACGCTGACGATTACCTATATTCCGGCGGTTAAATGCGTCGAGCTGAAGAGCCTGAAGCTGTATCTGCAGCGGTTCCGCAATGAGGGTATTTTCTACGAGCACGTCACGAACCGGATCCTCGATGATCTGGTCGCTACGATCGAGCCGCGCGAGATCAAGCTCGTGGCCGCCTTCACGGCGCGTGGCGGGATCACGACGACGGTCACAGCCACGTTCGAGGCCAGCCGGTAGATTGCGAGGACGCCTTCCGACACGGCTTGCCATCGTTCGCTTCGTTGGAACATTCGTTCGCAATTCACGAGCATCGAGGAGTCAACGATGTCGCATTCTCCGCGAGCCATTCCTGAAGGTTTTCACACGCTGACGGTTTACCTGTCTGTCGCTGACGCCGATAAGGCGATCGATTTCTACAAGCGAGCCTTTGGCGCGGTCGAGCGTTATCGGTTGCCGCGGCCTGATGGCCGAGTTGGCCATGCCGAGATCACGATCGGCGATTCGATCATCATGCTGGCGGATGAATGCGGCATGGGGTTGTCGAAATCGCCGCGGACGCTGGGAGGCAATTCGGCCGGGCTGTGCCTGTACGTCGACGATGTCGATGCGGCCTTCGACACCGCCGTGAAATGTGGCGCGACGGTCACCCGTCCCGTGCAAACGCAGTTCTATGGCGAACGAACGGGCACCGTGACGGATCCGGATGGTTATCATTGGAGTCTGATGACGCACGTCGAAGATGTGTCGCCTGAGGAAATGAAGCGGCGCATCGAGGCGATGTAAACCGAGGGTTTTGAACCGGTTCGCAGGGAGGATGTTGCGATGTCGAAGGCTGAGAAAGCGCGCGAGCTGGCGGCCCGGCAACTTTCGCCGCTGCGTAATTCGACGTCGGCCACCGACGTGCCGGCGCTGGTTGACGAACAGTTGGCGCACTTCGGCATCGACGCGGCGAGCGATTTCGGCCAGGCGCTGGCCAGCATCGCCACCCGGCTGTACGAATGCCACGGCGATATCGAGGCTTTGTGGCGCGTGACGCTTGCTTCGATCGGGCGGCTGGACCGATCGGACCGGATCGCGTACTTCAATGCGGCCAAGTTCCTGTCGTTTCAGTTCGCCAAGCTATTGGACATGCTGCAGGCCCCGTCGCGTCGCAGCTATCAGAGCCTGGATTACACGTCGACAACGCAATATGCCAAGGGGCCGTACGCCGTTTTCGACAATGTGACGGCGATCTTCTCGGCCAATCCGGTCATCACGCGCACGGCGACGTATATCTATGCCTGTGCTGAGTGGATCGCCGATGCCTTTCAAGGCAAAGAGCTGCTGCTGGAGATCTATTCGCGGCTGCTGAACCCGACTTCGGTGTCGCTGGCGAATTACATCGTCGACCTGGAAGCGGGGCCGTACAGCGCGGAGTATTTTGCCTGGAACTTCAACAGCGGCATGGCGGCCATCGACGCGGCGCTCAGCCATCTATTGGGGGCGGGCGACATTCTGATCACCAGCCGGAACATTTACGGCGGCGCCCATCAGTTGATTCACGATTGGTTCGCCAAGCCGGGCAACCTGGGAATTGCGGTCGCTACGTTCGACGGTTATACGGCAGACGATTTTCTCGAGTGCCTGAGCGAAGTGCGTGAGAAGTACGCCGATCGACTGCAAGTCGGCCGACGGATGTATGTCTACCTGGAAAGCCCCTGCAATCCCCACGGCTACGTGCTGGACGTGCCGGGCATTTGCCGCGCTGCCCATGCTGAGGGGCTGCGGGTCATGCTCGATGCGACGGTCGGCACGCCGTTTCTCGTGCGCCCGTTGCAGCGCGATGATGTCCCGGAGAGGCCCGATTTCGTTATTCACAGTTACACGAAGGATCTTTCCGGATCAGGCACCGTAGTGGCCGGCGTGGTGATCGGCCGCAACGAGGACATGTTCATCCCGAAAGGGGAATCGATCGGCGAGGCGTCGTGGCAGGACACGTTGTTCTGGAATGTGTACTACGTCAAAGGGGCGTTTCTGAACGCCGATGCTGCCTTCGAAGTGATGCAAGGGATTCGCACGCTCGAGAACCGCATGCTGGCCAAGTGCATCAACACGATCATCCTGGCCCGATTTCTGGCGGCGCATCCGGCGATCAACGTGCATGCCAACGTTCTGCCGGACGACGAGAATTCGCAGTTGCGCGAGGAGCAGATGTTCCTCGGGCTGCCTGCGCCACTGTTTACGATCGATTTCGAGCGGGCTGAAATCTCTCGCGCGGCATTCCAGCGATTTTTCGATAACCTGTCCCCGACGTTCGGCCACATGATCAGCCTGGGGCAATCGAACACGATCATCAGTTGCCCGGCATTGACCACGCATTCGGAATTGCCCCCCGCGGAACTAGAGCGGACGGGCATCCTGCCGACCACGATTCGCTTTGCGGTCGGGGATGAAGATCCGCGCGATCTGCTGACGCACCTGGTCGGGACGGCGCGGATCACGATCGATCCAGTCGTGCCCGGCTTCACGGCGCAGTTTCCCACGACCGCTGATGCGGACTCGCTGGTGCGCGATTCCTACCTGGAAGTGCATCGACGTTATATCGAGTCGAAATGCGGGACGAAGGATTAAGCGATGGGCCCACTTTGGGGACCTTTATATTTTGTATTTGATTCTAGTCCTGCGAATCAGATAACAGGTATGGTGCTCGTTTTGGTGTTAGGCGCTGGGATGATCGCGTTCCCGCTACGGCCAAATAAGTTAACTGCAATTGTGCTGATTCCCGCCATTGTTTTGTGGCTGTTGTGCGGAATTGTGGGGAAAGGAATTGGGGCCTGATTCCTGCGGCGCACCACTCAAACGTGAGACGAGCAAAAACGCTCGACTACTCGACGGGAACGGTTTTCGTAGCTTCCCGGCCGCGGTGACGTTTATACTGGAAGCGTCGACGGCTCTGAACTGGCGAATGGAAGTGCGGAGTGATCGACGACGCGGCGGATTCGCATTGCTGCGATTATTGAGTGGCGGCATCGTCTTATGAGCGAGATCGAACAATTTCTGGCCGAGCATGTCGCGCTCTCGCGCCGCTATTTCTTGCGCGCTACGGCCACGAGCGCCGCGGTCATGGCCGGATGGCCGGCGCGGCTACGGGCGGAGGAGGGAATCGAATCGCCCGAGGCGCGAAAGGGGCTGGACGAGGCGATTGCGAGGCTCGAGCCCTACTTCACGCCGCAGGCGAATTTTCAGGATGTTTCGCGCGGCGATCCGGTCCCGCACACGCTCTCGGAAGAGAAAAAGCGCGAAGTCGGCCTGACGCGCGATACATGGCGATTGCAGGTGACGTCTGACCCGGACAATCCCGTTCCGCTGCGCAAGACATTCTCGCGTGCCGATGGGACGGCGTTCGACTTTGCGGCGCTGATGCAATTGGCCGAAACGCGTGCCGTGCGATTTGCCAAGGTAATGACCTGCCTGAATCTCGGCTGTCCGCTGGGCATGGGCATTTGGGAAGGCGTTCCGCTGCGCGACGTGATTTGGCTAACGAAGCCGGGCGACGCGTTACGGCGCGTTTTTTACTTTGGATATCACAACGACGATCCACGGCAGATATTTCGCAGCTCATTGCCGATTGGCCGGGTGTTGGAAGATCCGTTCGATCTGCCGCCTGTGATCCTTTGCTACAAGCTGAACGGTCATTGGTTGAGCAGTGAGCGAGGAGGTCCGGTGCGCATCCTGGTGCCCGAGGCCTATGGATTCAAATGCGTGAAATGGATCACGGACGTTGTGCTGACGAACCTGGCCGGCGCGAATGACACTTACGCCAACGAGAACAACGATATCGACAGTCCGCTGAAGAGTTTCGCGGCTACGATCTCGGCCCCGCGCCAGTGGAAAGCGGGTGAAAGCGTACCGCTGACCGGCTATGCCCAGGTGGGGATCGGTGGCTTGTCGAAGGTGCAGGTGTGGCTGCAGCCCGAGGGAGAGGAATCGCCGAAAGGAGATCCTTACTTCGCGACGGCGCCGTGGGGCGATGTCGAGATTCTGCCGCCGCCTACACAGTGGGGAGGCGAGTTGGCGGATGAAAAACTGACGAGCGCGACGCAAGGCTTTGACGAATCATCGGGACGGCCGATCTCGTGGCCGATGCGGCTGACCAAGGTGCATTGGGCCACGCTGTTGCCGGCCGTGCCGGCGGGCAAGTATGTGCTGCGCTGCCGGGCTGTCGACGCGAAGGGAAATGGACAACCGATGCCGCGGCCATTTCGCAAATCGGGTCATGCCGCGATCGAGCAAATCTCGGTCGTGGTCGAATAATCCACGCATTTCGCCAGGAGGAACGCGCTTGCGTGGACGCGACTCGTCAAGGGCCCGACCGAAGAACTCGTCCCGAGTCGATAATTCGCGCGCCGCGCCCGGGCCAGGCATTGCGAGCAAGGACGCTGCCATCAAAGACGCCGCGATTGGTGCCGGCGTGTTTCTGTTTCTGGCCGCGACGATCGGTATCGTTTATTCCACGGCCGTCGACGGGCCATTTTTCTACGATGATTCGACGAGTGTTCTCTATAACCCGTCGATCGTGCGGTTGTTTCCGCTCGTCGGAACCGATGCCGCGCCGGGGCCGCTGAACCCGCCACGCGATATTAGTACCTCGGGGCGGCCGCTGGTGAATTTGTCGCTGGCGGTGAATTACCACTTTGGACAATTCAACCCGCGCGGCTATCACGTGACGAATGTTGTGATCCACGCGATCGCGGCATTCTTATTGTGGGCGATCGTGCGGTGGACACTGCGATTACCCTATTTCGAAGGACGATTTAGCAATCGCGTGGCTGATTGGCTGGCCTTGTGCGTGGCCCTACTCTGGTCAGTGCATCCGATGCAAACCGAGGCCGTGCAATATGTGACGCAGCGCACCGAGTTGATGATGGCCTGCGGCTATCTGGTCACGCTGTACGCTAGCCTGCGCTACTGGGACGCGATGGCCACGCCGCAGCGAAGAATTTGGCTCGGCGTCGCAATCCTCGCGTGTTCGGCAGGCATGGCGTGCAAAGAAGTAATGGTCACGGCGCCGGTCGTGGTGCTGCTCTTCGAACGTGTGTTCATTGCCGGATCATTTCGTCGCGCGATCGAACGTTCCTGGCCGTTGTACGTGGGGCTAGTGCTAGGTTGGTTATTGCTCGTGGGATTGAACCTCGCCGGTCCGCGCGCGGCGACTGCCGGTTTGGGGCTGGGGGTGCCGATCTACCAGTGGTGGCTGACGCAGTTCGAAGTGCTGTTTCTTTACGTGAAGCTTGCGGTGTGGCCGTGGCCGCTGTCGATTCATTACGAGATGCCGCTCATCGAGACCTTCTCGGTCGCGTGGCCTTGGATGATCGGCGCGGCGGGCGTTGGAGTGGTTGTCGCGTGGCTATTGTATCAGCGCACGGCCGTTGGCTTTCTTCTGGCGAGCGTGCTGCTGATCCTCTCGCCGACGTTCGTCGTGCCGATCGCAACCGAGGTCGCCGCCGAGCGGCGCATGTATCTGCCGCTGGCCGGCCTAATGGCGCTGGCCGTCGTGGGGGCGTATGGGGTCGCCCGTCGTGTGCAGCAGATCATCAGTGGTGAAACGGCAACACTAACGACACAAGCACTTTCGCTCACTGCGACGCTCTTCGTTGCTCTCGCACTTGCGACCGGTTACGCCGTGGCGAGCGTGCATCGTTTGAACATCTATCGTGACGAGGTATCGCTTTGGCAGGATGCGCTACGCAGTGCGCCTGACAGCCCGCTGGTGCGTATGAACCTGGGGTTGGCGCTGATCAACGCCGGGCTTCCGCAGCAGGCGATTGAGCATTACGAGGCGGCGCTACGATTGGAACCGGAGAAGGGGGCCACGCATCGCAATAATCTTGCGCTAGCGCTCTTAAGTTCGGGCCGGCGGGCGGAGGCCATCGCGCAATACGAGGAGGCTCTGCGGATCGATCCGGAACTGGTCGAAGCGCACAATAATCTCGGCAGCCTGCTGCTGGGCGAAGGCAAGGCGGCGGAAGCGGTCGCGCATTTCACGGCCGTGACCCAGCTCAAGCCCGATTACGCCGAGGGATATTTGGGGCTGGCAATGGCACTCAGCGCGGCCGGGCGCCCCGATGCCGCCGCGGCCGGCGAACGCGCTCTGGCACTTGCGCGCGAGCAAGGTAACGCGGCTCTAGCGAAGCAAGTCACGGATTGGCTGAGCGCGTTTCGAGCGAGCGCGCCAAAGAACTGAGACGTCGGAGCACGCCTACGGCGTCGAACAGGCTGCGAATTGCCGGCGCCCTATGCCTCTTCATAGTCATGAGCGGCGCAGATTTACGAATTGCAGCAAACTGCTTCACATGCTCACGCATTTCGTGATCATCGCACCAGGATTCTATGATTCTGTACGACCCTATCGCGCGAACGCTTTGCCGATTTGACGGCGCTTCATAAACAATAGCGCCGCGAGCGCCATCGCCGACATGACAAGGCTGCCCGGTTCGGGCACCAGGTGGTTGGCCAGGAAGTCGATGTTGTGCTGGAGCAATGTCTCGTTGCCGAACTGCAGATTGAATACGCTCGTGTCGAGTTCGTGGCCGATGCCGACACCTTGGTAGAATTCGTGGTAGATGCCGACGGCGGTGAGTTGATTCGAGACGGCCAGGTCGCCGGAAAACGGAACTTGCGTATCGGCATCGCCGTGGAACATGAAGGCCGCGGGGCCGCCGGGCTGAATCACGGACTCGGTGCCATACATGCTTCCCAGAAAATCGAGTACGACCGTGGGGGCGATGTGTGCAGGCACGTTGTTATAGCCGACCAACTCGGCCGTGATGCCGCCGGCCGAGGCGCCGCCGATGCCGATGCGGTCCGGATTGACGCCCAGCGAGGCGGCATTGGTGCGCACCCATGTCATGGCCGTTTCAGAATCCTGCACGGCGGCGTTGATTGCGTTGCCACCGAGTTGCAGATCCGGAAAGCTGTCGAAACCCGGCGGCGGTGGCGTGAAGTTATCGGCCGGGCCGGGGGACGAGTTGGGAGGAAAATCGGCGTACATGCGGTAATTGATCGATACCACGACGTAGCCCAGCGAGGCGTATTGCTCGGCCAACGGCGCCATATCGGTCTTGTCGCCCGAGACGAACCCGCCGCCATGCACCAGCACGATGGCCGGCGTCGAGGCGGGAAGCGGCGTTGATCCCTGCACCGGTTTGTAAACGTCGAGCGTCAGGTTTTCACTGCTCGCCCCGTTTTGTGTCGGACCGCTGCCGTAGACGACGTTCGACGTTTCCGATACGCCGAAGAGGGGATCGTGATACAACGTGGCGGCGCTCGCCGCGCTCGTGAAAACGAAACCTACCGTTAGAACATGCAAAGAGATCGCCAGACGAACACGAGTCATGAAAGCCTCCGCGGCGTGACAAGCAGATACCAGGATTAAGAAAGCTAAACGGAACGCACGACTTCTAAGCGTGTCGATTGTCCATTAGCTACCTGGGGCCTTCGATGCGGAGTGCGCCAATTCCGAGGCGAGGCTGGTAAGCGTAGACGATTTGCCAAGCGAAAACAACCAGGATTTCAGCGCGGCGAAGAAGGTCTTACACTACGGCGGTTCGACCGGCGGGCGGTGTCGCTCGTGGCGAACGCGGAACCACTTTTCGAGTATTTGCAGATATGAATCCAACCAGCGACGCACCGAATCCGGCAGCTATTCAGGAATTGCTCGAAGCTTTTCGCCGCTCGAAAGTCATGTTCGCTGCCGTCTCGTTGGGCGTGTTCGACGCCCTCCGCGGGGGGGCAGCAAGCAGCGGTGACCTCGCCACGCGTCTGGCGTGTCATCCAAGCTCCTGCGAGCGGTTGCTGAATGCCTGCGTTAGTCTCGGACTGCTCGCGCGAAAGAACAACCAATACGAAAACACGCCGACGGCTGCCGCCTACCTGACCAGTGACAGCCCACAGCGGATGACGGGCTACGTCGGCTATTCGAACGACATCATGTGGAAGCTGTGGGCCAACCTGGAAGATGCGGTTCGCGAAGGCGATCATCGCTGGAAGCAGACGTTCGGCTGGGATGGTCCGATCTTCTCGCACTTCTATCGTACCGAGGAGGCCAAACGCGAATTCCTGATGGGCATGCACGGTTTCGGCGTGCTCAGCTCGCCGGAAGTCGTAAAGGCCTTCGATCTGTCGCGTTTCAAACTGTTGGTCGACTTGGGAGGCGCGACGGGACATCTGCCGATTGCGGCCTGCCGGCAGTATCCGCACATGCGCGGTGTGGTTTTTGACTTGGCGGATGCAGCGCCGCTGGCGCGCGAGATCATCGCCGAAGCGGGCATGACCGACCGCGTTGAGATTGCTTCGGGAGATTTCTTCGCCGACGAATTGCCCGAGGCAGATCTGTACGCCTTGGGGCGCATCCTGCACGATTGGAGCGAGGACAAAATTCACAAGCTCCTCGCACGCATCTACGACCGGCTGCCTGCCGGCGGAGGCTTGTTGATCGCCGAGAAGCTGTTGAACGACGACAAGACCGGTCCCCGTTGGGCTCACATGCAGGATTTGAACATGCTCAGCTGCACCGAGGGACGCG
Organism: Pirellulales bacterium; assembly: GCA_036499395.1. Taxonomy (NCBI): domain Bacteria; kingdom Pseudomonadati; phylum Planctomycetota; class Planctomycetia; order Pirellulales; species Pirellulales bacterium. The sequence goes on from DASYDW010000068.1 coordinate 68,022, forward strand.
AACGCACCCTCGCCGAATACACGGCCCTGCTGAAGCACGCGGGCTTCGCCGAGGTCGCGGGGCAGGTTACGCAATCGCCGCTGGACGCGGTGCTGGCTTTGAAAGCCTGATGATGGCGTTAGTCTCCTCTTAATTCAGCATCTCTTAATTTTTCGTTTCGAGTTCGCGCAGGGCGGTCGCAAGCGCGACGAATCGCCTCACTGCGCGCGTCTTCGCACATCGAATCTGTGCAACGCACCATTTCTACGGCCGGAAGCCGCGATTGCGCCCGTGTTTTCTCGAAAGGCGCAATAGTTGCGAATTGTCTAGGTTGCGAAGGGCTGGCGCCGGTCTAAGGCTTTCTTGCTAACCGGAGAATAACGCGATGCTTAAGACAATTCTTCTTGTGGTTCCCGAGAATGATCCCGAGCACGCGGCTGTAAAGCTCGCGATGCGTTGGGCGAAAGAGTTCGATGCGTTGCTCGTGGCTTTAGGTCTTGTCGACGAGACGCGCGTTCATCCCCTGGAGGCAGTGCCACTGGGGGCGGGGCAAGCGAAGCGCGAGCTCGATACGAGCCGGTTGGTGAGGAGGCGTCGCGAAATTGAAGGAAGTTTGTCAACTCTGGCGCTACGCTGTGCCGAACAGCAGGTGGCGTTTAAGCCGCTCGAAGATTTTGGCAGGCCGACGGCCGACATCCTGCTCGAATCGAAAAGATTTGATGTGATCGTCATGCCACGTCACGGCCATTACTTTCATGCATCCACGGAAAATGGTTTGGGTACGGCGTTGTGGGAGGTAGTGCGTGCGACTCCGCGCCCCGTGCTGGCGGTACCAGACCAGGCGACGGTAGGAGAAAGCGTCGTTGTGGCCTATGACGGAAGCTTACAGGCGGCCCGCGCCCTGCAGGCATTTCAAGCCAGCGGACTGGCGACGAATCGTAAGGTTCATGTAGTGGCTTTGAACGAAGATCATGGCGAGGCCGCGCGGTGCGGCGATCGGGCCGTCGAGTTTCTCGCCAATCACGATATTCATGCCGTGCTACACGCCGATACTTGCGAGCCGCGCACATCGGAACGTCTCATCCAATATGCGTATCGTCTCGACGCGGGATTAGTTGTGATGGGCGCGTATGGTCGACCGATGGTTCTTGAATGCGTGATGGGCTCAGTCACGCGCGCCTTGCTTGGGCACTGCACGATTCCGCTGTTTCTTTATCATTAAGAACGATCACGCCGCGTCTGACTCAGCGCCAGCATGGCGACCAGTCCTGAAAATGGCGTAGAGCCACGAAGAGGCGCGATGTCGGTCGTGACGCCGCGCTTTTTGCCATGACACAGCCTGTCCGCGGCTACCTCCGTGGACGGCGCGGCCGCGATTTCTCGGGCCGTTTTAGCGCGATGCCGGCGCAAAAGCTTGAACGCGGCGCGGGCGTGTGTTCAGATAGGGGGGTAGGTCGCTGCGGTCAATGAGCTCGATGCGGCGGACCTGCGAACTTCCTGCCAGTAGTCCTGCCTTCCTGTTTCCCAATAGGACTCTCGATCCCCTCGAGCGCACCAGCCGATGCTGCGATTTGCCCGTGTTTTGCAAAGACTCGTGAGGTCATGGCAATGGCTGCTTCATGCCGTACTCGCCATGATGTGGTCCGCATCCGCGACCTCGGTGGCCGCCGAGGCGCCGCAATACAACCGCGATGTGCGCCCGATCCTGGCGAACCATTGTTTTAAATGTCACGGGCCGGATGAAGAGACGCGCGCGGCCGGTCTGCGGCTCGACCGGCGCGAGGTTGTGGTGCAGGCGTCTGAATCGGGTGCGGTGCCGATCGTGCCGGGCAAGCCCGACGACAGCGAGTTGATCCGCCGCATTGGCTCGACCGAAGCGGATGTCATCATGCCACCGCTTGCGGCCAACAAGGCTCTCTCGGACGTGCAACGCGAAACGCTGCGAGCCTGGATCGCGGCCGGTGCGAACTACGAATCGCATTGGGCGTTCGAGCCGCCGCGACAGGCGGCGCTGCCGAGCGTGAAGCTGTCGGTTTGGCCGCGCAATCCGGTCGACAGTTTCGTACTGGCCCGGCTCGAAGCCGAAGGGTTGGGGCCATCGCCCGAGGCCGATAAATACACGCTTGCGCGGCGGTTGTACCTGGATCTGATTGGGCTGCCGCCGACGCCGGAGGAAGTCGACGCGTTCGTGTTCGACTCGTCGGCCGACGCTTACGAAAAGCTGGTCGATCGGTTGCTCGCTTCGCCGCACTATGGCGAACGTTGGGCGCGCCGCTGGCTCGACCTGGCCCGCTATGCGGATACGAATGGTTATGAGAAGGATCGGATGCGTTCGATCTGGCCCTTCCGCGATTGGGTCATCGGCGCGCTGAACGCCGACATGCCCTTCGACGAATTCACCGTCAAGCAACTCGCCGGCGACATGCTGCCGGACGCCACGCTTGCGGATCGCATCGCGACCGGATTCCATCGCAACACGATGCTCAATGAAGAAGGGGGCATCGATCCGCTCGAGTTCCGCTTTTATGCGATGGTCGATCGGGTTGCCACGACAGGCACCGTCTGGCTCGGATTGACTGTGGGATGTGCGCAGTGTCATACGCACAAATATGATCCGTTGCCTCACCGCGATTATTACCAGCTGATGGCGTTCTTGAACAACGCCGATGAGCCGGAAATGGACGTCGTGAAGCCGGACATCGCCGAGCAGCGGGCGAAGCTTGTCGAGCAGATCGTGGACGCCGAGGCGGAATTGCCCAAGCAGTTTCCTGCCGAGGGAGAGTGGCGATGGCATCGTGGCTCGATCGTGTCATTCGCGTCGGCTGCCGGCGCGCAGGGCGAGGTTCTCGAAGATGGCTCGGTGCGCGTCACTGGCGCTGATCCGGAGGTGGACAGCTATACGATCGAGATCGATGCCGACGCAGCCGAAATCTCGGCGCTGCGTTTGGAAGCCATCGCCGATTCGCAACTGCCCAAGAATGGGCCTGGGCGCACTCCGCACGGCAATTTCGTCGTGACCGAGCTGGCAGTTAGCACGAAGCCGGCCGATGGCGCGGACACCGCGGCAGCACCAATTGCCATCGCCAGCGGCACGGCAGACTTCTCGCAAGATGGTTTTCCGGCCGCGCAAGCTTTTGATGGCAACGACAAGACGGGCTGGGCCATCAATGGGCCTGAGCCGTGGAACGTGACGCGCGCGGCGACGTTTCGCTTTGATCGTTCGCTGGGCGGTCCGAGCCGGACACGTTATACGATTCGCCTGAATCAGAACTATGGCGGTCATCACACGCTGGGACGTTTCCGCGTGCTGCTGGGCGAGGCTGTGAACGATTCTCGTCCCGAGGTCGTGCGCCGGCAGGAGCACTTGGATCGGAAGTTCAATGAATGGCTAGCCGCGGAATCTCCGCGCGCGACGCATTGGAAGTTATTAACGCCGACAGCAGCGGCGAGCGACGTGCCGACGCTGAAGATTCTGCCCGACGGTTCGATTCTGGCCAGTGCCGATCAGACCAAGCGCGACGTTTTTCGTGTCTCGGTCACGAACGACCTGCCTCGCGTGACGGCGCTACGGCTCGAGGCGTTGCCCGACGACTCGTTGCCGAAGCGTGGACCGGGACGCATCGCGTACGAAGGACCGTTCGGCGATTTCTTCCTCAGCGAGTTTACGATTCGCGCGGTGGGCGAGATCGCGAAGTCGAGTGCCGCCACCCAATCGTTCGCCAGCGGCAAAGATACGGCCGCGATGGCGATCGACGGTGACCCGCAGACGGGCTGGTCGATCAATGGCGGGCAGGGGCGTGCTCATACGGCTGTGTTTACGCTGGCCGCGCCGCTGGTGGCTGCGAAGACGATCGACGTCGAGCTATTATTCGAGAAATACTACGCCGCCAATCTAGGGCGCTTTCGGATCTGGGCAACTGATGACGAACGCCCCGTGACCGCAAACGCGACACCGACCGACGTCGAGGCGTTGCTACTCGTCGAGGCAGAAAAACGAACGCCGGAGCAACAGTCTCGCTTGCTCGACCATTTTTTGTCGATCGCGCCAGAATTGGCCGCCGAGCGGGAAGCGATTCGCAAGCTGCGCGAGCAGATGCCGGCTTATCCGACGACGCTGGTGTGGACTGAGCGGCCTGCGGAAAACCCGCGCCGCACGAGCATTCACAAGCGCGGAGAATTCTTGCAACCGACCGAGCCGGTGGCGGCCGAGCTGCCGAGTTTGTTCGCGCCGCTACCGGAAGGTGCGAAGCATGATCGGCTGGCGCTGGCCCGCTGGCTCGCAAGTTCGCAAAACCCGCTGGTGGGGCGCGTCACGGTTAATCGGCATTGGGCGGCGCTGTTTGGGCGCGGGCTGGTTCGAACGACGGAGGACTTCGGTTATCAGGGAGAGCCGGCGACGCATCCCGAATTGCTCGATTGGCTGGCCACGGAGTTCATCCGCGACGGCTGGTCCGTCAAACGTCTGCATAAGTTGATCGTGACAAGTGCTACCTATCGCCAATCGTCGCGCACGACGCCGCGATTGCTGGAGAAAGATCCGACGGGCAAATGGCTGAGCCGTGCTCCGCGGGTTCGATTGGATGCCGAATTGGTGCGCGACGTTGCGCTGCGGGCGAGTGGATTGCTTTCGGAGAAAATCGGCGGTCCGAGCGTTTTCCCGCCACAGCCGCCGGGAGTTAGCTCGGAAGGAGCATACGGCGCGCTCAGCTGGAATGTGAGCGAAGGAGAAGACCGCTATCGGCGCGGGATGTACACCTTTACCAAGCGCACGGCGCCTTACGCCATGTTCTCGGCCTTCGACGCGCCCAGTGGCGAAGCCTGCCTGGCGCGGCGCGAAATCTCGAATACGCCGCTGCAATCACTAACGCTTTTGAACGACGCCGTGTTTGTCGAGACGTCGCAGGCGCTCGGCAAACGATTGGCGGGCGAAACGGCGCCGATCGCGGACCGGGCAAGCGAGCTATTCCGCCGTTGCGTCAGCCGGCTTCCTTCGGAATTAGAATTAAACCTGCTGGTCGCGTACTACACGACGCACCGCGAGCGGCTGGCGAAAGGGGAACTCGACGCCACGGCCATCGCGGGCGCTGGCGAAGGGGACGCGGTCGAGCGGGCAGCCTGGACCCTGACGGCCCGTGCGGTGTTGAATCTCGACGAGACGATTACCAAGGAATAACGCCATGATCGATCCAGCCGAGATGAATTGCCAGGCAACGCGCCGTGCCTTCTTGCAGGCAAGCGGCGTGGGGTTGGGAAAGATCGCGCTGGCTTCATTGCTATCGGGCTCGCTTGATGGGCGAACCGTGGCGCGCGCTGCCACGGCTTCGACCGGCGATGCGCTGGCCGCGCGGCCGGCGCATTTCGCGCCGCGGGCCAAGGCCGTGATCCATCTGTTCATGACGGGCGCGCCGAGTCACCTGGACCTGTTCGATTACAAGCCGAAGCTGGCCGAGTTCGAAGGCAAATCAATCCCACCCGAAGTGATCGGCGGGCAGCGGTATGCCTTTATTCGCGCCGACGCGGCTGCGATGGGACCGCGATTCAAGTTCAACAAGCATGGAAAATCGGGCGCCGAGATTGCCGACGTGCTGCCGCACCTGGCGGGCGTGGTCGACGATATCTGCCTGGTGCGGTCGATGCGCACGGATCAGTTCAATCACGCCCCGGCGCAAATCTTCTTCAATACCGGCTTCTCGCAGCCGGGCCGACCGAGCATGGGTTCGTGGGTCACGTACGGATTGGGAGCCGAAACGCGCGACCTGCCGGCGTTTGTCGTGATGTCGACCGGCACCGGCATCAGCGGCGGCGCTGCGAACTGGTCGAGCGGTTTCCTGCCGACCGTTTACGCCGGCGTGCGGTTTCGCAACCAGGGAGATCCGATCCTGGACGTATCGAGCCCGCCAGGAGTCGATGCCCGTACGCAGCGCGAGACGCTCGACCTGGTGGGCGCGCTGAATCGGCAGCGGCTGGACACAGTCGGCGATCCGGAGATCAGCACGCGTATCGCGTCGTACGAGATGGCTTTCCGCTTGCAGACCTCGGCACCAGAGCTAATGGACTTGAAGAGCGAATCGCAAGCGACGCTCGACATGTACGGCGTCGATCCGGCCAAGCCATCGTTCGCCCGGGCTTGCTTGCTGGCGCGCCGCATGGTCGAACGCGGCGTGCGGTTCATCAGCATTTACAACGAGGGATGGGATGCCCACAGCGACCTGGTGGGGAATCACACGAAGAACTGCGGTGATACGGATCAAGGCTCGGCGGCGCTGGTGAAGGATCTGCGGCAACGTGGTTTGCTGGACGAGACGCTGGTCGTGTGGGGAGGCGAGTTCGGCCGCACCCCAATGGTCGAAAGCAACAAGGCGCTGGGGCGCAGCCTGGGGCGGGACCATCATCCGCAAGCCTTTACGATGTGGCTGGCCGGCGGCGGCATCAAGCCGGGTATTTCTTACGGCAAAACCGATGAGCTGGGATTCAACGTCGTCGAGAACCAGGTGCACGTACACGACATGCAGGCCACGATCCTGAACCAGTTGGGGCTCGACCACGAGCGGCTGACCTATCGCTACGCCGGGCGGGATTTCCGCCTGACCGATGTGCATGGCAATGTCGTGCGCGACATATTGGCGTAGGGTGCGCTGTGCGCACCTTGGGTTAGAGCAGGCGAATTGGTGCCCACAGGGCACCCTACAAAGAACGTCGCTACGTAAGGCACATATCTCAGCGGTGCAGCGTGCCTTTCAGGATCGGCCGTGCTTTCCAATTCGCGTCGGGGCCGAAGCGATAATTGGGCGAGGCGTGGCCGGCCCGCGCGTCGCCATACAGTTCACGAACGGCGAGCGTTTCGAGCGCGGGGCCGGCAGTTGCCGAGATCAGTAGCAGCGCGGCGGACGCCCACGCCAGCCGGCGCAGGTTCGTCGCGGTCATGCCTTGCTCGGACTGTGTTTCGCGCGGCAGCACCAGAATCAGAACGGTGACGATCATGGCGTTGACCAGGATCACCCCTTCGGTCAACAAACGCTGGTCGGTGAATCCGGTTAGGGCCTTGGCAAAATTTCCCAGCACGAACGGCCACAGGATCAGGAAGTACAAAAGTTGCCCACGGCCGAGCCAGCTCTTCGGCAGGATCGCCAGTGGCCGGCGCATGTGCGCGAGTGCTAACAGGGCAAAGGTCACGGCGCCGATTGCGAAGAACAGATTGAACCAGTTCTCGGCGGACAACTCGATGCTGTCGAACAGCGGCGCCTGCATGCGCAGCGGCAGCGAGCGATACTCACCGTGCGCGGCGGTCCAGTCGGCCACGTTCTTGACGAGGTTTTCGTACAAGAGCCACGGCACGACGAACAACAGCGCGACCAGCTCGGTCCAGCGGCGGCGAGGCGCCGCGTTGTCGCACACACCCAGTCGCGTGGCCAACAAGCCCATCGCCACGGCGATGCCGATACCGTTGACGAAGCCGTACGATTGTTCGAGGAAGCTGTGCCAGTTGGCGCTTTGCCAATGGTTCCAAGTGGCCACGAGGTCGGGATCGGAGACCAGGCCAGGGTTACCCGGCGCGACCATCGCCAGCTTCAGTAAAGCAATGCCCGAGAAGCCGAGCCCGCCGATGGCGCCGCTCACGAGCATGGCAATCGTCACGGCGGTCAGCTTCTCGCGCCGGCACCACAGAAGCGCCCCCAAGAAGACCCCCAGGATGCCGGCCCAATCGTCGCCGCGGGGGGGCGTCATGCGAATGGCCAGAATTACGGGCAACAGCGTGAAGCTGACGAGCCAGCCTAGCCCCATATACAAGAACAACCGCGATCCACTCGCAAAACGTCCACGCCGCGCGAAGTAAAACGCGATGCCGATGACCAGACCGATCGCCCAGCCTAGATGGTCACTGACGGATGGCAGGAAGTTGGGCCAATTTGTGACCAGTTGCTCGACGTTGAATTGGCTGGTATCTCCTTGCGGGCGCACGAGCAGGTTCCACAGCGACTCGCTCGCGCCCGTGACGCGTAGCAACCATTGCCCGCAAAAGCCGATACCGGCACCGATCGCGCCCAGGATAGGCAGCTCCCAAGCTTTGGCAAAGCGGCGCTCGAACAGATCAAACAGCAGCATCGCCACGACCGCGGTGCAGGCTTGCAGATAGTCGCTGTCCAACCAGTAAAGTGGGCTGTCCTGGCGCTTCATCGCGCCTTCGACCAGCATCTTTTCATTGACCAGCGGAATGATGTAGTCAGCCAGACCCATCGCCGCCAGTACGACCAACAGCGGTACGAACATGGCCGTCAGCCGGGTGCGATCGAGCGCGGCGGGCAGAGCCGTGCCTCCTCCGCCCAGCGAGCCCCACAGAAAACCGATCACGAACAAACAGGCAAAGCCGTACGCCTGCGACGGCAGATGGCCTGAATGCGTGTAGCCGATCACTTGCATGTAGCTGATCGAACCGCCAAACGCCCAACCGAACGCGCCGAAGAAGGCGAAGTAAACGACGCGCTCGCGCCAGTCGGCGCGGCCGGATAGCAGACAGGCCGCGATGGCGGCGATCGCTCCGGGGAACATGGCCCCCGTTTCATGCCCGTAGTTGCCGCGAATGCCCCAGCCGATCGACAGCGACAAAGCCACAAGGAAAATGCCCAGCGGCGACAAAATCGGCGAACGCGAAACGAGCGGCATCGGCAAAAAGTTCCAGGAGTGCAGCAGGCGGGGCAGGGCAGGGGGACGTTGCGAACCATGCGAGGAATCGTCGAGCGAAGTCGCTCGACTGCCGCAGGATGGCTGGGGACTAGGATACTGTCCCGTGCAGCTTGGGTGAAGCAGCGGGCGATGGGTGCGATCTTGTGAGAACGTGTGCGCGCACTGAAATCGGCATCTACAACTGTAGCCGGGGTCTGTGACCCCGGGATTACAAGTTATCGCGATCGGTGCAGAAAGGCCCGTATCGATACGACGAGAATAGCGCAAAGACCGGCCTTGCAGAGGCCAGCTACAGAAGCGGGCGCGGCAGCGTTCGACTATTGCGATTCGCCGGGCGATTCGGCGAATAAGTTGTCGTCTGGTAGGGCGGGCGGCGCTGGCGGGGCTTGCGCAGGTTCTGTGTCTGCGGGATTATCATTAGCCGGTGACTCGGCGTCGTCGGACGCGGCCTTATCGTCGGGGGCTGCGTTGTCCACGTCTTTCGCTGGGGGCGTTGGGCCAGGGAGGATAAATGTTAGCCCGCTGCCGACGAAGTTGGGGAAGCGATACCTGTCGCTTGTGACGACGCCCTGCCAGCCCAATCGTAAGTACTGATCGTTGTCTCCCTGTTGGCCCGAGGTGACGGGGAGTAGAAGTTGTCCGCAACTCCATAGAAATGGTGTCTGGGGAAGAATCGCGTGCGACCATCGATTCGTGAACGAGCGCTGAATTCCTTGCGGATAATAGCGGAAATTGTCGCCGGAGTACGGATCGCGTGGCATCTGAGTTAAATACGGACCTACCAGCTCGTCGAGCGTTCCCGGCAGCGCTCCGTGTTCAAGGCGGTAGGCTTCGATCGCCAGAATCAACAGTGTCGCGCTGCGCTGCGCCTGACCATCGAGCCATCTTTCCGCGTTAGTACTCGAATAGTAGTTCGAGAGCATCGACAGCAGCGGCGTTGACTGCACGAGTGGGTGCCACGAGACAGCTGCCGCTTGCAGGCTTAGCCGCGAAGTGGGTTGATGGTGGGCTAACGCTGATTCGATCGACGGAACGAATTGTAATGCTTCGGCTGTTTGAAGATTCAGTACGCGCTGCGCCCGAGCCGTTTCCCAAGGCATGGTTGCCTTGATGAAGACATAGCGAGATAGGTTCACGCCAATGCGATCATTCTGTTGGGCAAATTCGTCGAGCGCATCCCGATCGCCGGAAAGCATTTGCTCGTCTTGTAGATAGACCTCTTTTGCGGACTCGCCGATACCTGGCATGCTCTTTTGCCAGTTTTCGATTTCCTGGATCGTGCGGCGCAACAGGTCGGGCGTCTGGCCCGGCAGTGTCGGCCAGTAATAGCCGAGAACGTCAAGTGTTCTAGGCTCGAACAGACCACGGTCATACACTTGATGCTGGCGAAAATGAATTGACATTTTCAATATGGCCATCTCGCAATCGAGCATTCCCGGCAGGTTTCCTTCTTGACCCAAGCGGTAGGCCTCGGTGCCGATTAAGAATTCCAGATGATACAGATTGGGATGCCAAAGCTCGGAGGGCGTGAAGACGCACGACGGGCGCCGCGTTGCGGCCAATGCCACATCGAGCGCTTCGCGGTTGGCCGCGAGCCAGGGGAGCATGTTGCGGTCCTGTGGGATCGCGAGAGCCGCAAGCCATTCATCGCGAGCCTGGGCGTTGTTGGGCGGGGCGGCCGATTCGGGAATCAAGCGAGCGATGGTGCCTGCCAAGTGATCGGCCCGACCGCCCCAAATGTTTCGACCGCTGGGCCACAACCGATTGTCGATTAGCGTTGCGGCGTGGATATACATCTGCGCAGTCTCGCGCGCCTCGGGCGTAATCTCGGCCGCGTACTGAGCGGGCGAGAAGCCGGGATCAACCTTCGGAACTTGCCATACGCGGAACGACGCCGTGGCAATGCCGACCAACGCAATTGGAATAGCCAGTGATAGCGCGAAGCGCGTCCACGGCCACCAGCCTGTACGATCCGCGATCCAATGCGGCGCTCGCAACCAGGTAACGGCCAACAGAATAAAAGGGAGTGGCGCCGTGGAAATCAGCCAATTAACTTGCAGGTATCCCATGAGTGCGGACCAACCCAGCAATGTTGCCGCCAGGATGACGGCGGCAAAAGCGGCGATGACGCCGCTACGAAAGAGCATCGAACAAAGCTGCCCACACGCGTATGCCAAGAAAATGACGAATAAGAAGGCAAAGCTGCCCGGTAGCAGGCGAGCCGAGTCCGTGAAGCTGACGGCGATCGGCCGACCGCTGGCGTCCGTGTATTCCAAAGGCTGGATGAGCTGGCGGACGTGTTGATATACCAACGCGACCCAAATCGGGGTCGCGACAATCAGGTAGAAGAAGATGACCGACCACCACACGAGCAGCCGGTTCAGCCAGACCATCCGCGGGCGTACGGGACGCTCGGCGAAGTAGCGGTACTGCGATCGCTCTTGATCGGTATAGAACGTGGTGGCGCCCATGATGGCGACGGTGCCGGCGGTAAACAGGGTAGCCAGTTGCGCGCAAGTGTCAGCATAGCCGCCGGGGATGGCCGCCCAGGCCGCCAGTAAGGTGCCGATGCCGAGAAAGATCGCCATCATGCGCCAGGCCTGGCGGAACTCTTGCCAGATCAGCCGGCCGAAGGCGGCACGCAGCGTTGGGCCGGCAACGACGCGCGTGATTTTTGGCGCCGCTGCTTTTACCGGCGATGGTCGTCGCTTCGCTCGGAGCGAACTGATGTCAAGCCAGCGCTGGCCGATCCAGAGATCGATGGCAAAGATGCAGGCCGAGAGCCCGAAAATCGTCAGTGACCACAGGCGGCCGAAATCGTCGGCCGACGTGCCATAATGACGGCCTTCGAGCGCGCTAATTGACAGGGTGCCCAGATAGAGCACGATCATGGCCAGGCCTGCGCCGACGCAGGCGGCAACCAGCGCCCGCTTCAGCAGCAGGGAGCACAGCAATCCGCAAACGAAGACGTCGCATGCGATCGCCGTGAACGCTAGCGCGCCGTGTGGCCTGCCTTCGTCCCAGATCGAAAACCTTTGCTGCGGCCCGATCAATCCGAAAGCCCGCCATGCTTCGATCAAAAGATATAGCATCGCTGCCAGAGCGAGTGTGCTTATCAAAGCCAGCGTCAACTTGGCAACAAACAGGCGTCCACTGTCGACCGGCATGACTTGCAAGAACCCGTCGGTTCCCTCTTCACGCTCGACGGCGAACAGGATTGCGCCCGCGGCCAAGGCGTAGAGGGCGATGAAGACCGACACAATGGTGTGGAACGCCCGCTGCAACTCAGTGCCGGATAGTGAGAGCCAGGCAATGCCCTGGGTCGCCAGCACGATCAGCGCCACGGCGATCCAGAACGCGCGCAGCACGCGATATTCTTTCCACAGCACACGGCGAAAGACGGCGGCGTTGTTCATTGTAGGCAGTGGGCAGAATGCAGAGGGCAGTAATTGGTAATAAGTAGCTAGTAACTAGTTACTGGCTACTAGTTGCTGTGACAATCAGTCATTTGTCAGGGCGTTGGCTGATGTTTGTGGGGCATCCGAATCGTGGGTTGAGCCCGAGCGCATGTAGGCGACGAAGATTTCCTCAAGCGTGGGGCGGCGGGATTCGACGTCGCGCACGGCGGTTTGATTGCGCAGGGTTACCAGGTCTTCGTCGCTCAGCCCACGGGTGAGGATCTGCCATTGCCGTGCCTTGCGGCGCTCGCGCAGGATCTCGCCAGCCACGCGCGGCATGGCGACGCCGTCGTCGAGCGTGACGGTCAACGCCTTGACGCTGTCTTTCAGTTCGTCGAGACGTTCGGCCAGCACCAGGCGTCCTTCGTGAATGATCGCCACGTAATCGGCCACGCGTTCGACTTCGTGAATTTGATGGCTCGATAGCAGCACCGTTCGCCCGGCGGCGGCCAGGTCGACCATGCTTTCCAGGAATTCGCGCCGCACCATCGTGTCCAGGCCTGACGTCGGCTCGTCGAGCAATAACACGTCAGGCTGATGGGCCAGTGCCAAAGAGAGCGCGACCTTTGCCCGCATTCCCTTCGAGAGGGCTTTCAGCTTGCGGTCCGAAGGCAGGCCGAAATCCGAGGTCAATTGGTCGTAATGCTTGATGTAGTCACCGCCATAAAAACCGGCCGTGAACCAGCCGATTTCGCTGACGGTCATCCAGTCGTAAAGCGTGGGACGCTCGGGCACGTAGCCCACGTGGCGTAAGAGTTCGATTTGTCGGCCGCGCGTGTCGCGTCCCAGGACCTCGGCAAAGCCGGTGTCAGGCTCGGCCAGCCCGAGCAGCAGGCGAATGGCGGTTGTTTTGCCGGCGCCATTCTCGCCGAGCAGTGCGAAGACGCAGCCCGGCGGCACTTCGAACGAGACGCGGTCGAGCGCCGTGTGATTGCCATAACGCTTCGTGACATTGGCCAGACGGAGGGCCGGCTGCATGGTCAGGTTCCTTCGCGAATGATGGCACGCAGTTCCGTGTCGACGAGATGACGAAGCTCGTCGGCCGAGAGTTGGCTTTGCTGAGCTTCGAGCAGGACCTGCCGTAGGCGGGCGCGGATCAACTCGACGGTTTCCCGCCGGCAACGATCACGCGCTGCCTCGGCCACTTCGAGCCCTGTGCCGCGGACCGACGCCAGAACGCCGTCGGTCTGCAATTGACGATACGCGCGGGCCACGGTGTTGGGATTAACGGCCAACTCCCGGGCAAGTTCACGCACCGAGGGGATCATCTCGCCCGGCTTCACCGCCTCGCGGGCGACGGCGAATTTGACCTGGCGAATGATCTGCTCGTAAACGGCCACGCCATTGGCAGGATCGATAGCAAAAAACATGTGTCACCTACTGTATGAGCGTGATAGTACAGTAGGCGACGGCGGGCGTCAAGCAGATTTTTTGCGTTGCAGAGCGTTTTACGTCGGGTGCCCTGTGGGCACCAGGTATTTCGTTTCCGGCTTATCACGCCGTGGCAATTCATGGTGCGCGCAGCGCACTCTACGTTCGATGCTATGGGCACCATTTCGCCCGTTGGCAATTCGTGGTGCGCCCAGCGCACCCTACACGCGGACGCACCTTGCGATAGCAAGAAATTTACCCGTGGCGCTTATGCCGATGGTGGTGCCGATTCGACCGCGTCGCGGGCGGCGATGACGTGCGTGATGACTTCGTGCATCCGCTCTTTGTCGGTGAATGGCGAGAGGACGTACGACTTCAGGGCCGAGATCGGCGTGCCGAAATCGCTGTGCGTGTAAGCGTCCGTCATCGAGAGAACGATGCCATTGCCGGTTAGCGCTTCGGCGTGGACGCGTTGGAAGATGCGGCGATTGTATTGGTTCAACTCGGCAAGCTGCTGTTGGAATCGTGGGTCCGAGCGTTCGCGCTGTTTGATCGTGAACGTGTCAGTGCCGTGCGGATACACGCGGAAGAGCGTCACGGGACCGACATTCTCGTCGTTGAGGACGGTCAGGTCCGGGTGCGCGAACAACGCCTCGCGCAGGACTTCGGCCATTTCGACGATATGTCCGAGCAGCGTGCGGTAGCCTTCCTTGCCCAACAGCAGCAGGTTCGCCAGCGCCGCCATCGGGCCGGTGGCGCTGCGGCTGGTTTCGAGCGTGAACAAGCCGGGATGGTGCATGCCGGACTGGAAGAGGTACGGCAAGGATTCTCGCGGGCGCAGGATGTGCCGCAGGTCGTCCCGGTCGCGAAAGATCACGAGCGAGGAAATGTACGGGGCAAATCCGGTTTTGTGGAAGTCGATGCCGATCGAATCGGCGAGCCCGAGATGTTGGATGCGATGATGGGCCTTGGCCAATGCACGGACGGTACGACCGCGAAAGCCGAGCGAGTTTTGCAGGAAGTCGTAGTCGTTGAAGACGCTCCACGCCCAGCCGATGACGGCATCGGCATGAATGTGCGGCGAGTAGTCGAGGGAGAATTCGCGGACTAACTCTTCACGCAGGGCGTGAATGCGGTGCAGATCGTCGATGCCGAAGGCGTCGGTCGAGCCCATCGTGGCTACGATGGCGGCCAGGCGTTTGCCATCACGCAGGGCCTTTCGCGCGGCCTCGGCCAGCAGCGGGATATCAACGGCGTGATCGCTCTCGGTGGGGACCAGCACGACGTTGTCTTGCCCGATCCCGAGCCAGGCCGAGACATTGCTGGTGCAGGCATGGCTATGGACGCTCGCCAGCACGACGGCCGGTTGCGTTAGCCCGGTGCGCAGGCAGCCGGGGACGGCTTTTTCCAGGCCGACCTTCACTCCGTAGAGCATGCCGCCGGTCCCGCCGAAGGTGAATACACCGCCGGCCTTGGCCGGATCGTAGCCAACCAGTTCAGCAGCCATCGCGGTGGCGCGAACCTCGGCCGCCGAAAAGCCGCGGCCACTTTCGTCGCTGACCAGGTTCGGGTTGTAGGTCGAGGCCAGCATCACGCCGATCAGGCTGGCGATCGACGGATGCGAGATGACGTTGATCTGGCTGCGCGGATGCCCCCACAGGAACATCCCTTCGAGATGCTTAACGAGGTCCGAGATGACCTGCTCGAGCGGCTCGCCTTGCTGATCCATGCGCGCGGCGAGCGCCGCTTCGAAATCGGGCTCGACCGGCGAGCCGAGGATCGGCGCCTGCGTCTTTAACGCGTCGACACGGTCCAGCGCACGCAATACCGAGAAGGCTACGTACGCGTCGTGGACGGGGTCCGAGACGGGCTGCGGAAATTCGCGCCGCAATCGGTCGAGTAATTCGCGATAGCGAGGGGGCATGCGGGGGCGCGCCAAAGGAACCCGGCGAAGACGCGACGGTCGTGGTTAGAGCGTGCGCGTGGATTACCAGCGCACGGTGTCTATCAGCGAATCTTGTTTACCAGCGCACCTTGTCGGGGAAGAACTCGGCCGCCAGGTCTTCGTAAAAGGGACGCAGCTTTTCGACGTCGGGGCGTTCGGCGCTCTTGGTGTACAGATCGTAGGGGCTGAACTTGCGCACCCAGCGGAATATCTTTTCGTCGTGCTCGTTCATCAGGTGGCCGTACTGCTTCTCGCGATGAATTGGATAGCACGAGTGATAACGCAGCATGTACAGCCCTTCTTCGGGCAGGTAATTCTTGGCGACATGGTACATGTACTCGTCGTGCCCCCACGACATCATGACGTTGTCCAGACCGCAGCGTTCGCTATAGATGCCGGTCTTGGTCCGGTACTCGGCCACATCGCGATCGGGATTATCGGCGAAGAATTCGGCAAACACGATCTCGTCCGAATAGGCGCAGCCGACGGGGAACGTATCGCCGACGACGGCCCATTGCGGCTCGCCGTACAGGCAGAGGATCTTGCCCAGGTCATGGATCAGTGCCGCCAGGATGAACCAGCGCGGATGCCCGTCACGACGCACGGCCTCGGCGGTTTGCAGGCAGTGCTCGATTTGCGAGAAGTCGGTATCGGGATCGCTATCGTCAACGAGCGTGTTGAGATATTCGAGCGCTTCCCAGATGCTCATCTCGCGCTTTTTGAGGGCGAAATACTCGTCGCGCTTCTGACGCACGAAGTCGAGGGTCTGGTAGCGGTGGTTGAGTCGGTAAAACTCGCGCACGCTGGGGCGGGCCGATTCGCGATGGTTGCGAAACTCCTTGGCCGACTTTTTCGTCCCCTCGGCATGCACGACCCCCTCGGGCACGGCTTCGACTTCCGGCTCGGGGTAGCGACGCTTCAAGTCGTCTTCCCATTCGTCGAGACTGGCAAGCGGATTGGCGTCGTGCGGAGACGATTTGTCGACCATGTTTTTACTCCGTGCAGATTCTTCGCGCGGCAGACGAATTACCACTGCCGATTGTATCGTGAATCGCTCGCCAGGAAGAGATGAAAATCAATTGGACCAGAAGCGCTGCCGTATCTGATCCAGCGTCACGGCGGCGATAATGATAGCCCCGATGACGATATCCTGGATCGGGTTTCGCCACCCCAGCAGCGTGCAACCGCTGGCAATGACGGCCATCATCACGGCCCCGGTCACCGTGCCCAGGACCGAGCCACGTCCGCCGGTCAGGCTGCCGCCGCCGATCACCACGGCGGCAATGAATTTCAGCTCCATGCCGATCCCGGACATGGGGTTGCCACTCGAAAGCCGGGCGAACTGGTAGGTGCCAGCGATGCCGACGAATAGCCCGCCCAGTGTGTAAACGGCGATTTTCACCAGCGGGACATTGATACCGCACAGGCGGGCCGTTTGTTCGTTGGACCCCAGCGCGAAGACATAGCGTCCAAAAACCGTGTAGCGGAGGACCACGGCCAGGACGCCAGCCAGCGCCAAGGCCAGCCAGACTCCCCAGGCGAAATTGGGGATGTTCAATGATTCGACGAGCCAGGCCGGATCGGGCCGGGGCGTGACCATCGATTCGAACGCGTGGGGAATGTCCGCGAGGGGCGGGCGGATTGTGGTTTCATTGGCCAGGTATTTGGCCGTGCCGAGGTAGATCGTCATCGTCCCGAGCGTGACGATAAACGGCACGACGCGCAGCGCGCTCACCAGCACACCATTGATAAATCCCGTCAGGCAGCCGGTGCCGATCGCGGCAGCGACGGACATCGCGGGGGAATACCCCTTGTTGAGAAACCAGGCCAGCACCGTGGCCGAGAGCGCCAGTGCTGTGCCTGCCGCCAGGTCGATGCCTCCGCCGATAATGATCACGGTCATACCGAGCGCGGCGACGATGACCGGCGATGCTTGCACGGCGATCGTGCGTGCGTTTTGGTGCGTGAAAAAGACGTCCGTGCCCTCTTTGACGCGGTCGGCCTCGCCGAACATGCCAATGACGACGAATAGCACCAATAACGGACCGAGCGAACCGACCAGCGAAGCCAAACGGCGCCGCGCCGAGAGGGGGGCGGAGGATTTTTCGGAGGTGGAGGAAATGTCGCTCACGATTCGTCTCCTCCGATAGCGCAGGCCATCACGGCCTCTTCGGTCCACGATTTCGCCGCTCGGACTTCGCGCAGTCGGCCGCGCGCCATTACGCCCACGCGATCACACACGGCCAATAGCTCGGGCAGGTACGAACTGACGAAGATCACGGACTTTCCTTGGGCAGCCAGGTCGCCCATGCGGCGATAGATTTCGGCTTTGGTGCCTACGTCGATGCCGCGCGTCGGTTCGTCAAGCAATAGCACGTCCGCCCCTTGGTGCAGGACGCGTGCGATGGCGACCTTCTGCTGGTTACCGCCCGAGAGTTCTTTGACCAGTTGATTGGTGCCGGCCGCCTTGATTTCCAACTGGCCGATCCAATTTTGCACGGCCACGTCACGCCGGCCGAGGTTGAGCCAGCCCCAGCGGCTGTAAGGGGCGAGGCGGCTCAGGGTGAGATTGTCGGCGATTGAGCGCTCTTGCGCGAGACCTTCGCCCTTGCGATCTTCGGAAACCAGGCCCAATCCTGAGCGGATGCGGGCGCGAGGATTCGCTCGCGGCGCATACGCGGCCACGCGCACCGTGCCGCGACGCACGGGATCGAGCCCAAAGATGCAGCGTAGTAATTCGGTTCGTCCTGCGCCCACCAGGCCAGCAATGCCCAGAATTTCGCCTCGCCGCACTTCGAGCGCGACATCGCGCGGCGATTTCACGCCGCTGAGATTATTGAGTGAAAGGATCGGCTCGCCGGGCGTATGCGGAACGGTCGGGAACAGGTCCTTGACGTTTCGCCCGACCATCAAGGCCACGATATCTGCCTCGCTGGCGCCGGCCAGTTGCCCGTCGCCCACGGTCTGCCCGTCGCGCAGCACCGTATAACGCTGTGCCACGCGGCGGATCTCTTCGAGAAAATGACTGATGTAGATGATGCCGAGGCCAGACTCGCGCAGTTTACTGATCACGCGAAACAGATGCTCGACGTCGTGCGCCGTAAGCGAACTGGTTGGCTCGTCGAAGACGATCACCTTGGGATCAAGCACCAGGGCCCGGGCGATCTCGACCAATTGGCGTGCGCCGACGGACAGATTTCGGACGGGTGTCTCGGGGCGCAACTCACGGTGGCCGAGTGTTTCGAGCGCCTGTCGCACGCGACTGCGCTGCCTGCTGCGGCGCAGCCAGCCGAATTGATGGACTTCCTGGCCGAGCATGATGTTGTCTTCGACGCTCAGATCAGGCGCCAGATTCAACTCTTGATAGATCATGGCGACGCCTGCCCGGCGCGCCTGCTGCGGGCCGGTGGGGGCGTAGGTGCGACCGTCGAGATACATCTCCCCGGCGTCCGGACGGTGGGCGCCGGCCAGGACCTTCATCAGCGTGCTCTTGCCGGCGCCGTTTTCACCGATCAGCGCCATGACCTCGCCGGCGCGAACCGACAGCGACACACCGGCCAGAGCGCGCGTCGCGCCGAAACTCTTGGTGATGCCGTGCATCGATAACAGCGCAGAACGATCGGTCATGCGGGCGCGGGACGGCTGGGGGCAGTGCGTACGAGCGGATCCGGCCCGAGCGGGCCAAACGCCCATGCTAACATCGGCACGCTTGTCAGCCAAATCGCCGCCGGGCGTTCCTGGGCGAACAGCAAAGTTGAGAACTTGCGGCTCGTCTTCTGTAGCTGGCCTCTTCGAGGCCGGAGCTTCACCATGGTGTTCCGGGATCGCAGGCCCTGGCTACAGAGTTCGCGGTTCTGATGCGAGCTATTTCATGCCCACTAACGAAATGCTATGTCATGGAGGCGGCTTCGGAAACTGTTTGTCGGCTCAACAGCAACCATCCGGCAGCGAGGCCCGCGCACCATTGTATGGTGATGACAACCAGGTACAGGTCATGCAGCAGCGAGAACTTCGCACGGTCGATGATTGCAAAGGACGCGGGGTCAAGCTGTGCGTCCATGCGGGCGTGAATCACGAATAGTGCGGCGAGCGTCAGGCCGAGGACAGCGCATGCCAGCCAGAAGATGCGGCTGCGGAGTTGTCTCGCATAGATCGCCAGGATGGCAACGACGGGCACGCCCAGGCGGTTCATCCAGTTGGTTACTTCCTGGGTGACGAAGCCTTGTTCTCCGCCGGTCAAAATGCTGTTGGCGACGGGCACCACGACGACGGCGTGAAAGGTCAGGCCCCCCTGCCAGAACGCCAGCGCACAGATGGCGATGAAGCGTTGGGCAGTGGCAGGGAACTGACGGTTGCTAGAAATCGGGCTGCTCATGCCCCGATTCTATCGCGAGGCCGCGGCCTGTCACGGCGGGCGAGGGCAGGGGGGACGCGACCTATTTATGGCGCCGGCGAATTACGAGTAACGCCAATCCTCCGAGCGCGGCGAGGACGAACGTACTCGGTTCGGGGATCGTGGCGACAAAGCCATGGTCGTAGCCATCGCTGGCCACGTAGTAGCCGACGATCTTGTTGCCTGAGATCCCTTGGGCGAAGGTGCCTTTGCTTTGGCCCGTCGCGGCTAATGGATCGTCGATCGTCGTGAATGTTGAACCATTGTAGAAGAATCCGTGAGCCGTGCGCGTGTTGTCAAAGTAGTAACCGACCACGTTGTTTCCCGAAATCCCCATCGCCCTGGTCCCTCCGAATGACGCTGTGGCGAGAGGGTCGTCTAAATTCGTGAACGTGGAACCGTTGTAAAGGAAGCCGTGCGAGGTGTTCACTGTTAGGTAATAGCCGACCACGGTGTTTCCAGACACGCCGTGTGGAAAGGTGCCGTCTTGCGCAAATGGATCGATAATCTGCGTGAAGGTCGTGCCGTTGAAGAGAAAGCCTGGTCCGCCGGCGTAGTAACCAACAATGCGGTTGCCATCGATTCCGTATGCCAAGATTTCAGGCGCCGGATTGCCGACGGGACTAAAAGTCGACCCATCGTAAGTGAACCCGTAGTCTCCGTATCCGCCCGTAAGGTTATGGTACGTGCCCAGGATGGTATTCCCTGAGATGCCCGTCACGTAGGTGCCGGAATCGTGATCGTTGTAGGCGAGCGGATGATTAATCGACGTGAAAGTGGAACCGTCGTAGAGGAAACCGCTATAGCCGTCTATGCTGTCGAAGTAAGTCCCGACCAGGTTATTTCCCGAGATTCCGGTGATCTGGGTGCCGTGAGCAGCCAGCGGATTATCAACGGTTGTGAACGTGATTCCGCTCGCCGGCCGAGCGACGATTGCCATGAAAACTAAGGTGACTGCGCGTGCGGCCCTGCCCATTGGCTGCGCTCCAAATTGGAAGGAAGGTGAGGAAGTGCCCTTTATTACGAACTGTGAATAGTTAGCCAGATCGTAAGACCGGTCGACTGTGAACGCAAGAAATTCTCTGCGCAATTCTGCACCTCGGCCGCATCTGAGCGACCATGCAGACGGTGGCTGGGCGCGACAGCCGTGCTGTTAGGTTGCGCGCGAAAGAGAGCGGGGATACAGAATAAAATGATACGCCTGACCGCTTTCTATGCGGTTGCCCGTCTGTGGAAGGGCATAGCGACGTTAGACGATTAGCAACTGCCAAGCGTGGGCGACTCTCGGCGACGCCGCGCGACAGCTGCGAGCAAGGTCATGCCGAGGCCGGCGAGGATCAACGTCGCGGGCTCAGGGACGGCGGCCGTCGCTACGAATTGCCCAGACAATGTTCCGTCGAAGACGAAGCCGCCGGCGAAATTGAATTCTAGGGGAACGTTCAGTGGCACGACGAGGCTCAGTTTTGAGTCGTCAGCACTATAGGAATAAGAGCCGGAGCCTGCCGAGTTTGGTCCCGTATTGCTGAGTGAGTATATAGCGTTAGGAAATGCCGATTCCAAGATGGTGGACAAGCCCTGCAGGACAAGTTGCGAATTGAGAATTCCTGCATCGATGCCCGCCGTGGAGAAGGAACCTGATCCGACCGTATTGCTGGCAGCCAACGGATTGGAGCCAATGTCGTAGGCCACGTTATCGAACGATACGAGTGCCTGGTTGCCCAGGCTGATGTGAATGGTCATCCCGTAGTTGGCCGCAGCGGCACTGTTGTTGACGTAAGCCGAGGTGGCCGTGTTATAGGCCGCTGGATTCGGACGATAGTTGCCCGAATTGAGCGCGCTTAAGCTGTTGGCGCCGCTGATAAACTGGATGGCGCTCAGGGTCTTGCCTGACAAGCTGCCGCCGACCGTCGTAGAGAGTGTGCCGGAGACGAAGGCGGTGTTGCCAGTGTTCGTCGAGGCACTCCAAAGAGTGCTAATCGGCGCGCCGTTCGTGCGATTCTGGCCAGTGATCGATACCGCGATCCCTTCGACAGAAAAATTCGGAATGGTCAGCGTGAGGTAACTTCGCGTGGAGTCGATTGAGAACTGCAGCGCGTCGGCGCGGGCGATCGAGGGCGCACAGAGAAAGACGCACAGCAGCGTCGCGGTGGTGCAATGTCGAGTTCGAATCATTGGCGTTTCCTTCGAGAAGCTTCGAACGGCGATTGCCCACTCTTGAGCAGTCTATTAGGCGTATGCCCAATTTCAAGAGATTATGGTCAACTCATGGAAAGTCACGCGGGGGGAGGCGCAAGGAAGTTCATAAGGGCTACTTCCGACGAGGGCCGAATCATACGGTTTCGAAAGCATGCCCGCGATCTGCAGCGGAACATACAGGAGAACTGCAAAGCCTGTGGCTGGGGCCGGCGACCCCGAACCGCCACGATGAGGTCCCGGCCTCGAAGAGGCCAGCTACAGAAGACGAGGCGCAGATTCTCAGTTTTGCAGTTCTGCCGAGCGGCGAACGCTGGCGGCTTGACCCTTTCGGCGGTGCGTGTTATCTCACGTGGCGTGAAATACGAACCGCTACTGAATATCGTTCTCTTCCAGCCTGAGATTCCCCATAACACGGGAAGCGTCGGTCGCACGTGCGTGGCCGCGGGGGCGAAGCTGTGGCTGGTCCGGCCGCTGGGCTTTCGTCTGGATGACTATTACCTGCGGCGCGCGGGGCTCGATTACTGGCCTCACCTGGAATGGGAGGCGGTCGATGATTGGGCCGCGCTGGTGGCGAATTTGCCTTCGCAGCGGTTCTACTACTTTACGAAGACGGCCACTCGCAGTTATACGACGGTGAGTTACCAGCCGGGGGATGTGGCGGTCTTTGGCAGCGAATCGCAAGGCTTACCGGCCGCGATTCTGGAACCGAACCGTGAGACCGCCTTGCGGATTCCAATTCGGCCGGCGGCCCGCAGCCTGAACCTGTCGAACTCGGTGGCGATCGTGACGTTCGAAGCGCGCCGCCAGTGGGAGCAATCCGGCGATCGCGCGCTGCCCGGCGAAGTCGGCGATTAGTGCCGCGAAGGGCATACGATTCACCACGAAAACTCTTTCGGAAAATATTTCGATGCCCAATATCGCTACTGAGAAGCTCACCGATTTTGCCGCTGCACTGCTGGCCGCTGGTGGGCTGGGACGCGATGAAGCCGGTCTCGTCGCTCGCAGCCTGGTCGGCGCGAATCTACGTGGCCATGATTCGCACGGTGTGATGCGCGTGCCGTACTACCTCGATCAGGTCGCTAAGGGAGAGCTTAAGCCCGGCGCCGCGATGACCGTTACCCGGGAGGACGCTGCTTATCTGATGGCGGACGGCCATTGGGGATTTGGGCAGGTGCTGGCGCGAGAGTTAACAGATCGATTGATTGCCAAAGCGCGCGACGGCGGTGTCTGCATTGGAACGTTGATCCACAGTGGGCACATCGGCCGGCTGGGGGAGTATTGCGAGCAGGCCGCCGCGGCCGGCATGGTGTCGCTGGTGATGGTCAATACGCACGGCGCTGCGCGGCGCGTGGCTCCGGTCGGCGGAACGGCGCCGCGGTTGGGGACGAATCCGCTGGCCTTTGGCGTGCCGCATGACGGGGGGCCGCTCGTACTTGATTTCGGCACCAGCGCCACGGCCGAAGGCAAAGTACGCGTGAAGAAGATCGCCGGTCAAACATGCCCGGATGGATGGCTGCTCGACTCGAACGGGCAACCGACGAATGATCCCAACACGCTGTACGGTGAACCTCCCGGCACGATTCGGCCGATGGGGGGCGATCAGGCGTATAAAGGCTTTGGGTTGGCGCTGGTGATCGAAGTGCTGGCCGGTGCCCTGTCCGGTGGCGTGACGATTCGCGAGAAGCCTGCCAATCAACTGGGGAACTGCGTATTCATAATGGTGATGTCTCCGGATCGGCTGTGCGGTGACGACTTTTTCGCTCTCGAGGTAGGTGGACTCGTCGAATTCGTGCGTAGCTGTCCGCGCGTCGCCGACGTCGACGAGATCCAATTGCCAGGTGATCCGGAGCGCCGCATGTTCGCGGCGCGGACGGCGAGCGGCATCCCTTTTGACGACGGGAACTGGCAGGCCCTGGCGAAGCTAGCCGAACGGCTGGGCGTGCCGTGCCCGGCGTAGCGGTGGTTACTGTTCCCCAAGCGAGGCAAGAATCGGATGATCGCGAGCCCAAGTGCGGAGACGTTCGGAACCCTGCTTACCGCGATATCGACGTTACTGTTGATGGGCGTGCTTGAGAGGGAGGGAGCAAGCGCCGAGCCTGCCGTGCGGCATCCCGAATTCCTCGAGCAATACGGCGCGACGTACCGGTTCAGCCTTGGACGACCGGCCGGCATTCAGATCGCGCGCGCCGGGGACACGGTGTTGTTCCTGCGCTCGGGCCCGCGCAGTTTCGTTCGCGATCTGTATGAATATGACGTGGCGACGGGGGCCGAGCGGGTATTGGCGTCGGCCGAGCAATTGTTGGCCGGCTCACAAGAAGAACTTACCGAAGAAGAGAAAGCGCGTCGCGAGCGGATGCGCCTGGCGGCACGCGGTATCGCGTCGTTCGAATTGTCGCGCGATGGCCGGCGGGTGCTGGTGCCGTTGTCGGGACGCTTGTTCGTGATCGAGCGTGCCACCGGCAAGACGAAAGAGCTTTCGAGCTCGGCGGGTGCGGCGATCGATCCTCGCTTTTCGCCCGACGGACGTCATCTCTGCTGCGTGCGCGGCAGCAATTTGTTTGTGCTCGATATCGAATCGGGCGAAGAGCGGCAGTTGACGCACGGCGCGAGTGAGACACTGTCGTACGGTCTGGCCGAGTTCGTGGCGCAAGAAGAAATGGGTCGGATGCACGGCTATTGGTGGTCGCCAGACAGCGAAGCGATCATCTATCAGGAGGCCGATACCAGTGAAGTCGAGACGCTGTTCATCGCCGACCCGGCGCATCCCGAGCGCCCGGCGCAAAGCTGGCGCTATCCGCGGCCGGGGAAGAAGAATGCCAGCGTGAAGCTGTTTCTTGTCCCGACGGTTGGTGGCGAGCCACGACCGATCGAGTGGGATCGCGACGCGTTTCCCTATCTCGCGGCGGTGGCGTGGGACAAGAATGCGCCGCCAGTCATGTTGGTGCAGAATCGCGAGCAGACCAAGGAGCGGCTCCTCGCGATCGATATCGCGACCGGCGCGACGCGCGAGCTGTGGCACGAAGAAGACTCGGCTTGGTTGAATCTGGATGTCGGCTTGCCCGAGGCGTTGCCAGCGGGCGACGGGTTTCTCTGGTCGAGCGAGCGCTCGGGGCAATGGCAACTCGAACTGCGATTGCGTGACGGTTCTCGGTGGGGGCCGCTTACGGCCGCGGAGTTGAATTATCGCCATGTGCTGGGAATCGACGAGAAGCGAAATGCGGTGCTGATTACCGCCGGTGCGGAGCCGACCGAGAGCCATGTGTATCGCATTCCTCTTCCCGGGCAGCCGAGCAAGGAATCGGCACCCGAGACAATCGCGTCGCCTGAGCGGCTGACGTCCGTGCCAGGCGTGCATACGGCGATCGTCGCGGCCGACAACGGCGCGTATGTGTTGACGTCGCAGACGTTGGCCGACGATCCGCAGTTCACTGTCTTTAACGGCGACGGAAAAGAGGTTGGGCGATTGAAAAGCGTCGCCGAGACGACGCCGCTGCCGCCGCGCGTGGAATTGTGTACCGTTGGCGACGCGCCGTCGATGCGGGCCGCGGTCGTCCGGCCGACCAATTTTCAGGCGGACCGGAAGTATCCGGTGATCGTCAGCGTTTACGGCGGACCGCATTCGCAAACCGTGGTGGCCGCGCGGGGGAAGTACCTGCTCGATGCTTGGCTGGCTGAACAATGTTTTATCGTCGTGTCACTCGACGGACGTGGCACGCCGGCCCGAGGCCGTGACTGGGAGCGAGCCATCAAGGGAAACCTGATTGACGTGCCACTGGCGGACCAGGTTGCGGGGCTGCGAGCCTTGGCAGCGAAATACCCGCAGCTCGATCTGGAACGCGCGGGAATCTACGGCTGGTCGTTCGGCGGCTATTTTTCGGCGTTGGCGGTCATGCGCGAGCCGGACTTGTTTCGCGCAGGCGTGGCTGGCGCGCCGGTAACAGATTGGCTCGATTACGACACGCATTACACCGAACGTTATCTGGGATTGCCCGAACAAAACCGACAAGGCTACGAAGCCAGTTCCGTGCTGACTTACGCGAAAGATCTGCGCCGCCCACTGCTCGTGATTCACGGCACGGCGGACGACAATGTTTACTTTTTACATAGCGTGCGGCTGGCGGATGCGCTGTTTCGGGCGCGGCGCGAGTTCGATTTCTTGCCATTGTCGGGGCTGACCCACATGGTGCCTGACCCCGTGGTGACGCGCAGTCTGTATACGCGGATCGCGGAGTATTTTCTGACGCACCTGGCGGCACCGGAATAGGATTAAGTGGACACGAATCGCGAAGACTGTCGTCAAGAAGTTCGTTTTGATGGCGCGCGATTGAGCTAGGCTTGAATGTCCGGCGTTTCGCCACGGCCTGCCAACCTCGGGGATGAACAGTCATGTCCCTTTCGGTGCAACAGAAAGACGCCATCGATAAGTGGTTTACGGATCACAAGCTCGTGCCGAAGTGCAGCTTGTGTGGCGGCGGAACGTGGAAACGTGACATCGTCGCCGTGATGCGATCGACCGATCCCTCGAACGCTGGGAGCCTGATGGCCACCGGGCCCGGCTTGGTTCGTATGCTTCGTTTGACTTGCTCCGGCTGCGCGGGAGTACAGTTTGTCGATGCGGCGACGCTGGGGATTTGAATTCTCGCACCATGCAAACCACCACCTTCACCCTGAATGCCGCTGACGGAGTACCGCTACGCGTCTATCGTTGGCTGCCCGAGGGTGCGCCGCAGGGCGTTGTGCAGATTGCACATGGCTGGGCCGAGCATGCTGCGCGGTACGCACGGCTGGCCGAAGTGTTATGCGGCCACGGTTACGGCGTGTACGCCCATGACCATCGCGGCCACGGTCACACGGCACGTACCAGCGCGCAATTGGGATTTCTCGCCGATCGCGACGGTTGGCAGAAATGCATCGACGATCTGTGGCGAGTCACGCAGCACGTTGCCGCGGAACATCCCGACACGCCGATTTTCGGGCTGGGGCACTCGCTCGGCTCGTTCATGATGCAGCAGTACATCAGCGAGCATGGCGAAGCGCTGACTGGCGTGGCGTTGTCGGCCACCAATGGCAAGCCGCCAGCGATCACACCGCTGGGAATTGCGCTGGCGTATTTCGAACGGCTGCGCGTGGGGGCGCATGGCAAAAGCAAGTTGCTGCATCATCTGACGTTCGAGGTATTGAACAAGTCGTTCGAGCCGGCGCGGACGCCGTTCGACTGGCTGTCGCGGGATGCGAGCGAAGTCGATAAGTACGTCGCCGACCCGCTGTGCGGATTCGCGTCGCAGGTGCAAATGTATATCGACGTCCTGCGAGGGCTGAAGGAAATGTCGAGCCCACGCCGGCAAGCGAGAATTCCGAAGTCGCTGCCGATCTACATCTTTTACGGCAGCCTTGATCCGGTGGCGACGAACGTGCCGCAACTGCTGGACGCCTATCGCGTGGCCGGCCTGCGCAACGTGACCTCGAAGGTATACCCCGAAGCGCGGCACGAAGTGTTGAACGAGATTAACCGCGACGAGGTCACGCGCGACTTGCTTGCCTGGCTGGCTGGTGTGCGGGCCAAGCAACCCGTGCGAACTAGCGTTTGATAATCACGCAGACGGCTATTGGGCCCCCGCGTGTTCGTCCGGGGCGCTCGCGTCAGCGGGTTTATTGGACGATTCCGCGGGTGGGCTTGCCGCGGCTGTTTCGTCGGGGACCGAGATCACCGGTTTCAGATTCTTGCTGAAGCGCGGGTCGAACGAATCGTCGATGCGGCGAACGAACTCGAAGTCCTTGGGATAGTCGACCGGGTAAAAGCGCATCGGCTCGGGCGAATCGTCTTCGCTGGCCCCCTTTTCGTTCGTGAAGCTCAGGATGGCCGCGGTCACCTTGGCCGCCGTCTCGGGCGCCAGGTTGTAGACATTGCCAATCGTCAGCCGGGGAATCACCTCGGACTGAAAGATGACGCGATATTGCGATTCTTCCAGCGTCCCTTTCTTGAGCATGCTCTGCACTTTGTCGTCCGAGAGGGCCGCGACTTCGAAGTCGCCTTTGACCAGTCCTTGGATCGAGCGCTTCTGTCCATGCGAGAAGTTCAGCGAGTAGTCGACGTCGGGACGCATGGCGGTATCCTGGGCCAGCACCGCGATCGCGGCCCGATAGCCGGTGATCGAATCGGGGGCCGTGCAGGTCAGCGTGCGGGTACGCAAGTCGGCGAGTGTTTTGATCGCGCTGTCGGTAGGCACGGCGATATCCAGCCGATTGCCGTGCGCGCCCGTGGCGGTTCCCAGCACGGCCACGGGGACGAAGCCGGCGTTGTTCACGACGTACGGCGTATCGGCTGCGTGCAGGGCGACCAATTGGATGGTGCCGGCTTTGATCTCGGCCACGTCGTCAGCCGTGTTGCGGTATTCTTGCAGGACGATCGTCTTGCCCGTGGCCTGGGCCAGGTGCGACTGGAGATCTTCCCAAGCGACGATCTGTGCATCGGCATCGGCGTCGATGTAATGGGCGAGCACAAGCGTGTCAGGATCGAGCCATTGTTGTGGATCGCTGGGTGGATCGGCGAGCAGTCCACCGTCGGCGTCCTTGTAAGTGGCAGCTAGCCGCTTGTTGACGGTTTTGTTCAGCCCGTGCCAAGCAACCAGACGATCTTCGGTGGCACGCAGATTCGCCCGATCCTGCATCACGTGAAAGGTGCCGAGCGCCGTCATGCCAAGCGTGCCCGCCAGCAGCAGGTACAGTCCGGTACGCAACAGGGCCGGCATCGCGGCTTTTCGGGGAGACGCCTGAGACATGTTTCCTCCGGAAACCAAAATATCCGCCTGCGGCAAACCGTAGCTTGCCGTTTGATGCTTGATTCTCGTCAGTCGAGAAGTGCGCCCGGGGCTTCCAAGCTGTTTCGCACACGACTGACAACTCTGCCGCGCTTCGGAAACCGACACGATAGCGGCTGAGTATTAAGATTTGATGAGCGAAAGCGTGACACACGGGTAGAATCCAACGTTTAGCCTGCCCGCATCGCCGATCCACGGCCGCAGGTTCAGTGTTCGTTCGCACAGCGATTCAGGAGTTTCGTGATCGCGTGGTTCCTGGAATAAGAGTCATCGCAGAATCCGAAGGAGCCGGCCCGGCCGCCGAACGTGGCGATCTGGTCGAGTTCGATTCGCAAGGGTGTTTAAGCCGTGGCGAGCGAATCCAGGAGCTAATGTCGTACGCAACCCAGCTCGGCAGCAGACGCATCATTGCGGGAATCGAATATGCACTCATCGGAATGAAGGTGGGCGGGTATCGCAAGGTAAAAATCAGCCCACATCTTGGCTATCGAGACCAAGGAGTCGTGGGGAAGATTCCGCCGAAAGCGGTCCTTGTTTATGAACTTTGGTTGACCAAAGTTGAAAAGTCTAGCCCGCACAAAGACTCGTGACATTCGCGACAAGCACTACTCGCGCCCGGCGTCCGTGCCGGTTGTCGTTGCTGGGGCGCTCGTTGATGGTTTCGCATCGCCGGGGATTGTGGCGACCTTATTCGCTGTGCGATCTTCCTTCGGGTCGACCGAGGTGTAGAACCCGAACATCATTTCTTCCCACGTCTGCTCACCGAACGTTACCGTGGCGGCCGGGTCGGGATTGGCCAGGTTTTCGGCAGAGTTATCGAAGTACGCCGTGCATTCCAGCCGCGTCCCCTTAGGCATCAACTTCGGCTCGGCCAGATAATAGCGCAACTGCCAGTTGAAGTCGTAGTTGGGGACGTCTAGCAGAACTTCCTTGGTGCCGTCCGGGTATTGCGCTTCAAATTTGAAGTTCTTGCCCCGCAGGTGCATGTGCGGCATCAGGCTCAGCAGCAGCGTGTCCTTCAAAAAGCGATGACGCGCCTGCACCTGGAAGTTGCTGTCGCCGGGGGGAATCTTGAAGGCCAGATCGCCGACCATACCGTCGCGCAACGTTTTCTTGACCGTCTGCGGATCCGCGAATTTGAAGCCGACCGAGCTGCGGTCCGCTTGCGCGATTC
This sequence comes from Pirellulales bacterium, assembly GCA_036499395.1. Classification (NCBI taxonomy): domain Bacteria; kingdom Pseudomonadati; phylum Planctomycetota; class Planctomycetia; order Pirellulales; species Pirellulales bacterium. The sequence goes on from DASYDW010000068.1 coordinate 98,038, forward strand.
CGTTCGGTGTGTAATGCAATTGGAATACCAGCTTCGAGCCGGCCGGGACGAATACGGCGGTACCGGCCGGGTTCACGTGCGGCGGCGTGCCGGGAGCGTAGCCGGCCAGCCCGCCACGATTGCCGGAGAACTCGTCCTCGTTGTCGCGCTTGACGAAGACGATGATGTGATGCACGACGCCGCGATTGCTTGGTCGGCATTCGCTGGCTTGCACCCATTTGTCCTCGTTCCAGCCCGGGTCGACGGTGAAGAACTGGTATTCGACGGTTCCTTCGGCTGGCACGTCGAACGCGTTGTCGCTCATGTAGACGACCTGGTCGGGCTGACCGATTTGCCACCCCTCGGCAAATTGTCGCGGCGTGGGCAATTGGCTTTTGTCTCCCTCGGGGCAGCCGTTGGCGATCCAGGTTTTGACGACCTTCTTCTCGTCCTCGGTCATGCGGGTGTCATTGCTGAAATGACCAAAGCGCGGATCGGCGAACCACGGGGGCATGCGACCATCGGAGATCACTTCGCCGATCATCTCGGCCCAGCCCTGCACTTCGTCATAGGAAGTCATCGCGAACGGCGCGATCTCACCTGGCCGATGACAACTAACACAACGATCGTTGAAGATTCGCGCCACTTGGTTCGAGTAAGTGACGTCGCCGTGAGGCTCGTGCTTGACGCGACCGATCAAGCAACCGTCGGCCTTGGTAATCGGGTTGGCGACCGATTTGCCGGCTAAAACATCGTCGAGCGCCAGGGCGAGCGAGCGATCGTTGAGGATCGGCTTCACGTATCCGGCTCCGGTCTTGAAACCGTATTGATCGTCGACGCGTCCCCAGTAGCGGATGACGTGATCGGCATCGAGCACGAAGGCCTCGGGCGTGCGCTGCGCGCCCACGGTATCTGCCAGCTTGTTGCCAAGATCCTTCAGCAGCGGGAAGGCGAGGTTGTGGCTTTTCGCGAATTCGGCGATGTCGGAAAGCGAGTCTTGTAGATTTGCGTCGATGCCCAGGAACGCCACGTCATGCGCCGCGTATTCCTTGGCCAACTCGTTCAGACGCGGGGCGTAGATCTTAGCCAGTGGGCATTCGGTGCCCAGGAACACGAGCACGACAGCTTTCTTGTCTTTGAACTCGGCGAGCGGTACGTCGCGACCGTGATGGTCGGGCAGAGAAAACGATGCGATCGTTTTTCCGAGGGGCGTTGCTGTCGATTCCGTGGCCGCGAGTCGTTGCGCCGCAGTAGACGCAAAAATAACGGCCACCGTCAGGCTCGAAATCATGGCGAGCGGAAAGCGACGCATGGAACACCTCGGATAGGGGACATTCAGAGAAACGTTCGATTCAGACGGCTTGATCGTTTGGCGGACGCTATGGTGGGCGACAGTTGGGGGCCGATCGTGCCCCATTGGATCATCGGATATGTCGAATTGCCAGCCGATTTTTCAAAAACAAAGGCGAAGCCGTGGCAACGATGCGCCACGGCTTCGCCTGCTTCATTGTCCGGGGCCTCTTCTCTGTGCCGACCCCGGACAAATTCACCAAGATTAAGTGCGCCTCAGGCGCCGGGCAGGAATCCACCGCCACGTCCGGCCGGGAAGTCGAACTTGGCCCCCTGCAACTTCTCGAACTCACTTTTCTGCTCTGCCGTGAGGATGCCGAGCGCCTTTTCATTGCGCTCTTTTTGCATCGCGGCGAAGCGTTCACGCATGGCGGCACGATCACCGTCGCCAGCAGCGGCTGCGCCCCCTTGCCCACGCCCGGGACGGGATTCTGCGACCAGGGTTTCAACCTTCTTCTTTTGCTCGTCGGTCAGCTTCAGCGACGTGGCGACCTCGGCGTCTTGCAGCGATTGCAACACACCGCGACGCTGCAGGACGAGCTGCTTCAAGCGATCCTTCTGGGAGGCATCGAGCGTCGTGTCAACCTTGGCACGCAGCTCCTTGACCTTCTTTTCGATTTCGCCGCGCAGTTCTTGCATCTTCTCGCGGCGTTCTTCCTGCGACAGGTCCTGCAAGCCGGAAAAAGTTTCCCGCATCTCGGATTGCATTTGTTCCCCCGCCTCGCGCACGGTGGTCGTTTGGGCATCAGTGAGTTTCAACTCTTTTTGAACGGGTTCGAGCGTGAGCATCATCAGGACATCAGCGCCCGGGGCCATGCCCATACCGCGGCCACCGGCTCCGCCACGTCCGCGCTGCTGCGCGGATGCAACCGTGATCGAGCTGACACCAACAACGACCGCTAAAGCGGCAACAACAATCCATCGCGAGGACGACATAGACGGGCTCCTTTTTTGCGCGTGCGAAATCGGCATAGTGAAAGTCAGGCCCAAGGATTAGGGCATCAGTGACAGGTGACGAGAAGGCATTTTCGAAATCGTAAGAGTAGCTCGCCTGCCGCCCTGGTTTTTATCAAGAAGAGCAGTCATCGGCACGTACGATCTGCCGAATGGTGCAAGGATTAAACCCCGCTGTGGCGGCAGGGTTTCACCGGGGGAGTGGGTATTTTTCTAAATTGCTCCCACATAAGGCATTGAGCGGGGCGGGCGTTACCGCCGCAGGGCTTTGGGGCGCCTTGCATAGCGAAAGCACTAGCGTCCCTGACCGCGGCGAGCTTTCGAGGCGCCCAGAGATTTGGGGCCAAGCACGCCGTGGGGCGGATCGACGACGTAGTTCATCCCGTGCAGGGCCGTTTTCTGCGAGCTGGCCGGCAGCCAGTCGTCCGGCGCGAGGGCTTCGTGAACGCCTGAGGACGCGGTAACGATCGAAAGCCGTAGCTCGACGGCGAAACGCCCAGCGGCGTCGCCGACGGCCAGCCAATGGGGCATGACGGCGACCGATTGTTGAATCGATTCCAGCCCTCGTTGCGATCGGCTGAGGCTCGTAATGGGAAAGGCCCAAAAGCCGGCCGGCTCGGAGGCCGAGATCGCGACGTCGAGCCCTTGCCAGCGATCGACCAGGCGCAGCGATGGGGACGACGGCAGATCGAGCTTGCGACCGAAGTCGACCAGCACCTGGTTATTCGCGTCGATGAAATACCGGTCGGGGCAATCGGGAGGCAGGCCGGCGAAATTGAATTCGACAGCGAAGCGGAGCGGCCGGCCTGGCGGAAGGCCGTCGAGTTCGTAGCGGATGTCGATCGCCGAGCGCTCGGCCCACAGCGTTACTTGCTTTGTGACCGTGATGCTGCGTCCCCAGGCGTTGCCGGTGCGCGCCAGGCGAGCGCATACGCCTTCGCCGATGCGACGCAGGCGGGCCTTGTAGCGACCGTTGACGAAATCCCCACGCTCGGCGGCGCGCCCCTGAGCGACGTCTTCCAACGTCGTTTGTGGATCAAAAAAATGATCGAGCAGACTTTTCCGCGCATAGCTGTCGAACGTCGGCCGATCGGGAGTTTGGTCGGCGCCGGTTCCGGGCGTGGGAGCCGTCCGATGATAAGGCTCGGGCTTGCGAGCCAAGGTGGCCAGCAAGTTGACGTCCAGCTCGCGCACGTCCAGTTCGTACAGACGGCCACCGGCCTCGGGCGCCAGAAAAAGCGCCAGCTTGCTATTCGCCAGTTGCAGCTCTTTGTGAACGTCGAGATTGAAATCCTCGATCGTGGCCGTTAACCACGGCTCGTCACGACCGGCAGCCTCGTCGAGCAGCTTCTCGGCCGCGATGAGATTTCCGTAAACGGCTTGCCGTAGATGAGGAAAGTAAACGCCACCAAAGATGCCGTGCCAGTACGCGCAACCACATTGCGCCCGATGGAGGGCCTGCTGCGCCTCTTGAATAACGGGGAGTTGCTCGTCGTCTTCTTCGGTCTCGTTGGCGGCGGCCGCGCAGCGCCGACTGACGGCCAACATGCGGCAGTACATTTCGTCGACTTCCGGATAGCGCACGCGGAAATTGCGCCACGTGCCGAGCGATGCTGCTGTATGGACGGCCGGAGATTCGCTGGCACCGGAAACGGCGAGCGGAGAGCTTTCGAGCGCCGGCACACCGTCAGTCGAAGGACGGTATCGCGCCAGAGTCGACCACGAGCCCATCTCGCGATAACTTCCCTCGGGCACGTAGATCTTGCCCAGCGGCGCCACGTGATCGATGCATTCGCCCAACGTCGTGACCTGCAACCAATCGGCATTCGCCGCCAGCGTGGTCAGGAAGCGTCGTAGCCATTGTCCTTCTTGCATGCGCTCGTGCATGCCGGGCCACGCGCCGAACTTCTCCGCATCGTCGGCATAGACCATCACGCCGCCGGGATGCTTCTTCGCGATGCCGCGCAGATAAGCGATCGTTTCCTCGGGTTCGGCAAAGGGAATCAAATAGCGCAGTTGCTCGTCGCCGGCAAACAGCGCGATCAACTGACCGTCGGCCTCGGAAAGGTAATAACCGCGCAGTTGGTCACTCGTCAGGCCGGCCGCCTGGAAATGAAAATCGTCGAGGACCGTGTGTTCGATATCGCAAGCGGCCATATCGGCGGCGATCGATGGCTCCCAGATGCGTTCCGGCATCCACATACCGCGCGGCCGCTGTCCGAAGAGTTGTCCCAGACGCCGACCGAAGGAATTGATCTGACCTTGCCGATCCGCATGCGACAGCATCGGCAGAATTGGGTCGTGATAGGCGCCCCCCAACAGTTCGATCCGTCCGGCCGTGGCCAGCTCTCGCAGGCGTTGGACATATTCCGGGTGAAGCGCGGCTAGCCAATCGAGCAGCGACCCGCTGGTGTGCAGATTAATCGGCAGAATCGGGCTGCCGGCAATCGTCTCGAGAAGTGGTGCGTAGCAAGTGCGGTGGATCTCTTCATTCACCGTATCGAGATTGCCGACCGGTTGATGTTGATGCAGCACCAGAACGAGGCGCAGGCGATTGTTCATGATCGAAATCCATTTCTGACCGAGGCAGGGGTTACGGCTGCCCAGCGCTTGGGCCGGGCGCCCACTTCCCAGAGGTCGCGTGCGAGCATCAGCGATCCTAGCCCAGCCTGGCGGAATTCACCAAGAGCAGTCGCTAGCGGGTGGCCGAGGGCCTCACGCACGGGCCATCGATTGCGAGAACTAGTCCCCGCAAGTGACCCATGCGAAGGCCGTTAATTGATGATCCAGGGACCGGCGTGGTCGTCCCCTTCGGCCGGCTCGCGCCGTTCCCACTCGCGACGCAATTCGCCCAGGCCGTAGGCGCACAACTCGAACTCGTGGCTCAAACGTTCGAGCAGCTCGTTTTCGCCGCGGTTTTCGTCGTTCTGGATCGTGCTGGCAATGTAGTACGCGCGCTTTCCTTGCTGGCGATAGTCCAGCAGTTGGTCGCTGCGTCCCTCGCGCTCCATACGGCGGAGGAATTCGGGATAGACGCCAGTCCAGAACAGGGCGAAGTCGCCGATGTGCCGATGGACCTCGCGACGGGCGTCACCGGCCCGGGCTTCGGCCTCGGCCACCATCGAGGCCACTTCTTCGAGCCGCCGGCCGGAAAGATTGCGAACTTTGTAGATCGCGTCGGTGTGAATAAAGCGGGTTAGCATGGCCGAGATGTACTCGACCAATGGCGGGTCGGCCACCCCGAGTCGTGTCTGAAAGACATACTCGGTCATGCCCGAGAAGAACTGATACAAGGACGCATTCGAGCGGCTTCGGTCCATACCTCGGCTCTCCCTGCTCGCCGAATTGTCCGCCGCTGGCGAGCCACCTTGTCGGGCGCGACTCGTTGCGAGCCGCGCGGTCATCATTTCAATTATTCTCCAAGCTCTGCCAGAATCCACCGGAATTTATGCGTGAGGGCAAAGAATCGTCAAGACGAAGTCGCGGCCGGGCGTGAGCCAAAAAGGGGAATCATTGGCCACAAAAAACGCAAAAAATGCGCGCAAAAAATGCGATTCGTTGGGAAGCGATGAACGCGACAGGGGCCGGTGGGTGCCGAGACGATGCGCCTAATTCAGCGCTGCGACGAGGCTGGCGACGTAATCGCCCAACTCTTTGAGCACCTGGTCGCGCGGGCGGGTGGCGGCCTCGGCCATGCGTCGAACCACGGCCGAACCCACGATCAGGCCATCGGCCACGGGGGCCAGCGTGCGCACATGTTCTGGCTTGCTGATCCCGAAGCCGACACAGACGGGCAGATCGGTCTCGCCGCGCAGCCAGCGGAGGTTATCGAGCAATTCTTGCGGCAGTTCGGTGCGCTCGCCCGTGATTCCGGTCACCGATACGTAATAGAGAAAGCCGGTCGAGGTCTGGGCGATACGCAGCACGCGTTCGCGCGGGGTCGTCGGCGCGACCAGTTGGACGAGGCTGAAATCTTCGCCGCGGCAGATGCGCGAAAGCTCTTCCGATTCGTCGGTGGGCAAGTCGGGAACGATCATGCCGGCCATGCCGGCCGCGCGGGCGTCGCGCACATACTTCGCGGGTCCATGCCGTAAGACGATCGCATAGCTGACCATGCTGACAATTGGCGCGGGAAGCTTGGGCTTGGCCTGCTCGATGGTCTTGAAGATTTGCGCCAACTTCAGCTTGCGATCCAAAGCCCGCGTGTAAGAGGCCTGAATCACAGGGCCATCGGCAATCGGGTCGCTGTAAGGGATGCCCAGCTCGCACAGATTCGCGCCCCGGCCGATCATTTCCGCGAGCGCCAGCGCCGTGAATTCCAGATCGGGATCGCCGGCCGTCACGAAAGGCATGAAGGCCTTGCGCTTTTCGGCGCGCAACTGGCGGAAAACGTCGTCAATGGCGGACATCGAAACTCCGGAATACGGCGGGGCCTATTTAGCTCGGCGGGCAATGGTGTGATGTTATGCGATCGATTCGCCACGTAGTCGGGCAATTTCAAACGCATCTTTGTCGCCACGGCCTGACAGGCAGGCCACCACGATTTGATCTTTTGGACGGCGGCGCGCCTCGGCGATCGCCTTGGCGATGGCGTGCGAACTTTCAAGCGCCGGCAGAATTCCTTCGCTGCGTGCCAAAGTGTCGAATGCGGACAACGCTTCGTCATCCTGGGCGAAGGTGTAGCGGACCCGGCCTGATTCTTTCCAATAGCTGTGTTCCGGTCCGACGCCGGGATAGTCGAGCCCGGCCGAGATCGAATGCACGTCGCTGGTCTGGCCGTCCTCGTCCTGCATCACGTAGCTGTAGCTGCCGTGCAAGACGCCGGGCGAGCCGAACGACAGGGGCGCGGCATGATCGCCCGGCTTTACCGAGCGGCCCCCGGCCTCGACCCCCAGGAGTTCGACTTCCGGGTGTTCGACGAAGGGATAGAACATGCCGGCCGAATTGCTGCCGCCGCCGACGCAGGCCACGACCACGTCGGGCAGACGGCCGATTTGTGCCTTGGCTTGCTCGATCGTCTCGCGACCGATGACCGATTGAAAGTCGCGCACGATCACGGGAAACGGATGGGGGCCCACGACCGAACCCAGGATGTAATGGGTCGTCTCGACCGAGCTCATCCAGTCGCGCATAGCCTCGTTGATCGCGTCGCGCAGCGTGCGCGAGCCACTGCTGACGGGGCGGACCTCGGCCCCCATCATTCGCATGTTGAAGACATTGAGCTTCTGCCGGCGAATGTCCTCCTCGCCCATGTAGACGACGCAGTCGAGACCAAAGTGGGCGCAGGCCGTGGCCGTAGCGACGCCATGCTGCCCGGCCCCCGTTTCGGCAATGACGCGGCGCTTGCCCATCCGCATCGTGAGCAGAGTCTGGCCGAGCGTGTTGTTAATCTTGTGGGCGCCGGTGTGATTCAGATCTTCGCGCTTGAGATAAATCTGCGCGCCGCCGAGTTGCTGGCTAAGCCGGCCCGCGTGATAGAGCGGCGAAGGGCGGCCGACGTAGTTCTTGAACAGGTCATCCAGCTCGGCGTTGAACTTCGGGTCGCGCTTCGCCTCTTCGTAGGCCACGACCAGTTCTTCCAAGGCCCGCATCAGCGTCTCGGGCACATACCGACCACCGAATGAGCCAAAGCGTCCAGCGGCGTCGGGGACGTGGCTGCTGGCGACCGAACCGGTTGCGGATTTATTCGTGGCAGGCGTGGAGGCGGGCATTCCAGGTCCTTCTCTAGATCGCGCGGCGCCCTGAAACAAACGGTTGGCAAGCGCGGAAAAAGCGATTGTCAGCCGCACAGGGCAGGGGGTCAAGGGTGGGGCTGGCCGCGACACGGTTGGCATCCGCGCTCCTTGCTCGGCCGCAGGCGGGAGCGCTACAATTTGCGATTCTGCGACATCGAGGAGCATTCATGCCCGAGTTACCCGAAGTAGAGACCATGCGTCGCGGCATCGTGCCGATTGTGGGGAGCCAGATTGTGGCGGTCGAACGCTGCAAGCTGCGTGCAAGGCCCATTCAAATAACGCCGGCCGGGGCACGCTTCGACGGTCGGTTGATCGGCCGGCGCGTTACGGCCATCGACCGGCTGGGCAAACGGGTCATCGTGCGGTTGGATGATGAGACCTCGGTCGTTTTCGAGCCGCGGATGACGGGGTTGGTGTTGCTGGCAGATCCTCCCACGCGCGAGCACTTGCGGTTGCGCATCCATCTGGAGAACGGTCGTAAAACCCGCCACGAACTCATGTACTGGGACCAGCGCGGGCTGGGGTTGGTTCGCGCGGTCGATCCGGCCGAGTTGGAAAAGCTGTTTGGTCCCGAGCGATTGGGGCCGGATGCGCTTGCGATTACGGTCGAAGGGCTGCGCGAGCAATTCGTCAAAAGCCGTCGCCCGATCAAGGTAGCGCTACTGGATCAGCGCGCCGTAGCAGGGATCGGAAACTTGTACGCGTCCGAGATGCTACACCTGGCGGCGATCCACCCGGCGAGGCCGTGCCATCGCTTGCGGGCCGAGGATTGGCAGCTCTTGCACACGTGCATGCGCCGCGTTCTCGAAACCGCGATCCGCTACGAAGGTTCCACGCTTTCAGACGGGACCTATCGCAATGCCCTGAACGAGCAGGGGAGCTATCAGAATCATCACCGGGTGTACGATCGGGCCGGTAAGCCGTGCCGGACATGCCGTGGCGAGATCGTGCGCATCGTGCAAGCACAGCGCTCGACATTCTTTTGTCCGACGTGCCAGCCGAAGACCGCGCGACGGAAATGACCCGGAACCCGCCCCGGCGGATTAGACCGTCTTGGCGTGGTCGGCTTCGATTTTTTCGAGCTCTTCGACGGCACTGAGCACTCGGACCCGCACCTCGTCCATGCGGTCCTCGGCGGTGACTTTCTTGCCCGACTGATCGGTGACATAGAAGACGTCAACGACCTGATCGAGATAGGTGCCGATCTTGGCCACGGAAATTGACAGGCCGAGTTCGAACAACGCCCGCGTGATTGTGTACAGCAGGCCCATGCGGTCGGCGGCAAAGAACTCGACGACGGTATAGCGATCCGAGGTGCTGTTGTCGAAGCGCACCTGCGTAGGCAACGGGCTAAGGCTAAGAGTGCTGCGTTGGCCTCCGGAGCGCCAGACGCGGCGGAACGTGGGGCGGCTGTCCGCGGGACCCTTCAGCGAGCTTTCGATCGCGCGCTCGATGTCGGCCAGGCGGCCGGCCGGGGGCTCGTGCGGGAAGTCGGGATCTGTGACCCAGAAACGATCGAAGATCAATCCATCGGCCAGGGTATTGATTTCGGCCGAGAGGATTTGCAATCCCTGGCTGGCCAACGCTCCGCACAGCTTGTGAAATACGCCGGGCGTAACGGCTTCGTGCGTGCCGACTTTGAACTCGACGGTATGCGCGTCTTGCAGATAGCGGGCCTGAACGGCCACGTCGCCAGGAGCGAGCCGGTGCAAGCGGTCGAATTCTTCGAGTATTTCATCGATGCTGGTCGTTTCGAGATAGGGGGCCGGCGCCGCGGCCAACTGCCGCTCCCACCAGGGGCGATCGACCGTGTCTTTGAGACGACCCAGCACATCCTCGCGGCGCAGGCGCAGTGAGTCTTCATTGCGCAGGGCCGGGGCATCGCCAGCCAGGTGTACCATGGCGGACCGATAAACGTCGGTCAGCACTTGCACCTTCCAGCCGTTCAGGACTCCTGGCCCCACGGCGACAAAGTCGGCAGCCGTGAGGACGAACAGCATTTGCAAGGTTTCGGGCGACCCGACCTCGACGGCGAACCGGACGATCAATTGCTGATCGCTGGTGTCGCGACGAAAGGCCAGGTGGGCCATTTGCAGATGCTTGTGGACGAGGAACTTCAGGGTTTCGGTGTCGGCCTCGTTGAGGTTCAAGCGGTGCGCGGTCTTTTCGGCGATATCGCGCCCCACGTCGCTGTGGTCTTCAGGAAACCCTTTCCCCAGATCGTGTATCAACAGGGCCAGGTGCAGCAGCCACTTGCGTTTGATCCGGCGATAGACGCGCCCCAGCGGACCCTTGTCTTGCCCAAAGTTTGCGGCCGCTTCGACCGCGCGCAGGCAATGTTCGTCAACCGTGTACTTGTGATAGTCGTTGAATTGCAATAACGATCGCGCGTGCGTGAACGCGGGAATAATGATTTCGAGCGCGCCCATTTCGTGCAGGTTACGCAGCAGCTCACCCAGCCGGGCCGGATGGTCCATCAGCGACAGGAAACGCTGCGTCACGTCCGGGGTCACTTCATCGGGCAAGTTGGGGATCGTGGCGCGGATCGCTTCACTCGTGGCGTGCGCAATCTGCTTGTCGTAACGATTAGCCACGTCGGCCAACCGCAGGATTTGCGCCAGATCGGAGCGCATCTGCTCGAGGCTGCGCGGATTGACGGAGACAAAATTACGGCTGACGCGGAAATCACGCTCGAAGCGATGACTGTAAAGCGGGCTGAAGATGTCCAGCCAACTGGGCCCCGAGCGCGCCGACGTCACGAAACGCGAGACGATATTGCTGACGCCATTGGTCATGCGGAAATATTCCTGCATGAACTGCTCGACGGGGAGCAGGCCGGCCGAGCCCTCGTAACCGTAAACCTTGGCCAACCGCATCTGTTCGGCACGGTCGAGTACATCGCTCGACTTGCCGGCCTGAAAGTGCATCTCGTTGCGCAATCGCAGCAGGAATTCGATAGCGCGACGAATATGGTCGTGATCCGATCGCGACAGGGCGCCCGCCAGGCGCAGTCCGTCGGGCTCGGTCACGCTGTGCCCGGCAAAGCCGACCCAGCGTAAAAGCTGAATATCTCGCAGGCCTCCTTGCGAACGCTTGATGTTTGGTTCGAGCAGATAGACCGTCTCGCCGTATTGCCCACGTTCCTCGCGGCGTGCATCGTCGATTTCGCCGATCAAGCGGCGGGCACGGCGGCGAGTCTGCCGCTCGAAGCGGTGCGCGTAATGGGTGTACAGCCCGACGCTGCCTGCCAGGTAGCGTGACTCGATCAGCGAGGTGCAGATCGTGGCATCCTGCCGCGCAAGCGCACAGGCGTCGCGCACCGTGCGAACGGCTTGCCCCAGGTGCAGCCCGACGTCGAACAGGTCGCGCACCATGCGCTCGGCCAAGGGGGCGACGCGGCGCGTGGCCGACTGCGTGTGCAAAATCATCAAGTCGACATCGGAAAACGGCGCGACGTCCCGGCGGCCGTAACCGCCATGGGGCACGAGCGCGACCTGCGTGGCCAGCCCATGGGGGCCGGCTTCGCCGATGTCAACGAGCGCCGCCTCGTAGAGGTCGAGGACGATCGAGTCGAACAGGTCGGTCATGGCGGCGCAGATTTGCGATCCGAAGGCGCCCCGCGCATGTCGCTGATGCAGCTTTTCGCGGCCGTCGGCGAGCCGCTGCTTATTGGCAAGAATATTCGGTCGCAATGTCGTGTCGCTCGTCGCTGATGTCTAGAACACTGTTGAAGAATGCCCTGGTGACAATCTTCAATCTCGCCCAGTGCGATCGCGCAGCCGGTGGACTTCTTCAACGGGCTGCTAAACGGCTTCTTCGCCGGTTTCTCCGGTGCGGATGCGGATCGTTTCGTCGAGGCTGACGACGAAAATTTTTCCATCGCCGATCTGCCCGGTCTGTGCGGCCCGCATAATGGTATCGATCGCGCGGCGAGCCCCTTCGCTGGGGACCACGATTTCGACTTTGACCTTGGGGACGAAGTCGACCGTGTATTCCTGGCCGCGGTACATCTCGGTGTGCCCCTTCTGGCGGCCGAATCCGCGGACCTCGGAAATCGTCATGCCCTGAATGCCTTCGGCCGCGAGGGCGTTTTTGACGTCCTCCAGCTTGAAGTGGCGAATGATGGCTTCGATCTTCTTCATCGCATATCTCCTGCAAGGCTCGCAAGCCGGGAGCTTTTTTCAGCAGCCGCTTGCGATCTCCCTAAAGTATGGAATTACGTCGCGCGAAATCAAATGAATATGTAGCCTTCTTCGCCGTGCTGGCTGAGGTCCAGGCCCTGGATTTCCTCGCGTTGCGAAACTCGCAGCCCCATCGCGACGTCCAGCACCTTGAGCAGGACGAACGTGCCGATGGCCGCCACGCCCCAGGTGATGAGGGCCGCCACGGTTTGGGTCAGGATTCCTGGCTGATCGAGAGCCGTGGTGGCGGCGCCGGTTTTCAATTCTTCCAGCAGGCCCAGTGGGACGGCGCCACCGCCGACGATTTTCGTGGCAAAGACCCCGGTCAGAATCGCGCCCAGCGTGCCGCCCACACCGTGGACACCAAAGGCGTCGAGCGAATCGTCGTAGCCCAATTTTGTCTTCAAAGTTGTGCAGGCGACGAAGCAGACGACGCCGGCCGTGGCTCCCATCACCAGTGCCGCCATCGGCTGTACGAAGCCCGAGGCGGGTGTAATGCAAACCAATCCTGCCACGACGCCGGAGCAGGTTCCCAGCACGCTGGGCTTGCCGCGGGTGAGCCATTCCATAATAGCCCAGGCCAGCCCTCCGGCTGCGGCGGCAAAGTGCGTAGCGGTGAAAGCGGCGGCAGCCTGTTCCGTAGCGGCCAGGGCGCTGCCGGCGTTGAAACCGAACCAGCCGACCCATAACAGCGCGGCTCCGGTCGTGGTGTAAGTCAAATTGTGGGGTGGCATCGGCTCGGAGCGGAATCCGAGGCGGCGGCCCATAACCAGTGCGCACACCAATGCTGAGATGCCGGAGCTGATGTGTACGACGGTACCTCCGGCAAAATCCAAAGCGCCGACCCAGGCGCCGTCAGCCTTTTTGCCGCCGGGGATATCCCAGGCCAGCAGACCGCCGTCCCAGACCCAATGACACAAGGGACAGTAGATCAACGTCCCCCACAGGATCATGAAGACGACCATCGTGCTGAACTTCATGCGCTCGGCAAAGGCGCCGCAGATCAGCGCCGGCGTGATGATGAAGAACATGCCCTGGAACAGCATGTGGGTGAGACGCGGGATCGTCCCTTCGATGGGATAGACGACGACGCCGTCTGCATTCTCGAACGGCTGCACGTTTCGCATGAACAGGTAATCAGCGTTGCCGATCCAGCGGCTGTACGTTGCGTCGCCCGGCGAACCGCCGAAGGCTAGCGAATATCCCCACAAGGCCCAAATAACGGTCATCATTGCCATCAGAAAGACGCACTGCATCATGACGCTGAGGACGTTCTTTTTTCGCACCAGGCCGCAGTAAAAGAGGGCCAGCCCCGGCGCCGTCATCATCAGCACCAGCGCCGAGGAAACGAGCATCCAGGCGTGATCCCCCTTGTCGATCGGCTGTGGCCCTGGTTCGACGTGCGAGCTTTCGGGCGTTTCATTCGTTACCGCGGGAGCGCCGGCGGCGGCCGGGGCGTTTTCGGGCTCTTGCGCATGGATTGTGGCGATGCCGATCGTTACGAGCCAACACGCGCATACGAATGCCGCGAAGTATCTGGTCGCCGACATGCAAAGCCCTCCCCGCGAAAAGGAACGTATCCGACGTCACGGCACAGTTGCCGGAACGGAGCATGCCCCTGAGTCACCAAGCAACTCTGCATTGCCAGGTTGAATTGCTACAGATCGCGTCCGCCACGAGCGATTGATCCGCATAAGTCCTGCACGGCGCGGAGGGATACTCGAAATCGCCCCTCCCTCGGGTACACCGCGCGGCCAGCCCAGTCCGCATCTCTATGGCACACAAGTTACCCGGCGACTGGCGGAATAGTAAAGCGGTATCTGAGCCGGAGCATGTCTAAAAAAGAAAGTCTGTCGTTAACGCCAATGCGGCGGTCTCGTCATTGAGAATACGAAAAGCCAGAGCGAGGCCGCCCAAACCAGGAGGAGCGGCCCTGCCAGCCGAAGTAGGAAGCCCAAAAGAGCAACGGTGGCACGTTGTGCAGGGTTCCGGTGCCGCGATAGCGGGACATAGCCGAAATAAGTCACGGCGATGCCGAGTAGAGGGATCAGGATCAGTTGCATCGGTCGCAATTCGCTTTTGTTGCGATTTCAGCGCATTGGCCCAACTCTGGCTGCTCAAACACTTCCTTCTGCCGAGCCGATTATGTAGGTCGTTGCGTTTGTACTAAGGCGAAGACTTTTGCCAAGGGACGTCGTTGCACCCTTGCGATTGATTGGTCGACCGCGCCAGGACAAAAAGGAGGTCGCTTAAGCGATTCAAGTAAATAACGAGCGTCGGTGATATCGTCTCGGTCGTGGCGAGGGTGACTAAGCGGCGTTCGGCGCGGCGGCACACAGTGCGTGCCAGGTGCATTAATGCCGCGGGACGGGTGCCGCCAGGCAGGATGAACTGGCGCAACGGGGCGAGATGAGCCTCGTGCTGGTCGATGGCCTCTTCCAACGCCGCGATGTTCTTGGGACCCAGGGTCGCGGTGTTCTTCGCCTGCGGGTTTGGCGTCGCCAGTTCGGCCCCCACGTCAAAGAGTTCATTTTGGATGCGGGCCAGCAGCGCGTCGATGTCTGGGGCCAGCGTTTCACAGCGCACGAGTCCCAACAGCGCGTTGAGCTCGTCGACCGTGCCGTAGGCTTCGATCCGAGGCGCATCCTTCGGCACACGCGGACCGCCGAAAAGTCCGGTCTCGCCTGCGTCTCCGGTCTTTGTGTAGATCTTCATCAAAGGCACCTGCGGAGGCAAATTGGCGTGGGCGGCGTCGGCGTGCTAGAGGGACGACCTGCGACTATAATCTTCGAATCAAGCGTACCAAATTCACGCTGCGCCCGGGCGGTGAACGCTCGTTGTATTTCTGGAGGAGCCGAAGTTGATGATTCGCAATCTTTACCGTTCGTTGCAATTCCTGTGCTTGCTCGTGGTTGGCGCCGCTTGTGGATTTGCCGCAGCCCGAAGCGCCGTGGCACAGGAATCGATCGAGAGCAAGTTCCTGAGCAACGTGCGGCAAGTGACCGACGGCTTCGTGAAGGCGGGCGAGGGATACTTTTCGCCCGACGGCAATGAGATCATCTATCAAGCCGTGCCGAAGGACTATCCCTTTTATCAAATCTACCGGCAAAAGCTCTCTGGCGACGTGCCGCATCGTGTGAGCACGGGGCGCGGCCGTACGACATGCGCCAATTTTCGGCCGGATGGCAAAAAGCTGATTTACGCGTCGAGCCATCTCGACCCGCAACTCGACAAGACCGAAAAGGACGAACGCCGCCAGCAGGCCGAAGACGCCAAGGCTGGCCGGCGCCGACGTTATGAGTGGAATTTCGACCCGTACATGGACATCTTTACTGCCGACACTGACGGTGGGCACTTGCAGCAGTCGACCGACTCGCCTGGCTACGATGCCGAGGGGGCTTACTCACCGGATGGCAAGCAGATTGTGTTTTGCAGCACGCGCGACGGCGATCCCGATATTTACGTGATGGATGCCGACGGTGCTAACGTCCGCCAGTTGCCCAATACGCCCGGCTACGACGGTGGGCCGTTCTTTTCGCCAGATGGGAAATGGGTTGTGTTTCGCAGCGACCGCGACAAGGAAGGTTTCTTGCAGATCTACGTGATCGGCGCTGATGGCGCGAACGAAACGCCGCTGACCTCGAATCCGAACAGCGTCAATTGGGCTCCCTATTGGCACCCGACGCAGCCGTATATCATCTGGACCGGCGCCGACCATAGCGATCCCGAGGCCCGACCGAACTATGACCTGTGGTTGATGCACTTCGGAAAGCGCGACGGTAAGATTCAGCCCGGTCCAATTACTCGGGTGACCGACAATCCGACGGCGGACGTGCTGCCGGTCTTTTCGCCGGATGCGAAACAATTGATGTGGACGTCGAATCGAACGCCCGATCATGCGAGCCAGCTATTCATCGGGGATTTCAAGCTTCCCGAGTAACACCTAGGTTCGGCAGCACGTACCGGGGCTCGGCGGTTCACAGCCGGTTGCGCTAGCGTTGTTCGTCGACGACGTCGATCTTCAGCTTCCCCAGTACCTGCATGACGGGCAGGAACGTCGCAAACGCGGTTTCGTCCTGCAGGCTGCTGGTGGCCAACTTCAAATGCCCTGCGCTGACGCCTCCCCGGCCCAGCGTGCCATCCAGGCCGATCCAATGGCCGTCGACGAAGGCTTCGGTCCACATGTGGAACGCGAAGGCCTGAACGCTCGACACGTAAACCATGCCGATCGCGACGCGTGCCGGTATGCCTTGGGCCCGCAAGAGCGCCGCGAGCAGGACGGCGTGCTCGGTGCAATCCCCCTCCAGAGTCTTGGCCACTTCCGAGGCGGTGGCGAACGTTTGCGAATAGTTCTTTTCAGTCACGTGTCCGTGAACGTAGCGCTCGAGAGCCACGGCGCTGGGGCCTGCGCCTTGCACATTTTTCATAGCTTCCTTGGCCATGGCGATGATGCGGGGATCATCACTTTGGACAATACTGCTCGCGCGCCGGTCGTCGTCCGATGGTTTGCCGGCTGAGATCGCGTTGTGCGGCGCGTCGTCGGGACGAATCGCGCGGACCGTGACCTCGGAGTCGCGGTCGTTGATTCGATGGACCGACTGACTCTCATCATTGACGAAGATTTCGGCAGGATCCGCGTCATCCAGGTGCACGCGATAGCGGATCTGCTTGGCGCCGTGCGCGTCGGCAGGCGGGTGCGAGAGCTTTACGAGGGATTGTTTCCCAAGATCGAGAGCCTGTGCTGACGTGCCGCGCAACGCGATTGCTTTGGTCGTGCGATAGGACGTCTGATTCATCGACGGTGTGGATGATTTTAGCGTCTGCCCCGTGGTGTCGGTCCATTGAATACCCTCGATCGGCGCGGCACCCGGGAGCGTGGTTTTGGTTTCGATTCGCAGCAACTCGCGCTTTTCCTTGAGCAGCTCGGTTGCTTCGAGCCGTACGGCGCGCAGTTCGGTCTTTGCGATTTGATTGAAGATCGGCATCAACGTCGAAATCGCGCGCGTCTCGCCCGGCTGCATGGGCTGATCGCGAAGGCTTTCCTCAATGGCGAAATAGCCTCCGGTCGTGCGCGGCCAGGCGAGGGTGGTCTGCCGCTTTTGACCGCCGGACTCGGTTGTAATCTGCATCTTGTCGCCGGCCAGTTCGCCCCGCGTAACGTTGGGCGTTGGCCCCAGCCTGGTATCCGAGGAAAAACTGCGCACCAGCCCGGCCGAGGTTTCGACAACGGACATGCGTGCTTCGGAAACTGTCTCTTCGCCGAATCGTTTGATCGAGAGGTGCAGCAGGCCCTCGGCCCGGATCAGGTCGGGGGCGTCCGCGACGGCTTGCCAGCGGGTATAGCCGTAACCCAACTGGGCGTCGCCGATGTAATAGACGTCCCATTCCTCGCGGTCGAGCAATTTCGACCGTCGAGTGTCGGCGCTCGCGCCTGCTCTGGTAGCACTTTCCGCGGAAGAGGCGGGAGGCGGAGCGGCCTTCAGCACTGCGGACAGACCGCATATTTCCGGGACCAAGTCGAACGATAGCACCGATATTACGGCCGCAAAAACTAGCGCCGGCACCGGCCACTGGATTATTGGCCGCATGACTCTAGGATTGGCTGACGAGGCGGGGTGGCCGGTTATGTTTTTCACCGGGGTCGTGCTCCTGGTTCCAGGATCGATGGTTCGGCCCAAACGCATGCGCGGTTTCTGACGAACGTCTCGTTGGCCTGTATTCGAGTTGATGGCCGGCAGTCGGCCTGACTGGTAGTACTCGATCCAACTTGACTCTCGGAACCTTCGCAAAACAAATCGAACGAAATATAGTCACCACGCGTACCGTAGTGGTAGCAGTGGTTACAGGGCTGGTACCTGAAGGACTTGTACCAGCCAACATTCGATCGGCCGATGCCACCAGTACGGATGGTAACGGGCGACGATCGAAGGATACGTACAATTCGACGCTGATCAGGGAAGTCTTTTCGCACGCAGGCACGCGTGAGAGAGGCTTCCTTTTTTGTTGCCCTTGCGGAACAGGAGATGCGAGTTTTTCAACTACGTGAGATGCAACGAGATTTGAAGCCGGCCGAACAAGCATTTCTGCGCGACAACCAAGACATTTCTCCGCGACACACGAGCTGGTTTGGCTCCTGATCTCAGGGCGAGTGCTAAACTAATTTTTAGGAACAACAGTTCACGATCCAGCGACCATTTGCCCGTTGTCGTGTCCCTCGGAATGAGGGGGGGCACGACGGGGGAAATCGGGTGCCAGAAACCATTATAAGCCTGGGGCCGATCGTAGGACTTCTACGGCTGCCCGGCCCGGAACGTCAGGATTTCGTGAGGACGCACCCCGGGCGTGAATGGAACAGTGACCTAGTGTTTTTTGAGGATTCGGTCAATCGCCGGCCGTATCGACGCATTGTTTGCCCACACAACTGATTCGGGACCCTCGATCCATGGGCTTTTTGAAACGCTTTTTCCGCAATGTCTTCCGCGATGGCGCTGCCCCGACGGGTACCAGCAGCTTCGAGCAATTGAGCGAAGCTGATTTGGAAGCCCATCTCGGCGTGGGTCGCTATGGCGATTTCACGCTGACCGACGCGATTCGTCCGTCGTACGACTTGCAGGTAGTGCCTCGCCAGGGTTACCGGCACGACATGTACAACGACGCCGACAATCGCTGCTCGGTGCCGGTGTTGATGGGCGCGGCCTCGCGCGAGGAATTGTTCGAGATTTTCATGGACCTGCTCGATCCGTTGGGACCCGAGGTCGACGTTGTACTCGAAACGAGCCACAACCGCGAAGCGCGCGGGCATGTGGATCTGTACCGCGAGCACATCGACATGCCGGTGCTAAAGAGCATCCTCTGGGACTACGAAGATCTGCTGTTGAACGATGGCTGCGTAGGCATTGCCGTACTGAATCCTGCAGTGCCGCAGGAAGTGCAATTCGACGAGCACAAGCTGCTGATCGTTTACGGCGAGGATCTGACCCATTTCGAGAACGTCTTCCGCGAACGCAGCATGCCGTGCGACGACCAGATGAAATTCATCACCGAAGCCGAGCATGTTCATTCGTCGAGCGACAACTACTTCCGCGAATTCGAAGAGTTGCGGACGCGGTTGGGCATGGACTCGATGTGCGACCAGGACGCCATGCCAGGGGTTGGTTAATCCCCAGGCTGTTGGCGGGCAGGGCGCGTCCGCCTCGCCTGTCCATCAAAGACGTTTAGCCGCAGATTTCACCGATTACGCAGATGACTTCCCTGGGGTGGTTTGATGCTGCCGCCGGCGTCTTCAAATCTGCGTCTATCTGCGCAATCTGCGGATGAGCTTTCTTGGGACTGCTACGTGGCAAGTTCGCACGTACGCTGGCCAGGAAATGTCGGAGAGCGAGCCTAGCGGCTCTTCGGCTTAACGGACGCCGTGAGCGATTCGACCCAGGCCTGATCCTCTTGCAGGACCTCGAGCGTTTCTTCCAGGCCGACGAAATGCCGTTGGAATCGGCGCCATCCCAACCAGGCAACGGCCCCGGCAGCCACGACCAGGGTGGCAAAGGAAATGAAGAGCCAGCCGGTCACGCTGAGCCCTAGAACGCCTCCCAGGGCGTTTGCCGTGGCGACGACGAGCACCGGCAAGGAAATCAGGGCCAGCAGTCCCGCAATCACCAGAGCGACGACCAGACGTCGTACGTCGGCAAAGGCGGTTACCAGTTCCAGCCGGGCGAGTTCCCAGCGGATAGCGACCAAGGCGCGCAGCTCCTCGCGAAGCCGACCGAGGTCAGCCATCGTTGGGCCAAAAAGTGAGTCCTTGTCTTGCGCCATCAAATTCGGATTATTCGGAATCGAGGTCGTCGGGCTGTCGGAGGCTGGACCATACACCCAGTAGTTCGTTGAGTGCGCCTCGACGTACCGAGGTGAGCCCCCAATTGATTAGGCTTGTCGCGATCGTCCTCGGCAGGCGTCGGCCGGGGCGGACTGCGGTGAGCAAAATGCCCACGCCGAACGAGACCCCCAGCGCCGCGACCGGGAACTGTTGTACGTAAGTTCGCCAGGAAGTCAGCCGGCGGCGTTGTTGCTCCAGGTCGCTGATCGTCGCGCGGGTTGCAGCCCGCGACTGCGCGATTTCCGCCCGCAATTGCCGCTTGCGCGAAGCAATCTCGGCATCAATGACGCGACGGGAGACCATCTGCGGAACCTTGGGAATGCGCGAAGGAATCGAGCCGTCGTCCGGGCTAGGAGCACGTCCTGCGCCGCGAACGACTCTTAGCGGCGAAAAATCTTTCCGGCAAACCACCCGCAAGCGAGCGCGGCGACAACGCCAGCGCCCGGGTATTTTCGCACCAGTTCCAGGGCCGTGGAAAGGAAGTCGCCGGTGTTACGGCGGCGAGCATCGTGTACATCCGCCACGGCCTGCTCGCGCATCTCGTGGTAGTGCGCCTTGGCATGTTCGAACTGTGCTTGAGCCTGCCGAAGGGCTTCCTCAGCGGCGCGTACTTCGGGACGCTCGTCGAGTTTTCGACCCAGGCTTTCAAATGTCCCGGGCGTCGCTGCCGCATCGGCCGGATGTCGGGCTTCGTGGTCGGGATCGCTCATAGTGGGTAAGCCTCGCTTGCTGCGGATTTTCAGGCGTGTTACCGCCGGTTTCGTGCCGCCGGACGCCTGTTTGAACGTAGCTTACAGCGGTGCGGTCCACAATTCGGGCCAGACCGGCCGATTGGGGCCGCATAGACCGGATATCTGGTGCCGTAGGCAGTAGGCAGAGGGCAGCGAGTCTGGGCGGTGACCTTTGATTGTTAGGGGGACGGCCAGGGATACAATGCACGGCTGGTCCTTGATCGCATCATTTCCCGCCGCGTGGAATTTTCGGGACCGAATTCCTGCGGCACAAAATCGCGTGAGCTTATCCTGTGGCGAACTTCTTTCAGGATGCGCCGGTTCTGGCCAATCAATACGACGACGATCATGTCCTGCGTCGTTTTTTGACGCGCCGTCTGCCGGCCGAGATGCTGGCCGAGATCGAGCCTGACTTGCATCGCTTCGGACAGCGGGTCGCGAGCGACGTGTTGGCGATGGGCGAGGACGCCCATGCCCACGAGCCGGAGCTGGTGCAGTTCGACCCGTGGGGACGGCGCATCGATCGAATCGACACGGCGCAAGGCTGGCAAGATCTGGAGCGCGTGAGCGCCGAGGAAGGGCTGATCGCGATCGGCTACGAGCGGAAGCTCGGCGCGCTGTCGCGGATCTATCAGTTCGCCAAGCTCTATTTATTCAATCCTTCGTCAGCCACTTATTCTTGCCCCTTGGCCATGACTGATGGGGCCGCCAGGCTGATCGAAGTGATGCGCGACAAGGAATTGCAAGCTGGCGCGTTTCGCCATTTGACGTCGCGCGATCCGCAGCAATTCTGGACCAGCGGACAATGGATGACTGAGCGCACCGGCGGCTCGGACGTCGGCCGTACGGAAACCGTCGCCCGACATGATGCTGGACCGTGGTATCAGCTGCACGGAACAAAATGGTTCACCTCGGCCACGACGGCGCAGATGACCATGACCCTGGCCCGGATCGAGGATGAGAGCGGCAAGTCAACGCCCGGCAGCCGGGGCCTGAGCCTGTTCTATCTCGAAACGCGTCAGCCATCGGGCGAATTGAACCACATCCTGATCCATCGCCTGAAAGACAAGCTGGGCACGCGCAGCCTGCCGACGGCCGAGTTGAGCTTGGAGGGGACGCGGGCCAAGTTGCTTGGTGAGACGGGGGACGGCGTCAAAAATATCACGACGCTCGTCAACATCACGCGACTGCACAACGTGATTGGCGCGATCTCGGGAATGCGCCGGGGCCTCGCCTTGGCGCGTGATTACGCCCAGCGGCGCGAGGCGTTCGGCAAATTCTTGATCGATCAGCCGCTGCACGTCGAGACGCTGGCCGACTTGGCCATAGAATTTCAGGCCGGATTTCAGTTGGCGTTCCGCGCGCTCGATCTGTTGGGAAAAGAAGAATGCGGCGCCGCGACCAGCGAAGAGTCGGCGGTGCTGCGGCTGCTTACCCCGTTGGCAAAGCTGTACACGGCCCGACAATCGGTCGCCTCGGCCAGCGAGGTCGTTGAAGGATTTGGCGGGGCGGGCTACGTCGAGAACACGGGCTTTCCGCGGTTGCTGCGCGACGCGCAGGTCCTGTCGATCTGGGAAGGGACGACCAACGTGTTGAGCCTCGACGCGCTGCGCGCGATCGAGAAATCGGACGCGTTCGGTCCGTTTATGGCCGAGGTCGACGAGCTGCTGTCGGGCGTGACTCTCAGCGATTTGGCTCCGGCCGTTGCTCGAGCAGCCGAAGCAGCCCGGCAGGTGCGCGCCTTTTTGCCGGCGGCGCTGGCCGAAGGGCGCGACTATCAGCAAGCCGGCGCTCGAGCGTTCGCCTATAGCCTGGCGCGAGTCATGGCCGCGGCCCTGTTACTGGACGACGCACAGTGGAATTTTCAGGCGGATGGCGATGCGCGGGCCATTGTGGTGGCGCGCCGCTGGTGCGCCCGGCAGTTGGCGCCGCTTATGTCCGCGGATCGGGCCTGGCGCGCCGAGAGCGAGGCCTTGGCCCGCGATCTGCCGCTTGCCGAGCGCGGAGCCGCGGCCGGTTCCAGGAAATCGTGAGCGATCTTCTTACTCGCCACGTAATCGGACGCGGTCCGCTGAGTCTTTACAGTCGATTCTTTTTCATTTTCAAGACACTTCGCAGGGCATACGCATGAAGGCCGTTCAGATCGAGGCGTTTGGGAATCCGTTGGAAGTCGCGAAGTGCGTCGAATTACCGGATCCGGTCGCTCCGGCAGCCGGGCAGGCCATCGTGGCGCTCGAGGCGTCGCCGATCAATCCTTCGGACGTACTGACGCTATCGGCGCAGTACGGCATTCTGCCGAAGTTACCCGCCGTGCCGGGTAACGAAGGGCTGGGACGCGTCCTCGAAGTCGGCCCCGAAGTGAAGAACGTGAAAGTCGGCGACATCGTGTTGCTGCCGGCCGGCGTGGGCGCGTGGCGCGAAAAGATGCTGGTGCCCGCCGCGCGTCTGGTGCCGATGCCGGCGAACGCCGATCGCCAGCAGCTGGCGATGCTGACCGTGAATCCGCCGACCGCGCTACTAATGCTTCGCGACATTGTCGATTTGAAGCCCGGCGAGTGGGTCATTCAGAATGCTGCTAATTCAGGCGTGGGGTCGTACTTGATCACGCTGGCGCGGCGACGCCAACTAAAGACCGTCAACGTCGTAAGGCGTGAAGCGCTGGTCGAGCCGCTAAAGAAGCTGGGGGCCGATGTGGTCGTGGTTGACGGGCCCGACTTGCACAAAAAAATTGCCGAAGCGACGGGGAAAGCCACGATCCGGTTGGCGATCGACGCCGTGGGGGGCGAAGCGACGGGGCGCTTGGCGCATAGCGTTTCGCCCGGCGGCACGGTGGTGAACTATGGCGCCCTGTCGGGACAGCCGTGCATCGTGACTCAACAGGATGTGATCTTTCGCAGCGTGACGCTGCGTGGATTTTGGCTGGCGCATTGGTTCAATCAGGCAACGCCGGCGGATCAGATGGCCGTCTTTGGCGAGCTGATCAAACTGGTTGCCGAGGGGACCCTGCGCACCGAGGTCGAAGCGGCCTACCCGCTGTCGAAGATCACCGAAGCGCTCGCCCATGCGATGAAGTCGGGACGCGACGGCAAAATCCTACTCACGGCCGGCTAGTCGCGAGATTTCTTAATCGGGTCGCCTGCGCCATGGCAACTTTGCGCCTTGTGGTTGTGATCGTCTGGGCGTCACCAGCGAGCGCGCTGGGGCTGTTGGCCGGACTGCTCGGATTGGCCACCGGGAGCCGCGTAAGGCGGCGCGGCCGGACGCTGGAATGCTGGGGCGGCGCCGTGACGTGGATGCTCACGCATGTTCCGCCCGTGCGCGGCGCGGCTGCCGTGACGCTTGGGCATATAATTTTGGGGCTCGACCGAGACGCACTCGACGCGACGCGCGACCACGAGTTGGTTCACGTCGCACAATACGAGCGTTGGGGCCCGGCGTTTCTGCCAGCCTATGGAATCTGCTCGTTGGCGTTATGGCTCGCCGGACGAAGCCCCTACTGGGACAACCCGTTCGAGCGCGAGGCTTATCGCCAGGCGCCGTGAACCGCCGGTGACAATTCGCGTATTTCGTGCAGCTTCGCGCGTTTACGCGTTCAGCTTTACTGACGGATCGCTGGCGACGTTGACCCACACGTGGACGTGGGGCGTGCCGCGGAAGTACCAGACGAACGCTGGGCCTTCCAATCGCCAGCAGTCCCACACCTTGTCGTTGCCGATATCGCCGTCCTTGTAGAATGCCAGCGAGCACTTATCGAGGCCCCCTTGCGCCTTGAGGCAATTGATCACCTCGTCACGATCGCTTTGGCGGTATGGCTCGACCAGCACTTGCAAGACCTTTTGCAACTCTTCGCGCTGATCGCTCGACAATTCCGTGACGGGGATGCCGGGGAAACCGCCCGCATCGCCGCGGAAACTCACCTTGTTCTCGGCAGGCAGCTTGTCGACGAGCGCCACCTTGCGCTGCTTCTCGTCCATCATCGTGTAGACCTTGTTCGCGGCCACGGCCTGCGGCCAGAAAACATTGCCCGGATGCGTGGGGCCTTCGTTGAAGCTGTCCGCGGCGTGACCGTAGAAGATCGGTCCGCCGAAGGCGACGCTGTCGGACGAATCGCCGTCGCAACGCAGCGTCATGTGCCGGCCGGTCATTACGAACTCGTACTTGCCTGAGCCCGGGACGCCGAAGATGGCGATGCTTTGATCATTGCCGTAACCGCCGGCGTCGTCGTCCAACTGCTGATAGATCCGCTTGTGCCAGTCGGGCTGGATGATGCCTTCGAATATCTTGCGAATGATGTCTTGTTGATCGGCGGTGTAGAAATCGCCGGCGATTTCCTCGTCGTTGATCTTCCAGTTGTTGGCGACGTGCGTTCGCAACAGCCCGCGTTTGGGATCCTGATGGTCCCATTCGTAGCAAACCTTGGCCCGCTGCTCGGGCTTGAGCGCCTCGTAGAGGACCTTGACGAGCGATTCCGGAGCCGAGCCGCTGGGGGTCGTGTCCGCGGCCCAGCTACGGCCGGGCGTCCATAATCCGGTCGAGGCCGCCGCGCCCACGATGCCTGCGGTGCGCAAAAAGTCGCGCCGGTTGACGGACGAATTCGGTTCGATCCGATCGGCCGACGAAGCACAGTCAGGGCAGGAACGCGAATCGCGAGTCATGGCAGGGCCTCCCAAGTGAATCAGAATGGGGCGTACGGGAACGAGCGATTGTCGATGCTCGAATCGCTCGCAAGCCTTTGTGTCTCGTGGACAACGATCATTAAACACGACCCGTTAGCGCCGTGCAAATTCGTGCCGCCTGTCGGTGAAACGTCACGCATTGCGGAATGACCGGCGCGTGACATCGCCATGACCGCGTGATATGACGCCAATATTACGCATCCGTT
Source organism: Pirellulales bacterium (assembly GCA_036499395.1). Classification (NCBI taxonomy): domain Bacteria; kingdom Pseudomonadati; phylum Planctomycetota; class Planctomycetia; order Pirellulales; species Pirellulales bacterium. The sequence continues at coordinate 123,720 of DASYDW010000068.1, forward strand.
AAGGAACCTTGCCCTATGCATTTAAAGACCAAACTACTCGTTCACGCGATCGCGATCTTTGTGTCCTTTATCGCCACAGCGAGCGGTGCTGATCAGGAAATCGTTCCGGCTGGCGCCAAACTCGAACTGTTGTACACACGCACGGCACCCATCAAGGGTGGACTGACCGAAGGACCGGCCGCGGCCCCCGATGGAACTATTTATTTCACCGACATACCCGAGGGGGCGGATCGAGGGCTGATTGTCCGTTTCGATCCGAACACGCAGAAGACGAGTGTCTTCACCGACGATAGCGGTAAGGCCAACGGTTTGATCTTCGACGCGAAAGGGGGGCTCATTGCCTGCGAAGGGTCCGACCAGGGAGGGCAGTGTGTTTCTCGCTGGGACGTGAAGACGGGCAAACGCACCGTGCTGGCCGATCGGTTCAACGGCAAGCGATTCAACGCGCCAAACGACGTGACGATCGACAAGAGCGGACATATTTATTTCACCGATCCGCGTTACCTGGGGGCCGAGCCGCGCGAGTTGGACGTGCGTGCCGTCTATCGCATCGATCCTGACGGCAAGGTTGTTGAAGTGACGCGCGAAGTGGAAAAACCGAACGGCATCGCGATCAGCCCGGACCAGCAAACGCTGTACGTGGCGGACACCAATAACGGCAGCGATCGAATCACGCTGGGCGAGAAGCCAGCCAAGGGGGCGATGAAAGTCTACGCGTTTCCGCTGGATGCCGGCGGCGCAGTCAGCGGGGCGCGGCGCACTGTGATCGATTTCGGCAGCGAAGATGGTTGCGATGGCATGACGGTCGACGCGCGCGGCAACCTGTATCTGACCGCACGCAGCGCGAAGCGGCCGGGTGTGCTGGTTTTGAATCCGCAGGGCAAGGAGTTGGCCTATATTGCGACAGGCCCATCGCAGCCGGATGCCGCGCAGCCGGTCGGCCTGCCGAGCAATTGCGAATTCGGAATCGGCGCCGACGCGCACACGTTGTATGTGACCGTCGACAAGAGCCTGTATCGGATCACGCTCGGCGCCGAGGGATATCACATCCCTTGGGCGCAATGAGAATGGACTATGACGCGGGCGACGCAACGCAACCCATTTCACGTGCGATCGTGCCTAGTCTCGATCACGTGGATTCCTAGGCTCGTCTTAAAGGGCAGTTACTGCCAGAGGGTGATATTTGGGTAATCGTGCTCGATTTCCTGCTGAATCTCGAGCCAATTGTCTGGGAGGTTGCGTGGATAATCTGAACCGACGTGGACCCGCGGAAGCGAGCGTAAAGACGTTAGGTGGGCGCGCCCCTCTGCGAGTTGATGAGCGTCAATCCCAAGCAGTTCGATTTTCTGCGTCCGTAAATAGGGAATGATTCCAGCAATTGTCACCGTCGTGTCCCCGACATATATTTCGCGCAGATTGTTGAACATGCCCAAATCGACAAGGTCAGCATCATCAAGCGTTGTGCCTTGCAACTCGAGGAACCTAATATTCGGGCATGCGTCGCTCCAGGCCTTCCATTCGTCGCTGCTGTGAGGGCATCGCAAGTGGAGCGTCAACACGGAAGTGAGCTTGCCCAATGACTTGATTCCTCGCTTGTCGATAAACGAACTCCCGTTCCATATCGTTGTTAGTCCTCCGACGTTGGAAGCATTAAGCCCGCTGAGATCGGCGTTGTTGATGGTCGGTCCGATTACGATCGTATCTCCCTGTCCTTGCCGGATACCATTTAGTTGATCTTTCAACGTCTGAACAGCGGCCGCGTCCGGCTGACGGACAATTCGAATAGATGGCCTCCGTTGTTGCAATGCCGATGCATTAACGTCCGTCACGCGAGTATCGGATGCCGTCAGGACATGCAATTGAGGGAACCCATTAACGGCCGGGGTCAACGATTTGATGTCGGTTTTGTCAATGTCCAGATCTTTCAACTGCGGCATCTTGCCCAACTCTGCAAATCCAGCATCGCTAATGCGCGTATGGCTCAAAGAAAGGGCCTCGAGCTTTTGCAGGGAGCTGAGTGATCGCATGCCGGCGTCAGTGAGAGGTAAATGGTCAAGTTTTAGCCTACGTAAGTGTGGCGCCTTGCGGATGTATTCGAGTCCCTTTTCCGTCACAGCCGTGCCGCCGAGTCCCAGTGTGCTCAACGAGGGAAACGTATCTAGGTATCGAAGGCTTTCGTCGTCAACCAGTGCATCGACCAGAACCAGAGACTGAAGCGCTGGAAGCTCCGACAGCGCTTTCAGGCCATCGCCTGTTATGTCGCTACTCGAAATCGTTAGCATTTCGAGTAGCGTTAAACCGAGAAGTTCCTTGATCTCGTCATCCGACAACAGGTCCGGAATTCCATACGCCTGAATGATAAGTACTCGAAGCGTGCTGAGTCTTCCCAGCGATGAGCAGTCAAAGCGAGCATCCTCGGAGGAGCTGGATACGCTAATGCGAAGAGATCGCAGATCGGGAAAGGCTTGCAGAAAGGCGAGTGATTCACTGCCGTCAGCACTGACCTCAACTTCGTCAATCCCACGGAAGGGCAGTGCTAAGGTCAAGGGAGACGGAAATTGGGAAAGGTCAATCCTAAGGGTCACTGTGCCGGGATACTGGGCGCCAAGTCGCCTTACAAGTTCGATAGACTCCTCGTCCTCGGGCAGGTCGACATACGCGTGGTACATCCAGATGAAGCCGCACTTGGTCATGAGCCAATCGGGAATTTCGCCCAAGGAAACGAAAGGACGGACGCCTGCAACTGCATCCAATCTTGAGATCGCATCGACGGTGAAGTTGACTCGTCTGATATTCCATTGGCAGATTGCGCCAATGACAGCAAATATCGCGACAACAAGCATTAACGACCGAAGGCGGAAAGCAAAACCGCGCCTCGTGACGTGCAAGATACGCCTGATCACGAACCATGTAATCGTTGCAATAACGGCCGCTACAATGAGGTCGCCAAGTAGCGCGAGAATGTCGAAGGGGGCAACCTTCAGCGTCGACGACTTTATGCCGGGATACTCAATGCGCTCCGTAAACCGAAACGGCCAACCATGCGCTACGGGCTTGACCCACCCGGCCGATGTGCCATGGAGAGAGCACATCCAGCTTTTATGCGAACCCTGCCGGGCCGGCACTGCCAAACCCAAAAATATCAACGCGAACGTAATTACAAAAAATAATGATCTGGAGTAAGGCGCACTCGAAAAGGGCCGCATTATGCACGTCAGTTTGTTACGTCGAACTGCATGATGCTAAATACTGCATTCGCTGCTGACTTTATCGTACACGCGCGTCTTCTCGACGGTCTACACCGTGTAGAAAAAAGGTTAGCCCGGGGGCGTTGCCACCCCGGTGCGTCAATACAGATTGCTTGCCCACGAACAATGATGCCCCCTGCGTTTGGCGCATTGCTGCTTAAAACGCTGGCTATCTTGTCGGGCCCGCTGCTTCGCACGACTTGAGGGCCAGCACGGCGAAGGCGGTGCCGGCGTGTGAGATGTAGTGCTTGCTGTCGGCGTGGAGCGAGCGCGAGAACCAGCGCCCGCTTTCGCGCTGATGCGTTTTCAGCCAGGTGACGCCGTGCTGAAGTTGTGCGTCATCGGCCGAAACGCCTGCCCGGCGCAGGACGTAGATCACGAACCCTGTGCCGTAGCCGTCGCTGCTCGTGGTGTCTTGCGGCGAGCCGTCGCCGCGTTGCCAATCGCCGAGCGTGGCCAGCCCCCAACCGCCATCCTCGTGCTGCAACGTTCGCAGCGAATCGATGCACGCTTGCCGGTCCGCCTCGGACATCAGGTCCGGCACGTAGGTCGATGCCCAAAGGACCATTGCCTTGTGATGCAATGTCGGCGGTGGGTTTTCGGCGAGATATTTGCGAATCTTCGCGAGGCCGGCCTTGGCGGCGGGCGTGTCGGCATAGCCATCCGGAGCGACGCCTGCACCGATCGCCGCGAAGCTGACGCCGAAGTGATCATCGGACTCCATCGGCGGCCAATCACACTTCAACCAGGTCCAGCCGCCATCTTCACGCTGCAGCGTCCACATCTTGTCGAGCGCTTGCCGCGTGATCGGATGCAGCTTGCCCGAGGTTACTGAATCGTTGAAGGCCAGGATCGTGCCGGTCGCCACGACCTCGGCATCCCAGCGAGGGCCTTTGTCGGGCCAACGCTCGGTGACCAATTGCTCGGCGAATTTGCGCACCTCGGCGTGGGCCGGAACGTCGGCCGAGATCGCCGGACGCGCCATCAGATAGGCGTAGTTCGTGTGGCAGGTCATGCAGCCGCGCGTTTGTTGCCAGTCGAGCGCGGCGGAATCCAGGAAATCGGCTGCGCGAGTTAGCGAGAAGGCCGCGGCCAGCGGTTCATCCGCCGTGTTTGCCGTCGGTGCGGTGTAGTTCGCAAGCGTCACAGGTTCGGCAGCGTGACTGAACACCGCAGAGATTGCGCCCACAGTGAGCAAGGCGTTCGCGAATAAAACGAGCACGGCAATCCGAAGGAATGACATGGCGGGACCTCGGCGGGGAAGGAGCGAAGGCGTGACAACAGCGGGCTAACGATCGCGCGTCAGCATAGCCGAGTCGGCATCGGCCTGCAAAGAAATCTGCTTCGCTCTCGCCTTGTGCGTGACCGCGCTTACGGCTCGCCGATGATGATCGCCCGGCCGCGGCCGAGCGGACCTTCGATAAACGGCCGCACTGCGTCGAGCGCTCGTGGGTCACCGTTTTGAATGCGTTGGAGGACGCCCATCACCAAGGGTTTAGCCAGTGGATAGATTTCCACCCAGCGCGTGAGTGCTCCCGAGGCTTGCAGCGTGATTTCGTTTTCCTGGATGCGGCATTCCAATTGACGCATGTCCGCGCCGGGATAAATCTCTGAGCCGACCATGTCCAGTCCGATCATCTCTACCGCGCCGTTCGGACGACGTGAGATTCGCGGGCGGACATCGAAGAGCTTGTCGCGTTGCGCCCGGGTTTCCGTAAGTTGCGAGTTGAGGTCGTCGCGCACCGCCGGATCTTTCGCTGCACGCGCCTGATCGCGCAACTGCTCGATGCGTAGATCGGCGGCCGTTAGTCGCAAGCCTGAGATGGCGGTCAGCAGGTCGGCCACATCGTCGAGCGTTTCGAAGTGATCGATGCGAGCGAGGCGTTCGTCCAACAAACGGCCGAAGATTTCGTCCGTGGTTTCCGTGGTTGCGAATGCGAAGACGTACTCGGGCGTCTGTGCCCCGGCGGGCGCGGGGGGGGCATCGTCCGATTTCTTGCTTTGCCGCTGCTTGTATTGTGCGAGCGCGTAGTTCGCTAGGGCCACCACGGGCGTTTGCAAACGGAACCGGCCATCAACGACAGCCACCAATCCGCCGGCGTCGTTTTGAACAACTTGCGCGCCGAGGCTGCCGCTGAGCCGGCTGGGTACTTCGGCCCAGTTTGTGCGGCGCAAGGCCGCATCGACGCTGAGACGAATGTGGTCCTCGGCAAAATTCGTCCCTTCGGGATCAAAGCCGATTCGCAACGATTCGATGTCGCGACCGCCGCCGAGCAGTGTCGTTAAAAGGGGGCCCATCGCGGTATTCAGTTTCGGAATATCGATCGCAGCCGCCGCGCCGGGGGCGTTGGGGTCGGGCGGGACGACGGCGTTTAAGACCTGGCCACCAATGTTCAGCAATCGCTCGCGACGCTCGGCACGCTGTGCATCGGTTAGCGGGCGACGCAGCGGGGCACGCGGTGGCGGACCGGCTGGGGCCGGAGCAGGACGAGGTGTTGGTAGCTCTTCCTGTGCCGCAGCAACATTGCTGACCAACAGTCCGGCAATGATCAGCCCGATGCCGATTTGATTCGTTCGATATCGCATAACGCCATTCTCCTTTTCCGGCATCTTCTTTGTACGGTGGTCCCTCACCCCCGGTGCATTCCGAGACTGCGGCGGATCGTCTGCCCGACGCTGCTGGCCCGATGCACTGCTGGATTGTAGCCTTTTTGCCGGTCCGAGGGGTGCCCCCGAATGCTGTCTGCACTGGCAACTCCGGATGGGAAAAGGATTTGGCGTCGTTTGCGCTATGTCGTTTGCCACTGGGCCACTTGGCCTGAGCGCAGGGCGCGGTTGCCCAGATGGGCCCCTTTGACGGCAATGACGCCGGCCTCGGCCGGGGCATTCGGGCGCTGGCGGCTGCGCATGCAGTCGACCCAATTGGTGAGATGCAGGAATTCGCCGTCGGGCTCGGTGTAAAAGTCGGCGCCGCGCGGTCCCTCGCCGATTATTAGTTCGCTGCGCTCGAGCTTGCTGGTTCTCTCAGGGATGACCTCGTAACGGCCGCGGTCGAGATAGAGCGTTCCTTCGGTTCCCATGAATTCGAGCATCGCCGCGTTGCGCGCGTTGACGAACGTGCCCTCGTAATAGATCTGAACTCCTTGCTCGGGATAGTGCAGCAGCGTTTGCACCGTGTCTGGCGTTTCCCACAGCCCTGGCGCCAGGAAATGATCGCCGATCGTAGCGGCTGTTTGCGGGTGGTCGAGTTCCAAGTACCAATTCGCGACGTCCAGGTAATGGACCATCAAGTCCGTCAAAATGCCGCCACCGAAATCCCAGAACCAGCGCCAATTGCGGAACCGGTACGGGTCAAAAGGTTGCTCCGGCGCTGTGCCGAGAAACTTTTGCCAGTCGACTGAGTGCGGATCGATCTCTTCGGGCTTGGGGTTATGACGCGGCTGATTGCGATTCCACGTCAGGTGGACCTTGTGAATTTTTCCTAGCTGTCCGCTACGGATGATCTCAAAACCCTTTTGGAATTGGGGCATGCTGCGCTGTTGCATGCCGACCTGCACGATCCGCTGGTGCTTGTTCTGTGCTTCGATCACGGCCGCGCCTTCGGACAGTTCATGCGTGAGCGGCTTTTCGACATAGACGTCCTTGCCGGCGGCACAGGCGTCGACCGTGATGGGCACGTGCCAGTGGTCGGGGGTGGCGATCAATACGGCGTCGATGTCCGGTCGATCGAGCAGGGCCCGGTAGTCCTTGGTGGCAAACGCAGCCTCGGCCGCGGCCTCGCTTCCCAGTTGCAGATTCTTGTCCCAAACGTCGCACACGGCGTTGATCGCCACGCCGGGGACGCGCTTCAAGGCCTTTAACAAGTGTCGACAACGCCCACCGACGCCGATCAATCCGATCGAGATCGTTTCATTGGCGGCGTAGGTGCGGGCGGTGACCGTTTGTCCGGCGGTCGCGAGTCCGGCGCCGATCGCGGCCGCGCCGAGGCTGGCCGATTTGAGGAACTCGCGACGCGGGGTGGTAGCGTCAATATTCAATGTCATGGGGAGATTCCTCCGCCTTGGCGGTCAGGCTCGTTTCGCGCTTAACCTGGGCCGATCGTTTGGGCCCGTAGCTGCGGCCATGATAGCCGTTAGGAATGGCGCCAGCCACGTTGGCGTGCTTCGGGCGGGGCTCGCTTGCCGGGCGTCTGCGCGGCGCATAGCATTCTTAACCCCTCGCTGCGAAAGCGTGCGATCTGGGGAGATCGAAAGGGAGGATGTTATGCCTGGATTCTTGGACTTGTCGACGCGTGAAGAACATACGGGTTTGCCTGGCGTGCCGGCTGCGCGACGCGGTGTCGATGATTTTCCGCTGCTGGACGCCTATTCGCAGGCCGTGACGCATGCCGCCGAGACGGTTAGCCCCTCGGTGGTGAAGATCGACGTGCGCCATGCCGCGCGACGTGACGAACAAGGGCAGGGGGGAGAAGGCCGGGGCGGTAGCGGATCAGGCTTCGTGATTACGCCCGACGGATTCATCCTGACCAACAGCCACGTCGTTTCGCAAGCCTCGAAAGTGCAGGTCATGTTCTCGGACGGGCAGAAGGTTTCGGCCGATGTCGTGGGAGACGATCCCGATAGCGACTTGGCCGTGATACGGGCCCATGCGTCAGAGCTGCCGCCGGTTGCCCTGGGGGATTCCCAGGCGATCCGCGTGGGACAATTGGCCATCGCGATCGGCAATCCGTTGGGCTTCAGTTGCTCGGTGACTGCGGGCGTCGTCAGCGCGCTGGGGCGATCGTTGCGAGCGGGCAGTGGCCGACTGATGGACGATATCATTCAAACTGACGCGGCGCTGAACCCCGGAAACTCGGGCGGGCCGCTGGTTAATTCGCACGGCGAAGTGATCGGCGTTAACACGGCCATGATTCTGCCGGCCCAGGGAATCTGTTTTGCGATCGCCGTAAACACCGCGCGGCTGGTAACCACGCAATTGATCGCCTACGGCCGCGTGCGACGCAGCGTGATCGGTGTGGCAGGGCAGAATATCGAACTGCCGCGGCACCTGGCCCGTCAGCATGACATTCTCGCTGGCACGACGGTGCTCGTGATGAGTGTCGAACCGCGGGGGCCAGCCGCGGCGGCGGGCTTGGCCGAGGGGGATCTGATCGTCGAATTCGCCGGCCGTTCGATTGGCAGTATTGATGATCTGCATGCCGTGCTAACGCATGACCGCATCGGGATGGCGTGGCCGATTCACGTGATACGGGATGGTGCGCTACGCGCGTTACAAATTGTGCCGGCTGAGAAGGGGTGACGGCGCGGGACCCGATTGCTCTACGATTTTGCCGTCCAATATGCGCAAGCACTTGGCGGCGAACTCCCTCACCCTGCACTCTCCCGGAGGGAGAGGGGTTTTTATTCGGGGGCGGGCGATCGTAGGGGGATGCGCGGGGTGGCGTCGGCCACGGCCGTTGGACTGGGTGGCGAGGCATCGAGGAACGCGTCGACTTGTTGGCCGACGTAGACCGTCTTGGCGTCGGGTTCGAGCGCGTAGATGACTTGCAGCACGCGCGTGTCGACACGCTCGACGCTGTTGCCGATTAGCGAGGTCTTGGGCTGCACGTACGGTTCGACGCGCACGAATGTCATCGGCAGCCGATGACTGGCGTTGCCACGCATGCAGGCCGTGCCCGACATGCCTGGGTGGAAACGCGGGATGTCTTGTTCGTCGATGTCGATGCGCACGTGCAGTCGCTCAAGGTCGCCAAGCACCACGAGCGGCTGATCGGGCGGGGTGCCGACATATTCGCCTGGCCGAACGTCGACCTTCAGGATCTGGCCTGTGACCGGCGCACGAACCTGCAGCCGATCAAGTTCGGTACGGTATTGCTCGACAAGCGAGCGATTGCGTTCGACGTCGACGCGCGCCAGCGACTTGTCATGCTTCCAGCTACCGGCCTTTAGTAGTTGATCCTCGGCCTTGGCCTCGAGCAGGGACTCGATCGAACTGGCCAGGGACTGTCGTCGCTGGATGACCTCTTCCTCGGGAACGGCGCGGTGGACGAACAGCTTTTCGCGTCGCTCGAGCATATCGCGCTGCGCGACAACATCGGATTCGGCGCGACGGACCTTGGCTTCGCTGGGGGGAATTTCCTCTGGCCGTGGCAATTCCTCGATCCGCGCGAGCGTTGCCTGGGACGCGGCCAGTTGTGCTTCACGTACGCGCAGCTCGGCCACGATCTGTCGATCGTCGAGGCGGAATAGCGGATCGCCGGCTTTTACATGATCGCCGACGCCGACCAACACTTGGATCACGACGCCGGGAAGCGGGGAGCCGACTTTGATGTTTTCTGTCCGCGCCTCGACCAAGCCCGCCGCGGCGATGACGTCGAGATACGGAGAGCGCGCCGGCTCGGCCAGCGGGCCGTAGGCTGGCGGAGTCTGATGCGTCCGGGCCAAGTGATAGCCCATAAATATGATGCAAACGACGCCGATGGCGGGCAGCGCTAATTTACCCATGCGCATCACGCTCTCCTTGTGCCGGTGCCCCGGCTGCTTGTGCCGTAACGCTTTCGACGCGTCCATCGGCCATCGACACGATTCGATCCCCGTACGAAAAAATGCGGCTGTCGTGTGTTACGACGATCACCGCACGGTCGTTCTGCACAGCCACGCGGCGAATCAACTCCAGAACTGTCTGACCGGACCGGGCGTCGAGCGCGGCGGTCGGCTCGTCGCACACCAAGAGGCGAGGCTCGTGAACCAGGGCCCGGGCGATGGCCACTCGTTGCTGCTGGCCACCGGAGAGTTGTCGCGGCAATGCGTCGGCGCGAGCGCCGAGATCGACGGCGTCGAGCAGGGCACGTGCTTTGTGTAGCGCCGTGCGTCGTGGTACGCGGGCGATCAACAGCGGCACGGCGACGTTTTCCACGGCGCTCAGCGCGGGCAACAAGTTGTATTGTTGGAACACGAAGCCGATGTTTTTGGCGCGAAAGCGCACGAGCCGTTGCGGCGAGAACTGCGACTGGGTCTGGCCGAAAACATCGACATCCCCCGCCGTGGGACGCAACAAGCCGGCGATGATCGAGATCAACGTTGTTTTGCCGCAGCCGCTGGGGCCGACCAGTAGCGTCAATTCTCCGGCCAGCACGGAGAGATCGACGTCGATCAGTGCGCGCACGGCGGTATTGCCGGCCCCAAAGTCCTTGCCCAGGCCGCGGCATTCGACGGCGATCGAGTTCGAGGTTGCGATCATCATTCAATGCGGGCGTCGCGCCGCATGACGCGGCGCGACGCTCCCCGGTCACCCTATACGTTCAGGCACGAAACACTTCCGCCGGTTCGAGAAACAACACTTTGCGAGCGCTGACAAAGCTGGCCAGGACCACGATCAGGCTCACGGCCGCGGCGCTGAGCGCGACGACTTGCCACGGCAGATAGAAGCCGGCCAGGTGCGTCACGTTTTTGGTCGCCTCGAAGAACAACGCCGTCAGGCCGACGCCGATGCCGAAGCCAATGCAGCCGACGATCGTGGCTTGCAAGAGGACCATCAGGATCAGTCGTCCGTTGCTCAGGCCCATGGCCTTGAGCGCGCCGAACTGGCGAAGATTTTCTAGCGTGAACAGATAAAACGTCTGGCCGGCGATGGCCGTGCCTACGATGAAACCCAGCGCGATTGTGATGCCGAAGTTCACCGGGATGCCGGTGCTGCGCAGATAGTAGCCGACGGTGCGCCAGACGAAGTCCAGTCGCGACATGGCAAGCAAACCGGTTTGCGCTTCGATTTGTCGGCAAGCTTCCGCGGTCGATGTCGCACCGTCGGGCTCGGCCAGGACGAACGACATGCGGTTCCGTTCTTGGGTGACGAATTCCATTGCCTGCGTGTATCGCGAGTAAACGACGGGAAAGGTTTGGAACGGCGGCGACGCCTTGCAAATGCCGACGACGATCGCCCGCTGGTCGTTCATCTCCAGCGTTTTTCCCAATGAGAGTGGCTGATCCGGCCAGAGATAGCTGTAGCCGGCCTTGTCGATAATGATGGCGTCCGGATGCCGCAGTTCTTTGAGAGAGCCAAGCAGCATCTCGGTGGGGGCACCGACGAGCGTATCGTCATCCAGTCCCATAAGCATGACCTGGCGAAAACTGCCGTCGCTGACGCGCGCCCGGGCCAGCCCCTTGTAGAAACGCACGGCCCAAGAGACACCGGGGACGCCGCGCACACGATAGACGTCGTTCTCGCCGAGCGGTTTGATTTCGTCGGCGTTTTGCACTTCGGGACGCATGACCCAGATCGAAGCTTCGCGAATGTCGAGAATCTGACTGGCCGTGCGGCTCATCAGTCCGACGAAGATCGAGGTCTGTTGCGCAATGAGCAACGTGCCGAAAGCCACGCCAAAGATCGTGCCCAAATACTTGGCGCGATCTCCTGTCAGCATTCGCCAGGCGACCCAATTCATGCGCTACCCTTTGCCAGTGGGGGTGGCCAACGGCTGTCCATAGCCCAATGCCGCCAGGGAGAATCTTGCGATATGATCCGCCAGACGATCGATTGAAAGCTGGCGATATTCGTCGACGCCGATCAATTGCTCGGCGATGGGGCGATGCACGTAATAGAACAAGCACTGCCCGACAATGCTGAAACCGGTGAGATAAGCTTGCGGGCGAGGCGTCCCGTCCGGCAACAGATCAACCAGGATGCGTTCGAGTTCTTCGGCCATGGGGCGAATGTAATCGTCGACGACCGCGACGCACGCGCCTGTCGGATTGGCCAACTCACGCAGCATCAAGCCCAGGTGCCACGCGGGACGCTCGACATAAAGCATGCGGCTGAGCATCGTGTGGATGTAGGTTCGCAGCCGCTCGACCGGCGGCAAATCGGGATCCCACTCGGGCGTGGGAACTTGTTCGACGCAAACGCACTGGGCCTGGCGTACCGCGTCGATGTACAGCCGTTGCTTGTCACCGAAGTAGTAATTGACGCTGGCCAGATTCGCGCCGGCGCGCTCGCAGATTTCGCGAACGGTTGCTGATTCGTAGCCGCGAGCTGCGAACGTCTCGCCCGCAGCTTCGAGCAATCGATTTTTCGTGTCGTCGGTCATGTGTTTCGCCACTCCGCCCGTGGATACACCGAGTAAGAGCATGGAACGTGCGTTTCAAATGATTGTATAAAACAAGTGTTTTAATTTCAAGATGGGCGTGCTTTTTCCGTCGAAAGAACAGCTTAAGTCGTTTGACCGTAATGTTCTCAGATAATCGTTCGCGGCGAAGGAAGGGGAATATTTTGCACTTCGCCGGTGGGTTTTCTAAGATCATGGGTATCGCGCCCACCTGCCGTCACTCCCCACTGGTTCGCCCTCCTCGCCGAGCCTACCCGACGTTTGTCCCGCAGAGGTTCTGTTGCCGTGAGCATGACTGAGCCAATACCCGCGTTGTCGGAATGTACGAAGGCGGCGCTTGATACTCCCGCGTTATGTGTTGATCTGGCAGTGATGGAAGCGAACATCAAGGCCATCGCCGCGACGTGCCGCGCGCATGGAGTTGCTTGGCGACCGCATGCCAAGGGGCACAAGGTGCCCGCGATCGCGCAGCGAGAGTTGGCCGCGGGAGCGATCGGCATTACGTGTGCGAAGCTCGGCGAAGCCGAAGTGATGGCCGCAGCGGGAATCACGGACTTGTTGATCGCGAACATGATCGTCGGTCCAATCAAGCTGGCGCGGCTGGTCGAGCTACGACGCTGCGCCGATCCGATCGTGTGCGTGGATCATGTGGATCAGATCGCCGCGCTTTCCGAGGTGATGAGCCAGGCAGATTTGAAGCTGCGCGTGTTGATCGAAGTCGACATCGGTTTGGCACGCGTCGGAGTATTGCCGGGCAGAGCCGCACTGACCTTGGCCGGACAGATCGTCGAAAGCCCCGGCCTCGAATTGGCGGGCATCATGGGCTACGAGGGGCACTTGTTGACGGTCAACGATGCGCATGAGAAGGGATCAGCGATTCGCGCGGCGCTTCGCGATCTGACGGAGAGCGCCGAATCGATTCGGCGCGCGGGGATGCCGTGCGACATTGTCTCGTGCGGAGGAACAGGCTCTTATCTGTACGCGGTCGAGCAGCCGGGGATTACCGAGATTCAAGCAGGCGGCGCCATCTTCATGGATGCGTTTTATCGAAACCGCTGCCAAATTTCCGATTTGGCTTACGCGATGACGGTGCTGACGACGATCGTCAGCCGTCCGACTCCGGACCGCGCCATCATCGACGCGGGACGAAAATCTTTGAGCATGGAACTTTCCATGCCGATCGTCGCCGGTCGCGACGACATCCGCGTGAAGGGACTCTCGGCCGAGCATGGGACGCTCGAACTCGGCCCCACGGCGCGCGATCTGCGGATTGGCGACCGGCTGGAATTGATTCCCGGTTATGCGGACCTGACGACCGTTTTTCACGAGGAGATCTACGGCCTGCGGGACGACCGGGTCGAGGTCGTATGGCCGATCGAGGCCCGGGGCAAGCTGCGGTAAGCCGGCCAGACCGGCTGGGGGCGACCGCTGCTGTTTGTTATTGCCTTTTCCCAACTGTCGAGCGGCGATCTTAACGTGGCGCCCGGTCCGGAACGTGGTGCGCCAGTAATCGACTCGTTGGCCCTGGCCCAGTAGCGCGTCATGGCGGCAGCCCGTGGTGATTCACGGCTGGCTGGCATCGTCTTTGCGACCTGGATCGGGCAAATCGGTAAGATTGCAGATGGGGAGAATGAAGTGCACGGACTCAGCGTCAGGAAGGGAACGCCATGAAGGTTCAAGATTTCTTGAAGGGGCGGCACACGACCTACACGTTGATCGAGCATCCGGCAGCTTACGGCGCGCAGCGCATGGCCGAGGCGGTGCATGTCTCGGGGGACTGGGTCGCGAAGAGTGTCGTGTTGAAAGCAGGGCAGGGACCGTACTACTACCTCGCGGTGGTGCCCGCCTCGAGCCGGGTTGATTTGGAGAAGGTCCGGCAGGCGATGGGCCTGGTCAGAGTCGAGTTGGCTCGCGAGGAAGAAATCTCGCTGATATGTCGTGATTGCGAAGTTGGCGCGATGCCGCCCTTCGGCTCGCAACTGGGCATGGAAACGATCATCGACGAATCGTTATCATGGGCCGACGAGATTGTCTTTGAAGGGAACTCGCACCGCGAGGCGATTCGCATGAAGTACCGCGACTACTACGACCTGGAGCATCCGCTGGTGCTCTCGATTTCTTTGCACGCGTGAAATGATGCGTCAGGAAATGAAAAACCCGACCAGCAAGCTCACGGGTGAGCAAGCGGATCGGGTGGCGTGGGTCTTAGAAGCGTGTGAGCGGTCGTTGCGATTGTGGCTGTAATCGCATTCTTTAGCGCGACGAGGGACGCCAGTCAACGTTCGGCATGGGCGCCGTCGGCTGCGTGTACATGGCCGGAATGACGCCGGTCGGCATCGCTTTCGCGCCACCCATCGTGCGTGAGGCCGTGCGTGCATCGGCGTCGGCCGGGCGCGACGTTGGGCCCGCTTGCGGAGCAGGATCCTCGGGCACCGGCTTCAGGTGGATGTCCGGCGGCGACGTCGGATTCAATGGATCATACGACGGAGCCGTGCCGTTATTCGCCGGCGCGCTGGGTGTCACCGTGCTGCTCGAGTTGCTGGACGAACCGTAGTTTTGCGTGGTCCCGGTAGTTCCTGGCAACGTGGTCCCAGGCTGCGTAGCCCCAGGCCATGTCGGGCCATAGTTGGCACTGCCTGGCGTGGCAGGGGGCGAATAGGTTTGCATGTTGGGGGCCGTGTTGGGAGTAAGGTACGGCGACGGCGCGTAAGGAGTCGTCGCTGAGCCGTAGCCCGACGAGTTGGGCACCGGGCCATTCAACGAAGGCGTGGGCGTGATGTTCGACATGCCGGGGGCCGGGGAGCCCATGCCGATAGGTGGTGCGGGAGCCATCGCGGCCGGTGCTCCCTGACCACAACAGGCCGGCGCGGGCGGTGGCGCCGGGGCCATTACCGGCGGCGGGGCAATCGCCGGCGCCAAATAGTTCGCGGTCACGACGGGCATCGCCGCCGAATAGACGAGCCGGTACGAGTTGTACGGCACGTATTGCGTCTGTTGCACCATCGTCGTCACGGGACGCATGGTCGTCGTCGGTCCGCACAAGCCGCAACTGGTTACGGGCTGGTACGTCGTGACGGGCGTGTTAACCACGACCGGACGCAGATACGTCTGCGGCACGTAGTTCACCACCGTGGGCGGAGCGCACGGGGCGTAGTAGCTGACTGCGGGCGGAGGAACATACGCAGGCGCAGGAGGCGCTGCCGGCGCCGCACCACAGCCGCGGCACCAGTGGAAAATCGCCTTGCTCTCGGTTGGTCCGACAAGCAACGGACCTGAGAAGGCCGCTACGATCGCCACGTTTCGCAGGATGGTTCGACGCATGCTTTTGCTCCCCCGACGCATTGGATGGGTCCGCATAGTTTCGTTAGAGATATTCCGTCTGTACCTGTCAAGCATTAGACGGGGTAAATGCACCAAATGGTCGCTCGTTATAGCTAGCGAATCTGTGCCGCTTGCAACGCTTGTAGTGATTGCTGGCGTCTCTGCCTTGCTGGCTAAAGAACTTCCCAGAAAACAGTAGCAATACGAACTTCGGTTAACCCTAGGTCACGTCAGGCTGCAGGGAAGAGAGAAAATCTGAGTCAGCGTCGCCTGCGCAACTCTTCCAAATCATACAAATCGAAAAGGGCTTCGCGCAGATTACTGGAGTGCGCAAGCAGCGAACGTGAGAGCACGGCCTCGTGCTCGGCCGTGGCCGCAGGATGCAATTCGTAAAGCACGTTTCGCGCGAGCGCCGCATCGACTGCCGTCTTTGTAAGCGTTGGAAGGCCTACCGGTTTATGAGCGGTGACCAGCAATCCGCACTTGCGCTGGCGGCAGGCGCGGCGCAGCCAAAACCGATTCCAAGGGGAGAGTTGTTCGTAGCCGTCGATAACGAGCAACGTCACCGCGTCGCACCGCGCAAGGCGCCTACGGTGGGCCACGAGCGAGCGTTCGCCATCGTGCAGGGTGATGAGAAGCGGGCGACGGCATGCCCGTTCGATCTTGGGCAATAGCGCCGCGACGAGCGTCGATTTGCCGGTGCCGTGCGGACCGGTTATCTGTCCCCACCAGCCGAGGGCTTGCAGCCGCGCGATGAGAGTCGCGGCGTCTTCGCCCTGCTGAAAGTGGTAAGGCAACGCACCGGGCCGAATATATCGCGACGCGAAGGGGTTAGTGGGAATGCCGTCGCCAGTAGCCTGCGATTGACGGGCGCGATCGTGCGAATCGGCAGGCGAGTCGTTCATGGCAGAACGGCGCGGGCCACGGGGACATTGCCCAGGCGAAAGGTGCGCTGCTCGACGAGTTGCTTGCCGCGGGTCAGGAAGGCTCGCAGCCGGACGCACCAGCGAATCCTCAGAATGACGCCGTCGTAACTGAGGGGGGAGTTAGGCAGCATGGTGCTGAATTGCCGCGGTTGGCGAAAGTCGACCGGCGCCGCCTCGCTGGTTTCGGTGCGCTGGAAATAATGCACGGCGAAATCCTCGTCCCCTTTTCCCTCGGTGAACCAGAGAACCGAGATCTCGAGAGCTTCGACTTCGGCGCTGCACGATTCGCCGGCGAAGTATTCGGCCGTGAGTGTTTCGCCAGGCGCGAATTCCGTGCGCTCGTCGTGAAATGACAGATTGAGTTCGGCAAGCGTCACGAGTTGTCCTCGACGAGCTTGCGGGGGCGAATGACGATCGGAAAGGTGCGTTCGAACCCGGGCCAGCGCTCGACGTCTCCCGCGACCACGATTTTCCAATCGACGCGATTGTGGCCGGCCTTAAAAGAATGCATGGCGTCGTATGGCACGAATAGCCGCGCGCGAGCTTCGAAGGGAACGCCTGGCCCCAGCTTGAAAGACTCGCGCGATACCAGCGATTCTTCGAAGACCCGCCGCGTCGATTTCCGAGTGTTCGTCCCCTGCCGGTACGTGGCATTCTCTTCGCAGACCAGCTTCAAATCGAATTTTTTCACAGCCAGGCGACCGGCCTGCGAGAGATAGATCTCGTACGTTCCGCCCGGCACCAGCGGATGGGCCGAGATCTCGACCAGCGTTGGTCCGATATTCGCGGCGATCAACAAGCGACGCACAAACAGGATCAGGCTGAAAACTCCGCCTGCCACGAGCGGCAGCAGGAAAAGTGCCAGCCACCAGTCACGTTCGCCATTGCGAAAGCTCAGTACGCACATGCGCCCGAAGACGATCACGGCCAGATTCCACATCGCGCACACGACGGCGATGGCTGCGGTGCTCCACACGGCGGTGCCGGGGGTTAATCGATAGGAGAGAAACGTGCCGGGGCTGTCGTTCAGTTGATGTGGATCGGGCACGAATGGGAACGGCTGAGCCGGCGCAGCAGGCGTGGGCAAAAGGAAATCAAGATTCGACGTGTTTTGCGTGGTGGCGGCGATGCGCTCGGTCGATTTGCCCCACGTCAGCACGGCTAAGGCCAGGCCGGCGCCCCCCAGCGAAATAAACGCGATGGGAACCAGCAGCATCAGCCAGGCGAACCAGGTGTAGCCGCGCGCCAGCACCACGGTCTGCGGATCGCGCGGGTCGTACCAGCAATCGCATTCCGTTCCGGCCGTGAACTCTTCGAGGATCTTCTCCGTGAAAGCGCCATCAGCCTGGTAGACCGCCGCGATGTCGTACGTGCTCCAAGCGGTCTGTGGACGGTCGTCAACCGTGTATGCGACTTCGATTTCCGGGCGCTTGGCGCCAGCGCTGTCGGCGGCGGTACGGGTGCTGATGATCTGGCAGGTGGTTTCTGCAAAGTTGTGATTCGCCCGCCATTCCGGAATCGAGAACTTGAGCAAGATGAAGACGAGCGAGATGATGCCGGCCGTGAAGAAGAATGCTGCAAACAAACCGAGCGCGGCGCGGCCTGCGACCGTCGATCCCGTACGACGTTCACCGCGTTTCTTCCCGAAGATCAGCGACCACCTGAACAACTCGAAATCCTCTGCGAATTTGCCCTGAATGTGACGAATCGGTCCGGCGACCTGCGCGACCTATGCCGCGGCTTGCCGCACGTCCTATAATGACGCCCTACCGCAGCAGGAAGCCGGGCAAAACGAGAGCGCGGCCCGACAAGGCACTTGAAAAAGAACGTTTTGCTTCGATGACATCTATTGATCCGCGCCGAAATTCGATCGCCTGCCATTCGGACCATATTCAACTGCGCCACGGCGGCGTCCATTGTACAAGTTTGGCATTTCTCTGCGGGCTGGTTTTCATTTTCCTGGCGGCAGCGGGCAATTCCGGAATCGCAGCGGATCGGCTTGCGGAAGTGCAGGGCCAGCACACGTGGCCACAATGGCGAGGCCCCGGCAGTCGGGCTGTTCTAGGCACCGACACGCTTCCCAATCCGTGGCCCAGCGGTGCGCCGAAGCGCTTATGGCACGCGCCGCTCGGCACAGGCTGGTCCAGTCCCGTCGTCGCTGACGGGCGGGTCTTTATTACCGATCGAACCGACGGCACGGAACGCATGTTGGCCTTTGATGCCGACACCGGGCGCGAGATCTGGGCCGAGGGGCACGCGGTCGATTTTGATCCGCATCCGGTCGGCCGGCAACACGGCAATGGGCCGAAGGCGACTCCGCTCGTGGACGAGGACAAGGTTTATGCAGTGGGGATCGCCGGTCGGCTCGAATGCCGTAAAGCGACGGACGGCGCACTTATTTGGGAGGTCAACTATCCCGCGATGTTTGGCGAGCCGCGCCCGCTGCCGGGTGGTAAAGCGCGGGTGAACGGCACGACCGATGTCACGGTGCCGCTGGGGAACGGCAAAGGGGGGCCGGTTCCGCTCTTTGGATATACGGGTTCACCAACACTGAGTGGAAACTCGTTGGTGACCCCAGTCGGCGGCGAACGCGGCGGGACGATTATCGCTTTCGATAAGAACACGGGCCGCCCTGTCTGGAGGGCGCTTGATGAAAATGTTTCGTATTCGTCGCCTGTCATTGCGCAGTTCGACGGAGTCGTGCAAGTCGTCGTGATGACCGGGCCACGCGTGGTTGGCCTGGCGACCGAGACGGGCGCACTTTTATGGAGCCATCCGTTTCAGATTCAATATGACGAAAGTATCAGTACGCCAGCCATTGGGCCTGGCATGGTTCTGATTACGGCAACCGGCCGTCCACTGACGGCACTTCGTATTAGTCACGACGGAGGAAAATGGACGAAGCAGGTCGCATGGACGAATGAAATCCTGTCGAGCTACCTGTCGAGCACGGTTGTCGCAGGCGATTACGTTTACGGCATGAACGACGGCGGCGAGTTTTCCTGTTTGCGTCTCGCCGATGGGAAGGCCCTATGGACGGGCGGGAACGAGGGGTATTATTCGTCGCCGATCGTGGCGGGGCAGCGGCTGTTTGCGCTCAACGAGCGAGGCCGGCTGACGGTGCTCGGCTTGGGGCCCGAAGCGTATCGAGAGATGGGGGCAAGCCAACTCACCAAGGGCGAGACGTGGACCATGCCCGCGATCGTGGGAAGCCGGATCTACGTACGCAGCAAAGAAGGGCTGAGCTGCTTTGAAACGCAGCCGTGAGCGATCGGAAAACCGCGATCCGATGAATTAGCGAGCAACTGAATTAACGAATAACAAAGCCCGGCGGAGACGGACGACGAACGCTTTCGCCGCGACTCCGCCGAGCCTCGTTGGTCGCTTGTACTGTGGGCCCGCGAATTGACGCGTATTAAGCGGGGACCGCTTGCGGCTTGCAGCGGCGGGCAAAGCCGATGCTGGCCAGCGCCTTGTAGACCTCGTCGAGCGTTTTCTCGCCGAAGTTCGAGATACTGAGCAAATCTTCGCGCGTACACTGCAGGAGATCATGCACGGTAAAGATGCCGCGCTCTTCCAGACAGTTCGTGGTGCGCACCGAGAGGCCGATCTCGGCGGTGCTCATTTCCAGGCGTTCGGTCAGTTCCTTGGCCTTCTCGTCGACGGCGCTTAAAGGAATGCGCGTCATGGGTTCCCTCCCTAGAGTTTGCATTAACGATGGGCGGCGGCATCCATGCCAGAAGCCGTCACCGGCAACTAAGTCGAGCGTGAGTATAGCGAGGGAGAGCGCTTTTCGCCTAGCAATTTTTGCCGACTTGTAATAATGCAGTGCTAGCACGTCAAGCGAATGGAGTGCTGTCCGAAGCGCGATCGATGATGATGATGTGTCGTTACGTCGCGCTTGGGTCGACCACAAAAACGCGTGCGGTGATGTTTCCCAAGGGGGCGGCACAGCGTGCGAGCCCCATCACAAAATCGCGGCAAATGCCTATAATTCTGAGGGTCGTTGGCCCTGCATTTCGTCCGATTTTGAGTTCACGAAAGGCGCAGCGTTGAAGGATTTGTTCAAAGGGCTGACCGACGCTCAGCGGACCGCCGTCGAGCACATCACGGGGCCGCTCTTGATTTTGGCAGGCCCTGGCAGCGGCAAGACCCGCGTGGTAACGCACCGCATCGCGAATATGCTCCGCGAGGGGATCCCGCCGCGCAGCATTCTGGCGCTGACATTTACGAACAAGGCAGCCGACGAGATGCGCAATCGCGTCGACATGCTAGCGCCTGGGCAGCCGGTAATGCTCAGCACCTTTCATCGCTTTTGCGCGCGGCTGCTGCGCGAGTTCGCCTCGTTAGTCGGGCTGCGCGAGAACTACACGATCTACGACACGTCGGACAGTTTGCAGGCCTTGCGACGTTCGATCGATGAATTGCAGATCGACGCGACGCATTACACGCCGCAACAGATCGCGGCCGTGATATCGAACGCCAAGAATCGCCTGGTGACGGCCGAACAGTTCGCCGCGCGCCCCGGAAATCCGCTGGCCAGCATCGTGGCCCGGGTCTACCCGGCGTATCAATCGCGGTTGTTGAACTCGAGCGCTGTCGATTTCGATGATCTGCTGGTCCACACCGTGACGCTGCTGCACGAGCATCCCGAGGTCCGCACCGAGTTGGACGCGCGCTATCGCTACATCATGGTTGATGAATACCAGGACACGAACCTGGCCCAATACAAGATTGTGCGCGCGCTGTCGGTCGACTATCCGAATCTGGCTGTGACGGGAGACCCCGATCAATCGATTTACGGCTGGCGCGGCGCGAACCTAAGCAATATCCTGGAATTCGAGCGGGACTTTCCGGACGTCGAAATCGTGCGGCTCGAGCAGAATTACCGCAGCACCAAGCGAATTCTGAGCGTCGCGGCGCAATTGATCACCAACAACAAGCGCCGCAAGCATAAGGACTTGTTCACGGATAACCAGGAAGGGGCTCCGGTCCGCTTTGTCCGCTATGCAACCCAACGGACCGAGGCCGAGACGATCGCCGCCCGGATCGCCACCGAAGTAAGGGCAGGCCGCCGCCGGCCTCGCGATTTCGCGATCTTTTACCGTGTCAATGCGCTGTCGCGCGTGTTCGAGTTCGCGCTGCGGGATCAGGGCATTCCGTATCAGATCGTGAACGGCTTGGAGTTTTTTCAGCGGAAAGAGATTAAAGACGTTCTGGCCTATTTGCTGCTGATTAACAATCCGCGCGATGACGTGGCCTTTTTTCGGGTTGTTAATACGCCCACGCGCGGCATCGGCAAGACGACGCTCGAGAAACTGGCGCGGCACGCGAATCAATATCGCTTGACGCTGCTCGATGCGGCCCGCGAGAGCGGCGTGGTCGAAGGTCTGCAAAAGAAGACGGCCTTGGTCGTGGGACGCTTCGTCGCGATGATCGATCGTCTGGTGGCCTTATCCAGCGGCTCAGTGGAAGAAATTCTAGGACACGTGCTGGCCGAGACTGGCTATCGCGAGTACCTGGCCAACAGTGAACTCGAGGAAGATCAGGAGCGGCTGGCCAATATCGAAGAATTGCTCACCGCGGCCCGACAGTTCGACGAGCGGCACGCGGGCGATTCGCGCCTGGGAGACTTTCTCGAAGAGGCGAGCCTTACTTCCGACACCGACGCTTGGGAGTCGGACGTCGATCGCGTGACGCTGATGACGCTGCATGCATCGAAGGGGTTGGAATTCCCCGTCGTGCATTTGGTGGCCGTGGAAGACGGATTAATTCCGCACGAACGCAGCCGGAATGAGGCGGACGACCTGGAAGAGGAACGGCGGCTGTTGTTTGTCGGAATCACGCGTGCGCAGCAGGAATTGCACCTGAGCCTGGCGCAAAGCCGCGAGTTCCGCGGTTTGCGTCGCATGACCATTCCCAGCATGTTTCTGTTCGAGTTGCCGCTGGAGGAAATCGAGCAAACCGAAGAAACCTGGTTGGATCCGATGGCCGCTGCGAATTACTCGCCGAGTCACGCTGATGACGACGTGAGCCAAGTCGCGCCGGACGACGAAGGGGACGACGTATCGTTCGATTTCGGAGCTTCGGAGCAATCGTCGTCGCACGATCCTGAGCAATCGGTTCCGAGTCCGGCCGTGGCGCGTCCAGTAGGGCCGGCCTGGCATGGTAAATCGTTGCAGACGGCCGCCGAGCTGTTGGCGGATGCGGCGCCGCTGTCACCGAGCCTTGCACCGGATGCATTTTTTCAGGGGATGTTGGTTCGTCATCCTGAATACGGACTGGGAAAGGTCGTCGCGCTGTCCGGCAGCGGACTGCGACGCACGGCGACCGTGGCGTTCATCGCGGGTGCCGGCCAGAAGAAATTCGTGGTCAGCCAAAGTGCGCTGCGCCCCGCGAAAGCGACGTAAGAATCGCGGCGAGTTGGCCTCTGCGGAATGCCAGCGATTTTCGAGAATAGTCGCGCGAAAGACAGGCAGGCTCTGGCTAGTTTTGCGGCGCCTGATACTTGACGCGCCCGCCGACCAGGACGGTTTCAGCACGGCCGGTCAGGTTCCAGCCGTTGAACGGGGAATTGCTGCTCTTCGAGGCGAAGCGGCTGGCGTCGACTTGCCACTTGCGTTGCGGGTCGATGATCGTGACGTCGGCATCGGCGCCGATGGCCAGGGTTCCCTTTTCCAGTCCCAAGACGCGGGCCGGATTGATCGTCATCTTGGCGATCGCCTGCGGCCAGGTCAGGATGCCGGGCTCGATCAGCTTCGTCACGACCAGTGCGAGCGCCGTTTCCAGCCCAACGATGCCGAACGGTGCTCGGTCGAGCTCCTGCATTTTCTTTTCCAAGGCATGCGGTGCGTGATCGGTACAGATGACGTCGATCGTGCCGTCGACCAATCCTTCGATGCAGCCGGCCACGTCGCGGGCCGCGCGTAGCGGCGGGCTCATTTTGCAATTCGAATCGAATGTGCGCAGGCATTCATCCGTCAGCGTGAAATGATGCGGACAGACTTCCGTCGTCACGCGCACGTTGCGACGCTTTGCCCGACGGACCAGCTCGACGCTGCCTTGCGTGGAAATGTGCATGACATGAATGCGGCCACCCGTGGCCTCGGCCAGCAGAATGTCGCGCGCCACCATCGCATCCTCGGCGGCGGCCGGCATGCCGGCCAGACCCAAAAGCAGCGAAACCGCTCCTTCGTGCATGACGCCGCCGCTGGTTAGCTCGCGCACTTCGGCGTGATTCAGGATCGGCTTGTCGAACATCGAAGAATATTCGAAAGCCCGGCGCATTAGCTCGGCGTCGTAGACGGGCGTACCGTCGTCGGTGAAACCGACGGCGCCGGCCTGCACAAGCTGGCCAATCTCGGCCAGTTCCTTGCCTTCGCGATTTCGGCTGACGCAGGCCACGACGTAGACGTTGCAATTATCAGCGAGCGCTGCCTGGTGATGCACGAATTCGACCTGCGCCTGCGTATCGAGCGGAGGCTCGGTGTTCGGCATGCAGGCGATCGAGGTGAATCCGCCGGCTAGTGCTGCGGCCGTGCCGGTGGCGATCGTTTCGTCTTCTTCGCGTCCTGGTTCTCGCAGGTGAACATGTATGTCGATCAAGCCGGGCGAAACAATCTTACCGCGCGCGTCGAGGATCAGATCCTGCCCATTCGCGGCGACGTCGTAGCCGGCGATGCAGCCATCCTCGATCAGCAGGTTGGTGACACGATCCAACTGCTGGCTGGGATCGATGACGCGTCCCCCCTCGATCAAGATGCGTGACATAAAGGCGCTTTCGCTGTGGCTAAAGTGACTACTATCGAATTCGATGGGACCAGCATCGAGTCAGGCCCGATGATTCTGCGCTATGCAGTCAATCCATCAGGCACTCGTTCATAACGTGCCGCAAATCAACCACAGTACCGCCATGCGCACGGCCAGTCCGTTCGTGACTTGTTCGAGAATCACCGAATGCGGACCATCCGCCACGTCGGGGGTCAGTTCCACGCCGCGGTTGATCGGTCCGGGGGCCAGGATCAGGATGTCTTCCTTGGCCTTGGCCAGTCGTTCGCTGTTCATCGCGTACAGCAGGGCGTATTCGCGGACCGAGGGGAACGGCATGGTCGTTTGACGCTCGAACTGGATGCGCAATAAGTTCAGCACATCGCAGCGCGGCAGAATCTTATCCAAGTCGTGTGATACCTCGACACCCACGTCACGCCATAGCGGCGACACCAAGGTCGACGGGCCGCACAGAATCACGTGCGCGCCGAGCTTCTTGAGGCCCCAAATGTTCGAGCGGGCTGTGCGGCTGTGGGCGATATCACCAACCAGCGCGACGGTCAGCCCTTTGATGCTTCCCAGTTGCTCGCGAATGGTCATGATGTCGAGCAGACCCTGCGTGGGATGCTCGTGGGGACCGTCCCCGGCGTTAATCACCGCGCAGGAGAGATTTTGGGCCAGCAGATGCGGCGTACCGGGCGTGCGGTGCCGCACGACCACCAGGTCGATGCCCATCGCCTCGATATTCTTGGCCGTGTCGATGAAGGTTTCCCCTTTCGACAGGCTGCTGCCCGAGGCCGTGAAATCGACCGTATCGGCCCCCAGGCGTCGCGCCGCGAGCGAGAAGCTGGTGCGGGTGCGGGTCGAGTTCTCGAAGAACAGGTTCGCGCAGGTCCGCCCGGCGAGTGAGGAGAGCTTCTTCTTGCAACCGCCGGTTGCTTCCTTGAACGAGACGGCTGTGTCCAGAATCAGCGTGATCTCTTCCGCGGAAAGATCTTCTAAGCCAAGCAAATGCCGCCGAGTCCAGGCAGCGGGCACGGCGCTTATTTCACCGACCTTGGTGCTCATTTCGTGGTTCCCCGTGGGCGCAGAGAGTCGGCATCCTGCCGCGCAAACTGTTGGCACAGATTCTAGCAGCGGGGCAGGGGGCTGCAAGCAATGCCATCTTTCCTCGCCATGGCCCCTGTTAGAATGCGCAAGATGTCTCGGAAGTCACCTATTATCGTGCAGATTTCGCTTGAAGACGTGTCGCTCGCCGCTCGTTGGCGGGACGCTTTGGCCGCGAACGATTTGTTCGAAACGCCCTCGGATGTAACGGGCGAGCGGGCAAGCGGGCAGCTTGGCCGGAAGCGGCCGCCCCACGTCCTGGTCGTTCCGATCGACAGGGTGAGTGACCCTACTTGCCAGGAACTGCTCGCGCGGCACGGTCAAGGGGTTGTGTTCGTTGGAGATGCGGCGGCAGTGGGTTTCTCGCCGGACACGCTTGCGCGGAATGCGATCGTTTTGCCCGTCGAGGCGACGGCCCGAGAAATCGTGCTCGCCTGTCGTTTGCTAGGGGAGAACGTGCGCCTGCGGCGGCGCGCGTTGCGCGAGCGACGCGATCGCCAGCGGCTGCAACGTCTGGCCGATACCGACCCGCTGACAGGCTTGCTCAATCGCCGCGCCTGGCAACGCGTGCTGCACGCCCAGTTACGAGATGTCGCGACCGCGGGCGTGGTGCATTGTCTTGCGGTTGTCGATCTGGACTACTTCAAGCAAATCAATGAAACGCAGGGCTACTCGGCGGGGGACCAGGTGCTGATGCAGGTGGCCCAAGCCTTGCGACAAGGGGTGCGAAGCGGCGATGCGGTCGCCCGGCTGGGAGGCGACGAATTTGGAGTTCTGCTGACCAATATCAGCGAAATCGCTGCGGCCACGATCGTCGAGCGGTTGCGGCAGCGGACGACGTCTCGCGCAGAGCCCTCGGACGATGCCGTGACGGCCAGTGTCGGTTACGTTTGCTTCTCGCCCCAGCGTGGGTTGGGCGAGGCTCTGATCATTGAAGCTGCAGATCAGGCCCTGCGCGCGGCCAAGCTGGCCGGGCGGAACCGTGCCGTGGCCGCGCCGACGATTTAGCAAACGTGTCCGAGTTGCTGCGATCGCTAAGACGCCACGCGCCACCGCACTTTGAAGAGCCACAGCATGGCGCCGATGAGAGCGCCGATCAGCGCCAAGTCAAAGGCGACGAAACCGAACCAGACGTTCCAGTTGCCGGCCCGGACGTGGTCGCCGAGCAGTCGGTGGTCCAGCGGCAAACTAAACGCTGCGCCAAACGGTGTCAGAAACGCGACGCCATCAAGCCATGACGTTGCGCCAATTATGAAGCTGCGGCCAAACTCGACCAGCGCGATCGGGCTCATGAAGAGCAAAGCCATCAACAGATACGACATCATCATGGCGACGGACGTCTTGCGAAAAACGACTGAGCAGAAGAGTGCCAACGTGGATGTCGTTACCGAGGTCAACAAAACGATCGCGACGTAGCCCAGCACCGTCTGCCAGTTCGGCCAGTATGTCGATACTAGTCCGCACGCCAGCACCAGCGGCCACAGCAAAAAACAGGTGAGCACGGTCGCCACGCGCAACGCGGAAACCAACTTGCCCCACAGGATCTGCCAGGGGGAAAGCAAGGTTACCAGCAGCAGGTCGAGGGTTTCTCGCTCGCGTTCGCTCGTGACGCTGCCGGCCGAGAACACGGGGCCCACCAACATATTGAACAGGATCACGTAGCTGACATACCACGGCGCCTGATCAGGCCAGAAAAACAGGAAGCCAGCCATCATCGGCACGGCCAGCGCCATGCTGACCATGATGACGACGCGCAGCATCAGGGTCCCCTGCGCGAAAATCTCGCTACGCATTTCCTTATCGAAGATCGGATTCGCGCCGTCTTCCAGCAGGTCGTCTCGCTTGGCCGGGGCAAAGAGCATGTCCGGGAACTTGTCACGCTGAATGATCAGCCCGACGGCCTGCCGCTGTTCGGCTTCTTCGTCGACGACTTCTTTCCCTTCGCTGCCGACGTCGGGAGGATGCAACAACCGCCGGCTTGTTGCAACAAAGAGCGGCGTGCAAATCAGCAGAGTAATGGCAGGCAGCACCGTGACACAGGCGAGTAGCCGCAGCGACGGCTGGTTGGCCAACGCTTGCCAAAAGAACAAGCCTGCGAGTGCCAACGGAAGCACCAGCAGATAGGACACGACCAATGAGGACGACGTGCGGCGGAAATAACTGCTGGCGGCCAAGCTGATCATGCCGAAGGTGATCGTCGACAGAATCACTGCCAGATATACGGCCAGTACCTCGTAGAGAGACACTCCGCCCAGCGGCAGGCAGAGCATCACGATCGGCAGGCTACAGAAGATCAGCACGGCCAGGTGGGTCAGCGAGGCTAGCAACTTGCCCAGCACGATCGCCTCGGGGCGCAAGGGGCTGGCCAACAGCATTTCGTAGCTCTTGCGTTCCTTCTCGCCGGTAATTGCGCCGGCCGCAAAGCTGGGGGCCATCAACGAGGCGAGCAAGTACTGTTCGAGGAAGATCAGCTCGACCAGGGTCTTGCCGTCCTCGGGATTGGCGCTCATGTCGAGGCGTTGCGCCTTGGGCCAGGCGAACATAACCGCGGCGCTCAACAGCAATACGTACGTGAGGAGCAGCAGGAACGCGCGGTTCATCCGCAGGTTTACGAGCAGCTCGCGTTGAAGGACGGGATTCTCTCGCAAATACATGGTCGCGCGGCGCCTCGTGTTCCGTTTCCGCGTTCAATCGTCGCCGGGTCTCGTCGTAACAAGCCAGGCGGTTTCTCTGTTCTCTTATCGGGGAGATCGCGAGCGCGAGTCGCTCAGGCGACCAGCCCCTTCGTCACCAGCATGAACACATCTTCCAGCGAAGGATCGCGTTCCGCGAAGGAATGCATGCGAACGCCGGCCGCGACAAGCTCTTCGAGCAATGCGGCCAGGCAGGCATCATCGGCCGCCATTTCGACGCGAGCCCGGGTCCCCTCGATTTGCAAATCGAGCGTCTCCGGCCGGCTGCGAATGATCGACAGGCCGGCGTCCATCCGCTCGTGAAAGCGAATTTCCAGGACGCGGTTGCGGCGAATGCGCTTGTAAACCTCGTCGATCGGTCCGTGCATCAACAACTGGCCGCGTTCGATAATGCCGATCGAGGTGCAGCAGTCCGCTAACTCGGTGAGGATATGGCTCGAAATAAGAATCGTTTTGCCCATCCGCCTTAGCTCGCGCAGCAAGGCCTTGACCTCGAGCCGGGCGCGAGGGTCTAAGCCGCTCGAGGGCTCGTCCAGGATCAGCACCGGCGGGTCGTGAACCAGCGTCTTGGCCAGGCACAGACGCTGCTTCATGCCGCGCGACAGGCCGTTCACGAAATCGTCGCGCTTGTGGGTCAGGTCCAATAGCTCAAGCACGTCGCCGATCACTTGTTTGCGACGCGAGCGCGGCAACTGGTAGGCGACGGCAAAGAAGTCGAGAAACTCCCAAACCTTCATGCCGTCGTAGACGCCGAAATTGTCAGGCATGTAGCCGACGCTGCGGCGCACGGCCAGCGGATCGCGCGTGACGCTGTGGCCGTTGACGATTCCCTCGCCGTGCGTCGCATTGAGCAACGTGGCAAGGAAGCGGATCGTGGTGCTCTTGCCGGCACCATTGGGTCCGATGAAGCCAAAGAGCTCACCCGCCTCGATCTTGAGATTGAGCGACTCGACGGCAACGTATTCGCCGTAAGTCTTGCCGAAGTCGATAAGTTCGATCATGTCCTGTCGATCAGTGGCCTCGCTAGAGGCCAGCAATTTGGTTTAAGGAGTATTCTCAGCGGGCTGACGCAAGAAGTCGATAACTTCCTCGTCGACCAGGTCGTTGCCGACTTGCGCCCGGGAGTTGAAGTCGATCTGAATGGGCAGTGCTGGACCGTAAGTCAAATGGGCGACCACGATCGATGCTCGACGAGACTGAGTCGCTGCCGGCGTGATCGTGACGCCGGGCAACTCGTCGCCCGTCCAAGCAATCAACCGCACTTCTCCGGCGGCGACTTCGCTTTGCGCAAGATCCACTAGCGAATCAAGTTCTAGCGGGCCGGTGGCTGCATTTTCCTTTTCGGGCACGAGGTTTCTTTCGCCGCCGTTCTTTCCCCTTGCGGTGCGTGCCGTCAATGAGATATCGAGTGTTTCGTCCGCGGCCAAGGAGCCGATGTGAAACGGCTTGTCTCGATCAATAACGATCATCACTTTCCGCAGGTCGAGCCCGGTGCCATTGTGCAGCCTATAGACGTCCGAATCGACAAGATGGGTCCATTGGAGCCGTCCCGCGAGCGGATACATTTCTTCGCTGTGAACCATTCCAGTGGCGTTCGAGGAAACGGCGAGGTTCGTCAGTTGCAGCGGGTACTGGTCGGCGGTCGTGGTGACGGGCTCCTGACGCAGTGTTACCGTGGCGCGGGATTGTCGGACGGGAAAGTTTATGCCAGAAGCGAATGGCAACGCTACGGCCGAAGGACTGGCCATCTCGACGGAATAGTTGGTCGCAAGCGAGGTATACAGCAACGAATAACGCGTCAGGTGTGCGCGAGCATATTCGGGTTGAATTTCAACGACCGCGATTTCGGTGGCCGAGCGGTCGAAGCCGATGTCCAACTGAGCCAGCCGGACGACAAGCCCTCCAAACACAATGGCGATCAACGGCGCCGCAACCCAGGCCCATTCGACGCGACCCAGCGAACGAAACACGAGCCAGTTCAGCGGGACGAGGACGAATATGTATGCACCCAGCATATAGAGCACGAACATCGCGCGGGGAACCGAAATTGCGGCGGCTTCTCTCAGTAGCTCGCGCGCTTTTTGCGACGCCTGGCTTTGATCGTCCCAGGCCGCGACGCCGCCGTTGACGCCGCCCAATTCGCCGGCATTCGGCAAAATGAGCATCGCCGGGTCCGCGCTGTTCGAGAAGCGGCGTGGTGGCAGCCCGCCTTTCCAGGGCATTTGATCGAGCGCTGGGGGCGCGATCGCCAACCGGCCCGCGTCGCGCGTGAAGAAGCGCATCTGCGACACGCGAGCGGAATCGTCCAACACACCGTCGGCCCAGCCGACGCCAACTTTATCTTCGTAGCTTTTTACAAAACGGCGCGGCGTGCCGCGCAACAGCAGGGAATGAAAGAGGGCGTCGTACCCGGGCCATTCGACCAAATCTCGCTGGGTGAGTCGGAATGCCGTGACCACGGTGCGACCGCGGCCGACGGCGCGTTCGGCGACCAATGCCTGGTTGCTGTCGTCCTCGGCCAGAATATTCGCTGCGCGGTCAGCGGTATTCAAATGCTGGCCGGTCCACGGCTGAGCAGTCTGTAGTTTGCGCGAATCGTCGGGCGACACGCGAGCCAACGGGGCCAAAGTGTCTGTGCCCATTTCCCAACTGTCGCCTGGGCCGGCCGGGAGAACCCCCTCCAAAAAACTGCCGCGCAGCAGATCGAGCGAATCGGGGCCGCTGACGATCAATTGCCCTCCCCAGTGAAGCCAGTCGAGCATCGCCTGTTGCTGTGGTGGCGTGAGCAGCTTGGGATCGAGGCTGTCCCAGAGCACGACCGCGGTGTTCGTCCAGAAGAGCGGTTGTTCGGGCAGGGGAGCGGCGGCCGTGATCTTGGGCAACAGCACGCGGTAGTGCGCCTGCGCGCCACGATCCTCGATACTGCCACGCGGCGCCCAAATTGAGTCAAGCGTGTGCAGGTACCGATAATCTTCGACTTGCTGCGCTAACACAACGAAGAAGAATTGTTCGTTGGGGACCAGCGTAAGTAATTCACGGGCGTTCCACATATCGCGACCGCCCGACGAGAGTAGGCGGGTAGCTATCTGCCGATGGGGGCTATGCGTCGGCGTGAAGACTTCTACATCGAGAATCTTCTTTTGCATTTTCGCCAAGAGCGCCGGACGCGAGCTGCGCATCCGAAAGGCCTGGCCGTCCAGGTCGACCGGGTCGCCGGTGGGGGTCACCATTTCGGTGACCAGGTCGCCGCGGAAATCGTCGAAATTCGCGCGGGTCTCGAGCGAGCCCGTTGTCCAATGGCCCGGCTTGATGCCGGATTCGACGCGATCCGTTTCACTCGGGCGAAGTGTGAATGGTCCGAATGAGAAGGGATCAATCGGGCGTTTCACTTTGCTATCTTCGTCGAGCGCTTCTTGGGCGGCGATGCGCGCGGCATTGGTTGCGTCTTGCGTCGAGCGACGGACAATCAAAGTCACAAGTGCCGCGATCACGGCCACGATCAACAGCGACGACTTCCAACGTCTTCGCAGAAACGCAAATCGTCTGACCGGCTCGCCATTGGACGCCGAGGAGGGTGGCTGATCCTGTGGCGAAAGGTTGTCGATGCCAGGGGATTCGTCCATGACTGATTACTGCCTGGCCTGACAAGATGACTCGAACGAGTGAAGAGATGCCGGTCTTACTCTGCGCTTCGAATATGACCTTACATTCGAGTTTAAGGGACACGCAATCGCGAGAAAAGCGTTCTATAGGCAGTAAATGCGTAGTGTGCAAACGTTTCGTTTAGTCGGTTTCCTCTTCGATCAACTTTTCATAATCCTCGGGATGATCGATGTCCACGAAAGCCGTCGGATCCTCCCAGGAAATCTCTTTCACCGCGCTTCGTGCAACCAGGGCGTTCAGCCCTTCGTCGGACCCAAGCTGCGATACCTCGGCGGCATGCGGCCACGGAAACAGCACCGGGTGCCCCGTCCGTCCACCGCTTGCCGGCAGGATGATTTGCGGCAGATCCGGACGATATGTCGTGATGACGCGATCGATGAGCGCCGCGCTCAAACGGGGCATGTCGGCCGGCGCGACCATCCAGGCATCGACGGCGCGCGGCGAGGCATTCGCGCGAATCCAATCCAAGGCGTGACCAACGCTCGATTTCATATCGGGCGGAGGATTGTCCGGAGCGACGACTTCGGCTCCCGCGCGTCGGCAATGCTCGGCAAGTGCATGGTCGTCCGGATGTATGACCACGACGACGAGCGCTACGCGGCTGCCGCGCCATTGTTCGAGAATATGCTCGACGAGGGGACGCCCCTTCCAGTCGAGTAGCAGCTTGGGTTTTCCCATCCGCCGGCTGCGGCCTGCTGCGGGAACGATTCCAAAGAATCTCGGTACCACTTCGGCTGGCGAAATGGATCGGCTCACGAATCACACGCCTGAAGTGACGCTGGACGACCGGGCACCTGGCCGCCACAATTTCTGTGCGCGACCAACTCTGCCAGGATGCTCACCGCAATCTCGGCCACGGTTTGCGATCCGATTTCGATTCCAACCGGCGCGAACACCTTGGCCAGCGCTTCGGGCGAGACCCCTTGTGCAACGAGGTCGTCGAAAATGAGGCGAATCTTGCGCCGGCTGCCGATCATGCCGACGTACCGTGCGCCGCGATCGACCAGATGATATAACGCCTCTTCGTCGTGATTGTGGCCACGCGTCACGATCAGGGCAAAAGTATCTGGCGTGATTTCGAGCTGTGATAACGACTCGCCGATATTGCCGAGAATGAGGCGGTCAGCGCGCGGAAAACGGCCGCGCGCCACGTATTCCGCGCGATCATCCAGCACCCAGACATCGAAATCGAGGTCCGCGGCGATATTCGCCACGGCCTGACCGACATGTCCACCCCCCACGATCAATAACCGGCAGCGGGCGCGGTGCGTTAAATAAGCAACGCCTGAGATCGCTTGCGGCCGGTGGCGAGCAGCACTTTCGGCGATCACGTCGCGCACGACGCCGGGCAACGGGGCTGTATCGCCTGTGTGACGGCTGGAGAGCAATTGGCCGGCATCGCTTGCCAGATAACAAGTAGGGGCCGGCAGCCCAGATTTCTCGGCGTCGAAGACGATCGCCTCGACGCAGCCGCTGCCCCGTTCGAGCTGTTCTTGCAGGCGTGCGAAGTAGGCCGCCTCGGAAAGCGAACGGAGCGGCTCGACCAGAATCAGCATCCGGCCGCCGCAAATCAGTCCATCGTCCCAGCCGTAGTCGTTATCGAGCTGAAACGAACACAATTCGGGTTCGCCTTGCTCCAAGACGGCCAATGCCCGGCGCTTCACCTCGGCCTCGACGCAACCGCCCCCCAGGGTGCCAGCCTGCGATCCGTCCGCGAACACGAGCATCGCGGCGCCGGCCTTTTGCGGTGTCGAGCCGCGCGTTTCCACCAGCCGGCAATGAGCAACAGCGCGCCCGGCTGACAGGCTTTCTAGAAGCTGAGGTATGAGCTCACGCATCATCGTCTGGCCCGGGGCATCGAAACGCGGTTCGCTGGCATTATACTGCGCAGGCCTGCGGCCGCGCAGCAAGTCGCGAATGGTTGGGCGCTATGCCGGGGACAGAACCTGCAGTTGCGTGCCCAGGACCATGTCCTTCACCTTGTCGCGATAGGTCTTCATGTGCGGCGCGACCAGGTGGGCGCGCAAGGCATCGAGGTCCTTCCACCGTTCGACGACCGTGACAACGTCGTCGCGCAACGCTCCTTGCACCGGAATGCCGCTGGCAACGTCGACGGTCGGACCATAATCGACGCAGCCATTTTCGGCATGTACCAAAGGCACCAGGGCATGAAATTCCTTTAGGAACTCGGCCCTCTTGCCCGCAGCCACGGTGATCGTGGCGATCACATGGATCACGTGAATTCTCCCTGACGCGGATTTCGATTTACCTGAACCGGTGCAACGCGACCAGCCGACGGGTTAGCCCTCGATGTCAAGGGACTAGCCGCCGATGCCGAGTAGCTCCACCTCGAAGATCAATGTCGCGTTCGGGCCGATGACCGGCGGGCTGCCGTTGGGACCATAAGCCAAGTCCGAGGGGACGTAGAGGATCCACTTCGAGCCGACCTTCATCAGTTGCAACGCCTCGGTCCAGCCAGGGATCACGCCGCCGACGGGAATCTTCAAGGGTTCGCCTCGTTCGTACGAACTGTCGAACGGGGTACCGTCGATCAGGGTTCCCTTGTAGTGGGCCGTGACGGTGTCGGCTTTCGCCGGAGACTTGCCGGTCCCTTCCTTGAGAACCTTGTATTGCAAGCCGGACTTGGTCGTCTTCACGCCTTCGGCCTTGGCATTGGCAGCCAAGAAGGCTTCGCCGTCTTTCTTGTTCTGTTCGGGAATGCGCGCCGAGACTTCTTGCTCGAAGGCCTTGAGCACATTGTCCATCTCTTCGTCGTTCAACGTCGGCTTGGTGCCGGCCATGCCTTCTTGCAATCCCTTAATTAAAGCGGCGCCATCGATAGGGAGGCTCTTTCGCTTGAAGTTGGAGCCGATGCGATAGCCGATCGAATAGCTGGCATCGGCGGCATTGGCTTTCGGCAGGGCTTCGCCCGGCGGCTTCGCGACCGGGGTCCGCTTGGGCCCTTGCGCCAACAGGGGCGAGGTCATGCCGATGGCAAGAATCATGACGGTAAGTATTCGCATTAATAGGTTTCCTTTATTTCCCTGCAAAGCGGGTGGGAGCGGTAATTCGCGGTGGGCATTTTTCGCGGCCACTGTGAATGCTCCCCACGAGGAGGCACTCAATCAATACGGGGCGCGGGCAATACGGGGCGCGGGGTGGAAACGGCTATCTTACCGCCCGATCGCGGGTTCCAAAAGGACATTCGCGCCGGCGAAGGGGACCCTTTTTGCGACGCCAGGAAGGTCAAAACGCCGAGCGACACTTGCGGTCACGACGATTAGCCCCTAATTTTGCACGCTGAGCGCCACGCCGCGCTTCCAAGCCAGCGAGATTTCCATTCGAGGAGAAACAACTTATGCGTGCCATGATTGCGTTGATTGTCTCAGTCGTTTTGCTTGCCGGGGTCGTGACCGCCGAACAGGCCAAGGCGCCAGCCGGACATGGCGAAGCAGGGGGCGTCGACCGCGCCGTGGCGGTTTTGCTGCCCACCGGAGATAGCGGTGTTACGGGCGTGGTCTATTTCTCGCGCGATGGCAAAGCGGTTCATGTCTCGGGCAAGGTTACCGGCCTAAAGCCCGGCCAGCACGGATTTCACGTGCATCAGTTCGGTGACGTGACCGGCATGAGCGATGGCCTATCGGCCGGCGGCCATTTCAATCCCGAAAACAAGCCACACGGCAAGCCCGAAGACAAGGAACGGCACGTCGGCGACCTGGGCAATATCACCGCTGGCGAAGACGGAACAGCCACGATCGACATCAAGGACAGCATGCTCGAACTCGACGGCCCCCACAGCATTCTCGGCCGCGGACTGGTCGTACACGCCAATCCCGACAAGTTCACGCAGCCTGTTGGTGACGCCGGAGGGCGCGTGGCCGTGGGTGTGATCGGTGTTGCCTCGCCGCCGAAGAAGTAAACGTAGAATCATTGGTCGACACCCGCCGGCGCCGAACGAATTTCCGCGCCGGCGGGGCGTTCGCTTTCGATGTCATTGGGAAGGTTTCTAACTCACACAAGGAAGTCAACGTTGAAAGCCAAGCTCTTCTCGGTCGCGGTACTGCTCGCCTCGCTGGCTTGCTCGGGCTGCGGCAAATCGGACAAGGATTACACGCCTCCGCCCCCCAGCGAGAACGTCGATTCGCCGCCGCCGGGTGGGACGCAAGAGAATCCGGGCCAGCCCCGGCCGTAGGACGGCGCCGTTCGTAAAGCGGTCGCGCGCGATTGCGCCGGCTGCGGACGTCGTTGGCGCCTGAACCAGGTACTCCGCGCTTGGTGGGCGTTACGTGCCGATCTGCCGATAGGCATCAGGGCGTGGCCGTGGCATCGTCGAGTTTTTGCACGCGCGAGGGCATTTGCTTGATGATCAACAGGCGCTGAAGCTGGCGATCGATCTCGTTGGCCGCTTCTTGTTGTATCGCAATGCGCCGCTCGCGCACTTCCAATTCTGGACTCGTCGCGGCACGTTCGCCGAGCGCGCGGCGGAGATTGATCTGCTCGTGCTTGTCGAGTAACAGCTGTTCATCGGCACGAGCACTGATCTCGCGCAGCTTTTGCTCAGTCTTTGCCCGATCGAGCACACCCCGCTCAACGACCTCCTTGAAATAACAATTGACGACTGCGTCGACGACTTTCATCCCTTCCATGGGACTGCCTGTCAGCAGGCGAACCCGCAGCAGTTCGCCATCGTTGGGGTAGTCGAATTTCAGATTCTCTTGCAGCCAGCCGACAGGGTCACGGTGAACTTGTAAAGAGGGGACGCCGTAAATGGCCGGATCGCGCAGAGCGCGGGTTAGGTTCGACTTGCTGCGCATCAGCTCGACCTGAGTACGTTTGAAATTTCCGTACTCCTCGTCCGTTTCCGCGTCGCTGAAAACCTTTGGCCAGCCGGAGTCGGAACGCAACCGTTTGACTTGTAAATAAGCTGTCACTTCGACCTTGGAAGTTTCCAGAAACAGAAATAATCCGATGGCGATGGCCGTCACCGTGACTAGCATCGTCGCCAGGGTGAAGCGTGCCACGCGGCGCGGCTCGGCACGATGATCTTCGGCGGTGTCCATCGGCGGATTGCCCTTTCTTCGAGGTGAACAGATTGACTCTGGCCGTTTCGAACGAGAGAGGCAGCGTCCCCATTTTAGGTGATACGCAAAGCGAAGTCGCCAGTCCGGCGTTACGTAATTGAATACGTTCCTGCTATAATTCCCCCGCACCTGTCCGATAGGCTGGGCGATTCGCGGGGATTGCCATCGAACGGGACGCTCGTCGGCAAAAGAGACGACTTCTCTGTATTAGTTCTGGAGGCCGTCATGGCTAAGAAAGCATCAGCGCGTCATATACTCGTCGCTACGAAGGAATCGTGCGAGAACCTGAAATCGCAGATCGAGGGGGGCGCCGATTTCGCCGACCTGGCGAAGAAGCACTCGCAGTGTCCGTCTGGCAAAGATGGCGGCGCGCTCGGCGAATTCTCGCC
This sequence comes from Pirellulales bacterium, assembly GCA_036499395.1. Lineage (NCBI taxonomy): Bacteria > Pseudomonadati > Planctomycetota > Planctomycetia > Pirellulales > Pirellulales bacterium. The sequence continues at coordinate 161,015 of DASYDW010000068.1, forward strand.
GGGCCGCATGGTGCCGGAGTTTGACAAGGTCGTATTCAGCGCTCCGGTCGGCGAAGTGCAGGGGCCAGTGCGAACGCAGTTCGGCTGGCATCTATTGGAAGTCACCAGCCGTACGGAATAGGAACTGTGCCGATGACCGATTCCGCTCGACGCTGGCTTCAAGGAGCCGTCAGCCCGAACGCCGCGTTGCGATTCGGTCTGGTGTTCGCTGCGATCGTGGCGGCCGTGGGGGTCTGTGCCTGGGCACAGCTTCGCGAGAACAAAGACCATCAGGTCGCGTTTCTCATTACCGCGTCGACGATTGCCGGAACCGCGCTACTGATCTTCGGTTGGCTGGTCGTTACCGCGCCCTGGTCATGGCTGTCCCGGATGGGAACGATCGTCGGATTCGGCGCGGCCGTGGGCGTTTTCTTCCAGTTGGTGCGCATCGACGAAACGTCAGGGGACGTCGTGCCGAAGCTGGCGTGGCGCTGGACCCCCAAACACGACGTGGCGCTGGCCGCGGAATTTGCGGACCTGGTCGGCGGCAAGGCGGATTTGTCGACCACCACGGCCGAGGATTCGCCAGAGTTTCTTGGCCAGGACCGCCGTGGCATGGTCGCGGGCCCTGCGCTCGCCCGTGACTGGTCAGGTACTCCTCCTCGCGAAATTTGGCGACGTCCGATTGGCGCGGCGTGGAGTTCGTTCGCGATCGTGGGGAATTATGCCGTCACGCAAGAGCAGCGCGGCGAGAATGAGCTAGTCGTCTGTTACGAACTGTCGACCGGCAAGCCCGTGTGGTACCACGCGGACAAAGTGCGCTTCGAAGAAGTGCTGGCCGGCGTGGGGCCGCGTTCGACTCCCACCGTGGTCGATGGTCGGGTTTACACGCTGGGGGCGCTGGGGCTTTTGAACTGCCTGGACGGAGCAACCGGAAAATGCCTTTGGTCGCATGACGTGGCCGCTGAGAATGGCGCGGATACGCCGGACCGCAAGCCCGAGTGGGGCAAGAGCTGTTCGCCGCTGGTCGTGGACAATGCCGTGGTCGTATCGGCCGGCGGTCCTGACGGACATTCGCTCGTGGCGTACGACAAGGAGACCGGTCAGGAGCTTTGGCACGCCGGTGATGCACCCTCGAGCTACAGTTCGCCTCTATTAGCAACGTTGGCCGGGCGGCGGCAGATCGTGATCGTGAATCGGATGAACGTCGAGGGGCACGATCCGGCCGACGGTCATATTCTGTGGCAATACGACTGGCCGATGCCCAATCCGAAATGTGCCGAGCCGCTGGTCATCGGCGACGATACGGTGCTGGTTTCGGCCGGCTATGGGCTGGGAAGTGCGCTATTACGAATCGTTCCCGGTAGCGACGGCAACTTCACCGTCGAGCAGTTGTGGGCGGACCGCAATCTGCGAAATCTGAAGTCGAAGTTTGCCAACATGGTGCTTCGTGACGGCTACGTCTATGCGCTTGACGACGGCGTGCTTTGTTGCATCGAGGCCGAGACCGGCAAGCGCCGCTGGCGGGGCGGGCGCTATCAGCACGGGCAGTTGCTGCTGGTGGGCGAGTTGCTCCTGGTCGTGGGTGAGGCAGGCGAGCTAGCGCTTGTCGAAACGAATCCGAAATCGTTCGTCGAGCTGGGACGTATCACGGCCCTGACGGCCAAGACCTGGAACAATCCGGCGATTTCGGGGCGCAAGCTACTGGTGCGTAACCACGAGGAAGCGGTCTGCTATGAATTGCCGCTGGCCGACAGCACCGGGGGCGATGATATCCCGCCCGAGGATGCATCTCTCGAAGGTGCGTCGGCGAAGTAGCTCCTTTGCCAGGTTCGCGCGCTGCGGCGGCGGACCACTATTTCACTTCTTGCGCGAGCAACCAATCCTCGACGACGACGTGGGCGACGAAGGGGGTGCGCAGAATCGCGGCTTTCGAGGTGATGACCTTCGCGAGCCACGGCCGGCGCACGATCCCCATCACGGCCCGGCGGCCCAGGCTACTCTTCAGTGCCCAACGATTGACCTGGGCGTTGACGTTTTCGCTTATCCGTTGAAACGTTGCGGGAATCAGGTTCGGCTCGGGACCGACGTGCAAGATCAGGTCGATGCCCATCGTCAGCAACTCGTTGATGCAATCCCACATCCGTTGCGGATGGTCGACCCAGCGATTCATCAGGCTGCGGCTGTTGTAGTCGTTGTAGGCAACTTTGCCGTTGACCATCGAAAGAATCGGCGGCACGGGCGCGACGAAGCCCCCTGTCACCGTTTGCATGATCGCGGCGGCACGATTCGAAAGATTGCGACTCCACAGGATCGATGTATGCAACGGAGGCCACTTGTAAGAGTTCTTACGCAGGTGGATCTGTTTGCCCAGCGCCTCGGGCATGAGCTCTTTGAAGCGGTTGATCGTTTCGTTCTGGCCAAGCAATAGCACGGTATTCGGCGCCAGGTGGCTCGACATGTCGATCACGCCATGGGACTCGGCCGTGATGCGGGTGCAAAGCCTGAGGATCGCATCCAGGTCGAGCGCGGGACCGCGCGAGAAGACGACCCCCATCGTCACGGTTTTGGCCAGCTCGACGCAGTCGTCCGAAAGGTAAAGCAGAGGGCGAAGCAGGTCCGGCATGGTGTAAACGCCGCTGCAAACCAGGGCCGCGATCTCGCCGATGCTGTAACCGAACGCCAGGCGGGATCGCCGGTAGTCGATATCGAAGAATTCCTTAAGCAGTGCGATGTGGGCCCGTTCGACGGCGACGATCAGCGGGATATCTTCGGCAAAAGTCTCCAGCGAGCTCTCCTGGCGGGAGCGAACCCGGGCGACCAGATCGAACTTCCGTCCGGTCGCGGTTGAGCAGGCTTCGGAATCTTCGCGCAAATAGCGCTCGAGGACGGGGCCGTAGACCCGATGTTCGAGCAGTTCAGCGGTCCGCCCCAGGTTAGTATTGTTGTAGCCGCGGAAGGCGAAGGCTGTGGTCGCCAGGCGATCGCGGATCAAGTCCGCGCGGATTTGATTATCCATGTCGTCAGATCGGTTCTCCGCGAACTTCGTTGGACGGGCGAGGCGCTGGGGCGACACCGGACGGTGTCAGGGCGAATTACGGACTTTGCCGGCAAACAGAGGGGAATTCGGGGGGCCGGCCAGCAAGGGTCGAAAGTGAACGGGCGGGAAGCGGATGTTGTGCGGCACGAGTCTCGGTCGAGACCGGGCGGCCTTTGTCCGCAGCCCACGTTGGGATTACAAAGCAAGTATAAGCTGGCAATGAGAATTCTCGATGCCCATCGAAAGTGAAAAACAACCGGCGACGGGCGATCTTACAGGCCTTACGGCCGTCGTGACCGGATCCTCCAGCGGTATTGGCCGGGCGATTGCCCTGGAACTGGCCGCGGGGGGCGCCGCGGTGCTGGTGCATGCGCGGCAGTCAAGAAGCGCCGCCGAGGAGACGGTGCATGCTGTTCGACTGCGGGGCGCCGAGTCCGCGGTCGAGTTGGCCGATATCGCCGACCCCGAAGAAGGACGACAGCTCGTCGAGCGCGCCTGGAAGTGGCGCGGGGGCGTGGACATTTGGGTCAACAACGCCGGCGCCGACACGTTGACGGGGGACGCAGCGCGATGGTCGTTCGAACAGAAGCTCGACGTTCTGTGGCGGGTGGATGTTTGCGGCACGATCTTTTTGTCGCGCGCGATCGGCCAACGGATGCAGGCGGCCGGACATGGCGTCATTCTGAACGTCGGTTGGGATCAGGCCGAGCGCGGCATGGCGGGCGACAGCGGCGAGCTATTTGCCGCGTCGAAGGGGGCGATCATGGCTTTCTCGAAAAGCCTGGCCCGATCGCTTGCGCCGCAGGCGCGGGTGAACTGTCTCGCGCCCGGTTGGATCAAAACAGCCTGGGGTGAAAACGCGCCGCAAGCCTGGCAGGAGCGAGCGGTGCGAGAATCACTACTGGCACGGTGGGGGACACCGGAAGATGTGGCGCGGGTGGCAAGATTTTTGGCCTCGCCCGCCGCGAGTTTTATTACGGGGCAGATCGTGGCCGTGAATGGCGGACATTGAATGTTTTTCGATGAGTAGAGGGCACGTCCATTTCGTTACCGGTCGACTTGCCGAGGAGAGCCTGCGCCATGTGCTGGGCAAGATGGCGCCGCGCGTCGATTTCGACTATTCGGTCGGCGTGCTGGGCATCTCGGTTGCGGCGCTGATGACACCACGTTGGGTTGCGCAGCGCGTGGCGCCGCCGGCAGGGACGACGCGCGTGGTGCTGCCCGGATACTGCTCGGGAGATTTGCAGGAAGTCGAGGCTGCGACGGGCGTGCCTGTCGACCGGGGCCCGAAAGATTTGCGGGACCTGCCGGATTGGTTTTCGAGCCCTATCGGCGATCGCGGCGATTACGGGGCCTATTCGATCGAGATCATCGCCGAGATCAATCATGCTCCGCGCCTATCACAGGGCGAATTGCTGGCGGCAGCGAACGCTTTGAAAGCGGCCGGCGCGGACGTGATCGACGTCGGCTGCAATCCGGGCGAGACCTGGTCCGGGGTGGCGGACGCCGTGCGGATGCTGCGCGATGCCGGGTTGCGTGTGTCGATCGACAGCATGAACGTCGACGAGATCGAGCCGGCCGTTCAGGCCGGGGCCGAGCTGGTGTTGTCCGTCAATTCCACGAATATCGAGCGGGCCGTCGATTGGGGATGCGAGGTGGTCGTGGTGCCGGACGCTACGGAAGACCTGTCCGGCCTGGAAGAGAATGTAGCCCGACTGCAGCAAGCCGGCGTCCGTTTTCGGATCGATCCGATTCTGGAGCCGATCGGATTTGGCTTCGCACGCGGCCTGGGGCGGTATCTCGACGTCCGGTCCCGGTATCCGCAAATTCCCATGATGATGGGGATCGGCAATCTGACCGAACTGACCGACGTGGATTCGGCGGGCGTGAACACTATTTTGATTGGGTTTTGCCAGGAGCAGGGGATCGAGAGCGTTCTGACAACGCAAGTAATCAACTGGTCGCGATCGGCCGTCCGCGAATGTGATCTGGCGCGGCGGCTGGTATTTCACGCCGTTACGAATCGGGTGCTGCCGAAGCGCGTCGAGCCGGGGCTCGTGATGCTCCGCGATCCGCGCGTGAACGAACCGACGGTCGAAGAACTGGAGCGACTGGCGCGCGACATCAAAGATCCGAATTATCGGATATTCGTCGCGCGTGGAGAAATTCACGTAATTAGCGTCGGCTTGCACATTAGTGGTGTCGATCCCTACGTACTGCTCGGTCAAATGCAGGCCACGGCACGCCGGCCGCTCAACCCGGAACACGCGTTCTATCTGGGGTATGAGTTGGCGAAAGCGCGAACGGCGCTCACCTTGGGCAAGGACTATCGGCAGGACGAGGCCTTGCAATGGGGCTTTTTGACGGTCGAAGAAAAGAGCCACCGCGGCGCGGGGCGACCACGGGCGGAAGATTCCGCAGGGCCCACGGTGTGAGAGAGCTATGGGCTATCGATCCTTCAGCGATCGGCCCTTGGCAGGTATGCTGAACGGTCCCGGGCAGATTGGCCTGCCGGGCATTCCCGCCATGTTTCCTCAGTTTTCGCTCTCGGCGATCCAATCTCGATGATTCTTGAAGGCATCGTAACCACGGTGAACGCTGACGGCACGGTGAATATTGCGCCGATGGGCCCACTGGTCGATGACGAAATCACACACCTGACGCTGCGCCCTTTTCAGACGTCGACGACGTTCCAGAACCTGATGCGCACGCGGCAGGGGGTGTTCCATGTCACGGACGACGTCGAGCTGCTCGCGCATGCGGCGATTGATCGGATTGACCGCATGCCGCCGCTCGTGCGTGCCGAGCGCGTCGAAGGCTGGATTCTGGCCGATTCGTGTCGATGGTTCGCCTTCGAAGTCCGCGACGCCGATATTCGCGAGGCACGTAGTCGTATGGAGGCCGATGTCGTCGACCACGGTCACCTGCGCGAGTTTTTCGGATTCAACCGCGCCAAGCATGCGGTCGTCGAGGCGGCAATTCTCGCCACGCGTGTGCATCTGCTCGAGGGCGTTGATCTGTTGAATGAGCTCGCGCGGCTCGTGGTAATGGTCGAAAAAACGGGGGGCGACCAAGAGCGACGTGCATTCGACTTTCTGTCGCAGTACATTCGCAGCAGTATCTCCGCGGCATCGGCAGCGAAATCGACGTCCGCTGCGCAACAAACTACTCCACGCGTTGGATCGGCACCGTAAGTGAGCGCTATGCCCCGCCGTGTGGTTCAGGTGACGACCGGCTGCCGATTGCATTTTGGCATGCTCTCCTTCGGCCAACGCGGGGTGCGCGAGTTCGGCGGCGCCGGGGCGATGATCGATGCGGCGGGGGTTGCGCTGCGTATTTCGCCGTCCACGCAATTGAAAACGAGCGGTCCGCTGGCCGAGGTTGCCCTGAGACATGCGCAATCGATCGCCGATGCTCCGTGGTTCGGACGTACGCCCGATTGCGAGATCCAGATTATGTCCGTTCCGCCACCGCACGCCGGGTTAGGAAGCGGTACGCAGTTGGCCTTGGCCGTGGCAGCCGGTATGGCCCGATTCTTTGATTGCCCGACGCCGGACCTGATTCAATTGGTGCAAGCCGTTGGCCGCGGTCGACGATCGGCGGTCGGGCTGTACGGCTTCTGGCACGGCGGTCTGATCGTCGAGGCGGGCAAACGCTCGGAAGAAGAGATCTCACCGCTGTTGCACCGGATCGCGCTCCCCGAGGATTGGCGATTTCTGCTGATCCGCTCGGCCGAGAGCGAGGGGCTGTCGGGCGAGAACGAGCGGCAGGCCTTCGGCCGCTTGCCCCCGGTTCCCGTCGAAGTGACGGCGCGGATGTGCCAGGAATTGCTGCTGGAGATGATCCCGGCCGCGATCGAAGGCGACTATTCGGCGTTCAGCAGTGCCCTGTTTCGGTTCGGCGAGGACGCCGGGCGCTGCTTCGCGGCCCAGCAGGGAGGCGTCTATGGCTCGGCCCAGATGACGTGGGCTGTCGACGAATTGCGTAAGCTCGGCGTGGCAGGCGTCGCACAATCGTCTTGGGGGCCGACGGTATTCGCCGTCCTCCCTAACCAACGTGCCGCCGAGGAAATCCAGGCTCATTTCGACCAAAGCCAGCCGAGACGACCGTTGTCCTGCATCATCGCCCGACCGAGGAACGAACCGGCGCGGGTGGACGTGATTCTGGAGTAGGCCTTGGCTAGTCGGATCCTACCTCTGAACCGCACGCCTGAACTTTCATGGATTTTCTGTCATGTGCTGGCTACACTAAATTGAGGGGAGGGGAAGACGTGCGGTTTGCGACTGTGCGTAACGCATGGCTTCCAGGCGTGACGGGGGGCGCTGGTTCATCTCTTCATTTTTCTCATTCGCTCTCCGTCTTGTCGGCAACTGATCGCGTGAACGCGCGGCAACGCGCTACCACTGAATGACAGGACAACTTTTGGCGCGTGGCCAAAAGCAGGGATAGAGCGCTGCAACCTACTGCAGCGAGGCATCACGCAACGACATTCTTGGCTGTAACGCACAGCCGGAGGGTCGATCGATGTCCATTCAGTTCAAGTGCCCTAATGGGCATCTGTTGAAGGTCAAAGATAAGTACGCGGGGCAGACAGGCCTGTGCCCTCAGTGCCAGGCACGCGTGCTGGTTCCCAAGTTGCCGGAACCGTTATCCGAAGATGCGATCGCGGACTTGATTGGTCCACCGCCGGCTTTGGACGATCGCCCGGTCCATGAGGAACCTCGTCCGCATGATCTGGCGGGCAGCTCAGGCTCGAGCTTGATCCAATCGAGCATGTCGGCGCGCGACACCAAGATCTGCCCGAAGTGCAAACGCGAAGTGCGGGTGTGCTATACGCTGTGCCCGCACTGCCATACGTACTTCTCGGACGTGACCGAGGTTTCGCGACGGTTGACGCATTAACAACCCTGCTGTCGCTGCGAAATTCACCACAGTAGTCGGCCGCCGTCGACGACCATTAATGATCCAGTGACGTAGCTGGCGGCGTCGCTTGCCAGGAAGAGTGCCAGTCCGCCGATTTCGCGCGGGTCGCCCAATCGGCCCATGGGAATCGTTCCTTCGATCTCCTGTCGCAGCTCGGGGCGGTCGGCGAACCAGCGACGGTTGGCATCAGTAAGAAACGTGCCTGGCGCGATGGCGTTCACGGTAACGCCATGCGGCGCCCAATCGGCGGCCACGGCCTTGGTGAACATGGCAAGGGCGGCCTTGGTGGTTTCGTAGGCTCGGCCGCGCATCTGCTTGCCGGCCACCAGGGCCGAGATTGACGCGACGTTGATGACGCGTCCGCGGCGCCGCGGCAGCATGGCGCCGCCAATGATCCGCGTGCAGAGAAATGCTTGCGTCAGGTTCAGGTCGACAATGCGCTGCCAATCCGCCAGTGGCAGGTCTTCGGTGGGGACGTTGATTCGCCGGCCGCCGACGTTGTTGATCAGAATGTCGATTGAGTCGAATTGCTCGAGGGCCTGATGGCACATCGCTTCGGCCACGGCCGGAACGCCGAGATCGGCCGGCAGCAGCGAAATCGGGGCTGCGCAGGTGCTTTGTAATTCGTCGCGCGCGGCGGAAAGTTGATCCTTGTCGCGGCCGACGAGTACCAATTCGGCGCCTGCTTCACCTAAAGCCCGGGCCATTTCGAGCCCCAGCCCGCGGCTACCACCGGTCACGAGTGCGCGCCGGCCGTCGAGTTTCAGCGAGTCCCAGACGGTCATGACGTGGACATCCCTAAATTGTTGTCTGGATGGAACGCGATAGCATTTATGCGATCTCGCCTTCGGTACGCAGCATACGCACTGTTTGACGCAGCGCGTCCACGGTTTGCTCCAGATCGCTGTCCGTATGCACGGCCGATGTCGGCCCGCCAGGCCAGGAGAAGATATCGACACCGTGAAGCAGCATTCCCAGCCGCAGCTTGATAATCAGCGATCGCGCGGCGGGCGTCTTGAACAGTCGGTAATCGAGCTTGCCGGCGTCAATGTCCGTCTGCGAGGGGCGCACCTCGGTGGGGTCGGTAAAGATGTGGAAGCCCGAGAACGAGCCGTAAACCACCCACGGCACTGTTTCGTCGCGCAGCATGCGATTCGCGGCCTCGCGCAGCCGTGCAGCGTAATCGTTAGCACGTTCGCAGGCGTCGGTCGTGCGAACGATATCGAGCGTCGCGATGCCGGCCGCGGCTGAGAGAGGATTGCCATTGTAGGTGCCGTGATGCGAGATTTTTTCGCGCCCTGCGGCGGCTGATTTGGCAAAATCGAGCTGCTCCATGATGTCGCGCCGCCCCACGAGCGCGCCCCCCGGCAATCCGCCCGCCAAGATCTTGGCCAGCGTCGTCAGGTCAGGTTTTACGCGGTAATGAGCTTGAGCGCCCCCTGGGGAGCAGCGAAAGCCGCTGATGACTTCGTCGAAGATCAGCAGCACGCCGCGCATGCGCGTCAACTCGACCAAGGATTCGATGAATGACTGCGCGACGGGAATCTGACCCCAGCTCGCACCGGTTGGTTCGATGATCGCGGCGGCAATGTCGGGATGCTGATCGAGTACGGCGCGGGTCGCGTTGATATCCCCCGGGGGCGCTAGCAGGACGTTATCAGCCACGCCCGGCAGAACACCCGGCGTGGGCGTACCGTCGAAGTGCGAGCCGACACCGAATGCCATGTGATCGTGCCAACCGTGAAAATGCCCCGCAAACCGCAGCACCTTGGTACGGCCTGTAAAGGCGCGGGCCAGTCGCAACGCGAGCATCGTGGCTTCGGTGCCGGAGTTGGTGAATCGCACCATTTCGGCCGACGGCATCAGTTGCTGAACCAGTTCGCCCCAGCGCACTTCGAGCTCATGCCCTGAACCGTAATGCGTGCCGCGAGGCAATTGCTGCGCGATGGCGTCGGTGACGATGGGATGATTATGCCCTAGCAGTAGCGCGCCATGTCCGCCGGCGTAGTCAACGTACTCGTTGCCGTCGACGTCCCATTTATGCGATCCGGCAGCCCGTTCGACATAGATGGGATGCGGCTCCAGAATGCGGCCATCATGCGTGACGCCGCTGGGAAAGACGCGGCTGGCACGCTTGTACAGTTGAGCCGACGCCGGCGTGCGTTTGCAGTAAGCGTCAACGAGTGGCGAATGCGTGGGGCTCATCGAGGGCTCACGGGGCGGGATGTATCGCAGGGCATCGGGCGGCGGAAAGACCCTTAATCTACCGACCGGCGGCCGGGTGTGTCACGCCTGAGGTGTATCGGACTGAGAGGAAATTGTCGCCGCGTAATGCTTGGCAAGCCAATCTGCGGCGGTCGAAGCATCGAATGTCGTGCGAATGCGCTCAAGAGCCGCCGCGGCCAGCCGCTGGCGCAGGATTGGATCGTCGACCAGTTGACGGATTGCAGTTGCCAGTGCAGCCGGATCGTCGGAGGGGACAAGCAGCGCCGCGCCGGGTGGAAGAATCTCCGCTGTGCCGCCAACATCCGTTGCCACGATCGGGATGCCCGTGGCCGCCGCTTCGAGCAATACGCGCCCGAGCGGTTCTTGCCGGGCCGGGTGTGCGAGCAAGGTGAGCTCCGGAAGGATGCTCGGCACGTCTGCGCGGTAACCAAGGAAGTGGACTCGGCCGGCGAGCTGGCCCGTCGAGGATTGTTCGCATACTTCTCGTTCGTGTTCGTGAGCTTCGGCTTTCGTCGAGTATCGCTCGCCGACGATGATGTAATGAGCGTGAGGCAGGTGGTTCGCAAGAGATTGCGCGGCTGCGGCTAGCACATCGTGCCCCTTGCGCAGCACGAGTTGTCCGACCGTACCGATCAGGATCGCGTCGCGCGGAAGTCCCAATTCGCAGTGCAGCCAGCCGGTCGCCGGGCGTGGTTGAAACTTTGCTAGATCGATGCCATTGTAAAGAACGGACACTTTCTCGACGCACAGGCCCTGGGCGATGTGATGGTCGCGCGTGGCCTGCGAAACGGCCAGCAGGCGTGTGTTCTGATTGAGATCCGCGATGGCCTGATTGCTCAGCCGAATAATGTCACGCAGATGTGCGACGCTCGGTACGCTTGCGCTCGCGGCCACGGGACCCGCGAGCCGCCCCATCGAGAGGCTATTGGCATGCACGAGCGCTGGACGCACTCGCTCGATCGCGGCACTGATCTGCTGGCGAAGTGCTTCTTGTGAGGAGCGATGCCTTTCGCTGATTGCCTCAAGCGGCAGGACTTCGACGTTTCGCACCATTAGCTCACGAGCCAGCGAACCCTGGCCGGGGGCGAGAGCGTGGAAGGAAAATCCGCGCGACGTCAGCCGTTGCAACAGGGCCAGCAACGATTGTTCACCGCCGTTGAGCGTCGCGTACTCGAACAGCAACAGCACGCGCGACATTCGAGCGCGATCCTTGAAGTGACGGGCGAGTTCGCCGCGAGTGGACGGGGTTACAGCAGACCGTATCCGGCCAGCGTCGAGCGCAGTTTCGCCTCTTCGGCAACGCTAAGGGGCGTCATCGGCAAGCGCAACTCGCCATTGTCTCGTCCCAACAACCGCATCGCGGCTTTGATCGGAATCGGGTTCGTCGCCAATCCCAGCATGTCGCGACATAAGGGGAACAGCTTCTTGTGCCAGCGCTGTGCCTCGGCCAAGTTGCCGGCTTCGAAACTGCGGAGCAGTGCCAGCATGTCCCCTGGCACGATGTTGCCCACGACCGAAATCACACCCCGTCCGCCGATCGCCAAGAGGGGAAGCGTCAGGCTGTCGTCGCCGCTGAGCACCGTGAGATTCGTTAGCGCCAGGACCTGCGACGCCTGGTCCATCGAGCCGGTGGCCTCTTTCACCATCGTGATATTCTTCAACTCGGCCATCCGGGCGATCGTCTCGGGCTCGATGTTCTTGCCCGTGCGGCCGGGGATGTTATAGACGCAGATCGGCAGGTCCGTGGCTTCGGCCAGCGCCTTGAAGTGCTGGTAAAAGCCTTCCTGCGTAGGCTTGTTGTAATAGGGCGCGACGACGAGCGACGCATCTGCGCCGGAACGAGCCGCGTGTTTGGCCAGCCGCAGAGCCTCGCGCGTGCTGTTCGACCCGGTACCCGGCATGACTTTGATGCGGCCGGCGGCCATTTGCACGACCTCGGTGATCACGCGATCATGCTCGTCGTGCGACAGCGTGGGAGATTCTCCCGTGGTGCCGACAGGGCAAATGCACTTCGTTCCGGCCTCGACCTGAAAGTCGATTTGCTTGCGTAGCGCCGGAAAGTCGACTTCGCCGTCCTTGAATGGCGTAGTAATCGCGACGGACAGTCCGGCGAACGCTTCACCTTTGGTCGTCATGGCAGGCTACCGCGGCTTTGTCGCGGCGTCATAGAGGGTTGGGGCGAGGCGGAAACGTCCGCGCATCATAAAGCAGGAGGATTTTTCGTGCAAAGGGGCCCGGCGACCGGTAACGTGCCGCCAAAGCAGTTCCGCGTCAACGGTCGGTGATGAGTTCTTTCATTTCGCGTACGGCTGCTTGCAGGCCCACAAGCAGGGCCCGGGCGACAATGCTGTGCCCGATGTTCAACTCGCACATCTGCGGGATGCGGGCGATCGGTAGCACATTGCGATAGGTCAAGCCGTGGCCGGCATGCAGGGTCAGGCCCTGTTCGACGATCAGCCGGCCCGCCTCGGTGAGTTTTGCAGTCTGTGCGGCTTGCTCGGACTCGCCGACCAGGGCGTACTGACCGGTGTGCAATTCGACGGCGTCGGCGCCGAGTTTCTTCGCGGTTTCGATAGCTGCGCGGTCGGGATCGAGAAACAGGCTGACGACGATGCCCGCGTCGTGCAGCCGGGAAATCGCCGTGGCGACCTTGGCTTCGGCCGCGCGTACGTCGAGACCTCCTTCGGTCGTCACTTCTTCGCGTCGCTCGGGCACGAGCGTAGCCTGCTGAGGTTTGATCTGGCAAGCGAGATCGAGGACATCATTGTCGCATGCCAACTCGAGATTCAATTTGACGGTGACGGTCTCGCGGAGGATGCGCAAATCGCGATCTTGAATATGGCGACGATCCTCACGCAAGTGAATCGTGATGCCGTCGGCGCCGCCCAGTTCGGCCGCGGCCGCCGCCCAAACGGGGTCAGGCTCGTACGTCCGGCGCGCTTGCCGGACCGTCGCCACGTGATCGATGTTAACGCCTAGTTGTGCCATGCTGCCTGCTTGGTACCAGTGGGGTGCGAGAATTGGTCGATCGGGAAGCGGAGATTATAGTTGTGAGATCACGCCGGGAAAGAGCTTCATTTCCATCGAGCCCTGCCGCGGTTCCGGGACCGCCCTGGTTTCGGTGCGTCCCTTATCTGCCGCTCTCGGGTCGCGCCGGCCGGGAACGAAGTATCAGCAAGCCGCGATTCGAACTAACACAGTAAAGGCTGCCTTACATGGACGTCGCGAGATGGATGACCCTGATGGCCCTGACACTATTCCTGATGGAGGGGTTCACGCTCAGCGTCTTTCCCGTGCAATTCAAGGAGTTTCTCGCGCAGGTCGACCCGCGCGCGATGCAGGCTATGGGGCTCGTCGAAACCGTCTTGGCAGTAGGCCTGATCGCCGGAATCCTGGTCGGATGAACGAGAAAAAATCGTTCGCCGTCGCGTCCGTTCAGCAGGACGTCAGTGGCAAGGGGGCCGGACGCAGGAAGCTTTGCAGAATCTCGGGCTGCGGCACGAAGTTGACGTGCATGCGGCTGGCAACGGCCGAGTAGCGTCCCAGCAAATCGAATTGATGCTTGGGCTCGCTGGCCAGCCCTTCGAGCTTGCCGCTGGGCTCGATATTCCAGTTCGAACTTAAGTAGCCACGCACTTTGGTGCCGGGCCGTCCCAGCCAGCAGCGTTGCGAAAGCGTGATCGTCGTGGGCACTGGCGGTCGTGGATGAGGATTGGCCGTGGCCGTGGCAGGAAAAACGCCAACCATCGGTACATGCTCGCCGGCGGGGGTAACGAGATGTTCGCAAAGATAGGCTAGACCGCCTCCCTCGGCATAGATTCGTCGTCCGGCGCAAAGATGCTCGCGTAGAGAGAATCGCATGCAGTGGTTCTCGGCAAGCGCGGACGCAAAACGTTCGGGATGCCCGCACCCGAGATAGACCAGATCGGTGTCGGGAGGCAATGCTTCGTCACGCAGCGGGGAGAAGTCGACGACCGTGGCTCCCTGTAGTTCCAGTAGCTCGAGCGCGTCCGGAAAATAACAGCGGAAAGCATCGTCATAGGCGACAGCGATATTCATGCGCGAGGCGTGACACGAATCATCGGCGCGAAAGACGAACGGCCGCACCTGAGGAAACGAGTGTCGGGCCGACAGTTGCTTGAGTCGATCGAGTCGCAAGTAGCGGTTGAGCGACACGGCAAGATCCTGGCAGAGGTCTTTCGAGGGGGCGACGCCGCGGGGCAGGGAGGCCAACGTTCGTCGGATCGATTTCAGCGTGTCGAGGCCGCCCAGGACCGGAATCCCCCATAAGGATTCGAGTGTCGTTTGCAGAGAGGCAAATTGCTGTGGGCTTTGCAATTTGTCCAGCAGTAATGCGTCTGCCTGGCGCGGCCGTTCCGGCAAGCGGCAATCACCGATCTGCGAAGCGTCGATTACCGCGATGCGCGGCAGATCGAGCCAATCGCACAGATCGTCAAGCAATCCGCCGCGCCACGGTTGCTCGTAGGACTGCGCATAACGACCTTCGACGATGGCGAGTGTCGCTCGTGACGCGCCATGCACGAAGGCCTCGCGACAGGCTTCGGGCGTCATTAACCAACTATCGAGATGTCTTGACGAGGCACCGGTCGCGGCCCGGGCTCCGTCGAGCCGTGGAAACGACGCGACAGAGAAGAAATGTTGCAACTGTTGTCCGCGGGCAGAAAGCAACGCCAAGAGGGCCCAGCAAAGCGGCTGATGGTCAACGCCCTCGTGTGCCGATCCGATAGCGAGTCTTGGCAACTGTGACATGCGAGACTGCTCACGTGATCGTTTAGAGAGATTGCACTGAGAGAACCTGCGCGCTCAGTTAATGCAGATGCGGCACTAAGTCATCGTAGCGCTTCAACCACGCAGGCCATGCCCTGCGGCTAGTGCATTCTTAGGGGTAACCCGAGGGGAGTCAATAAAAAAAGGCCGGTGCTCGGATGAGCACCGGCCCGTCTGTAACGATTCGATCAACCGTGCTGATTTGCCGTGGAAACCCGTGTTTCACGACCTATCGGCCAGCGGGAGCCCGTTGGTTCCCGTGTGGCAAGCTGCAGCGGCGAACTACTTCTTCAGGACCACGAAGCTATTGCCGTCGGGGGTCCGCACCAGGAGCAGCACACCGCGCTCGGTCGACTCGCTGGCAATTGCCTTCTTGAATTCGTCCATGGTCGTCACGCTTTGCTTGCCAACCTTCTTGACGACCATACCCTCGCGAAGGCCACGTTCGGCCGCCAGGCCATCGGGAGTGACGTTAGTAATGACCACGCCCTCGACGCCCTTGAAGCCTAACTGCTCTGCCTCGGCGGCGCTCATGTCGGAAACTTCCAATCCAAGTTCGTCGCTGACGAAGGATCGCGAGTTCGTACCTCGATCCTTACCGCCGACGTTGCGAACCTCGACGTGCTGTTCATCCGGCATGGCTTCGACGCCGATCTTCAACGTCATCGGTTTGCCGTCGCGCAGGATCTGCACGTCTTCCTTAGTTGCCGGGGGAGTGCGCTCGACTAGCTGCTGCAACTGGCCCGGCGTACCGACATGCTTGCCGGCAAACTCGGTGATTACGTCACCTTCTTGCAAACCAGCCTTGGCGGCGGGTGATTCGGACATGACTTCGTTGACGAACACACCACCGTGGCGATGTACGCCGAACTGCTCTGCCAGGTCGCCGGCGATTTCACCTACGCGCACGCCCAGGTAGGCGCGCTTCACGGCTCCCCCGTGAACCAGTTGATCGGCGACCCACTTGGCTTGATTGATGGGGATCGCAAATCCAACACCCTGGAACCCGCCACTGCTCGAGGCGATCGCCGTGTTGATGCCGACGACCTTGCCATCAAGATCGACGAGCGGACCACCCGAGTTGCCCGGATTGATGGCCGCATCAGTCTGCAGGTATTGAGCACGCTGACCCGAAGGAAGAGTGCGTCCCTTACCGCTAATGATGCCGGCACTGACGGTCATCTCTTGATTGAAGGGGTTGCCCACGGCGAGCACCCAGTCGCCGATGCCGATCTCGTCCGAGTCACCGAGCGTGGCGGCCGGCAAATCGCCTGCACCTTTGATGTGAACCACGGCCAGGTCCGAGGACTTGTCGGTCTTGATGTCATAGCCTTCGAACTCACGACCATCCGAGAGCCGGACCGTGACTTCGGTGGCGCCTTCGACGACGTGATTATTCGTGAGGATGATCCCCGACTTGTCGATGATCACACCGGCGCCAACGCCTGAGCGGCGTTCGGGGGCGGGCATGTTGAACGGCAGGCCACGACCCTTGAAGAGTTCCTCGTAGGGCGTCCCCTTGAGGGGATTGTCTCCCCGGTCGTTACCCCGATCATTGCCGTTGCCACGCACCTGGCGTGTATTGGTCTCGGACATGACGGTGACGACGCTGGGTATTGTTGCGTCCGCGGCAGTGCGGAAGGCATGGGACAGGGCTTTGGCAAACCCGTAATCTTTTTTGTGTTCGGGCGTTTGCGCGACGGGGGGCGTCGTCTTATCTTCGGCGACACTCTGCCCGTGCCAAAAGGCGGCACTGGTCGCGACGCTGACAGCCACCAGGGCGGCCACCCATAACCGAGCGCCGGGGCGCTGATTGGCGGAACTCATATTCTCTCCTCCTTACGAATGCTGATCGTTTCTTCCCTTCGACCGGCGTCGGCAATTCACAAATAAGCCCGACAATTAAAAGACCGGCATATTTGGGCTACGAAGACCGCCGCATGCGGGTTCGTCACTTGGACAGTTGCCGGACCGGTAAACGTCTTGCAAAGTGTGGGATTAAGAGCCATCCGCGACACCGTGACGTTGATACCAGATTCACGCGGAACGGCACAAGCTCGATTGACAAAACTCGCTATGGCGGCTAGGGTTATGTTTGTTTTCGGGGCGCAAATTCGTCTTCAGTCACCGCTGTTTTCTCAGCCGCATGAGCGACATCGTTGAAACGGACCGAACGCAGATCGAAGCCAAGCTAGAGCGTTGCCAAGAACGAATTAATTATCGTTTTAACAACCTCTCGCTGCTGCTTTCGTCGGTGACGCACGCCTCGGGAGCACAACATCGGCTGGCCTCGAACGAGCGATTAGAGTTTCTCGGCGACGCCATTCTGGGCTTCATCACGTGCGAGATCCTGTACCACAACTATCCTGAGCTTCTCGAAGGGGAATTGACCAAGATCAAGTCGGTGGTCGTTAGCCGGCAGACGTGCGCTAAGATCAGCGAAGGGTTGCGGCTCGATGAGTTTCTAATCTTGGGCAAGGGGATGACCTCGCACCCGACGGTTCCTTCGTCGTTGCTCTCGGACGTTTTCGAATCGCTGATCGCGGCGATCTATCTGGATGGCGGTGACCCCGCGGCGCGGACGTTTATCGAGACGCACTTGGGCCCCGAGATCGAGATGGCCGCCTCGGGCGAGAACGGTTGCAATTACAAGTCGCAACTGCAGCAATTCGCCCAGCGCGAATTCGGCAGCACGCCGACTTACCAGTTACTCGACGAGAAGGGGCCGGATCACAGCAAGTGCTTCAAGATTTCGGCCCAGATTGGCCGCGATCGATATCAGCCGGCCTGGGGACGCAACAAAAAAGAGGCCGAGCAACGCGCAGCACGGAATGCCCTGAGCGAGATCAAAGGGGACGAGATTCCCTTTCCGTCTGATTGATCGTCGCGATTTCTCGAGGAGTTCTTGATGACGGTGCGCGCCGTGGCTCTGCTTTCCGGCGGACTCGACAGCATGTTGGCGATTCGCCTCCTGCAGGAACAAGGGGTGGAAGTCGAGGCCCTCAACTTTCGCACGACGTTTACCTGTTGCCAGGACCAGGCCGCGGAAGCGGCCGCGGAATTGGGCGTCCGGCTGTCCGTGGTTGCCGAGCAGGACGACTATCTGGAAATTGTACGCAAGCCTCGCCATGGTTATGGCCGGGGCGCGAACCCGTGCATCGATTGCCGGATTTACATGTTTCGGCTCGCCGGCCAGTGGATGCGCGAGACGGGGGCCGCGATGGTGATCAGCGGCGAAGTCGTTGGTCAGCGGATGATGAGTCAGAAGAAACGCGATCTGGCGCTGGTTGCCCACCGCGCGAGGCTCGACGATCGATTGTTGCGACCGCTGTCGGCAAAGCTGCTGCCAGTGACGACGCCGGAACGCGAAAAACTTGTCGATCGTGAAAAGCTGTACGGCTTTTCCGGCCGTGGACGTGGGCCGTTGATCGCACTGGCACGCGAACTGGGTCTGAAACGGATTCCTCAGCCATCGAATGGCTGCGCCCTGACTGAGCCCGGTTTTGCGGCGAAAGTTCACGACCTTTTGGGAAGCGATCCGGCCGCAGACCGCTGGCAATTCGAGCTATTGAAGATCGGGCGTCACGTGCGCTTCGACGGTACTACGAAAGTGGTGTTAGGACGCCGCGCCGAAGAGAACGAGCAGTTAATTCATCAGTACGAGCGATACACGTCGCCGCGCGGGCAGGCGATTGCTCTTTTGACACCCGATGATTTTCTGGGGCCGAGCGCTTTGGTTGTCGGCCATGTGACCGAACCAACGCTGGATTTTGCCGGCGGCCAGATATTGAAACACTCGCGGCTCGTTGATGGTGCCGACCCGAGCATCGTGGTGCGGAGCCAGGCCGGGCGGATGCTGCGAAGGATCGGCGCGACGGTCTCGGGCTAAGCGTGAGACCATCGAGGCGAGAACGAGAAGAATTAAAATAGAAACGCCCGGCAGGTGCCGGGCGCCTCTTTCTCGTTGTTTCATGCCGCGAATCTTCACGCATGTCGGTCGTACGACCGACTCGCGCTACTTCTTCTTGGCCTTTTTCTTGGCCGCTTTCTTAGCGGTCTTCTTCTTGGCTGCCTTCTTTTTGGCCACCAGAAGTCCTCCTTAAGGAGTGAGTTGGCGAGTTCTTTATCCGGCCGCCGGGCTGGGGTGGCACCGAAACTACAACTCGCCGCGAAACAAAGGAAAACACAATAAACCGGACCCTTGGCAGGGACGCGGCTAATCGTCGAATGGATATCTCTTCTCTCGCACGCAGCTACTTAGGCGTTCTGCGTGTCGAGCTACTTCAGCATTTTCTTTTGTTGATCTGCAAGGCCCTTCGCGATCGGCAAGTGATGTCTTAATGATCGAATGAACAGCTTGCTCTCGCTAATCCTACGGAGTTAGGGGAATGTGTGCAAGACTTTTTTTGCGCGCGCTCGTGATGATCGCGCTTCATCATGCAAGATCGCTCGCGCAACAATCGCGCGAGTTCGCGAGTCGAGAGCGCGTCGGCGCGTTCATCGTCGATGTGTGATCTACTCTTGAGCAATGCCGTGTGCGCTGGGTATCACGTCGCGCGCACGAGCGTTGCGCAGGATGGTTATCGCAAGAACGATCGCACCAAAACGTTTCAGATGACGTATGGTTTCCGCAACACGAACTGCGGATTGTTCGCGGCGTATTTGCGTGCGGCGTCGGTGCGCGTGATCGCGTCACGAAAGAATGCGACGGCCTGCAGCATGACCTCGGGTGTTTCGGCGCAGCTAAAACGCAGGAAGCCGGCGCCGGCGCTACCGAAGCATTCGCCGCCAAGACAGGCCACGCCGACGTGCTCGTCGGCTCCTTCGAGCAGGAACATGGCCAGGCCATGCGACGTCAGTCCCAGCCGATTGCAGATCGCGCTGACGTCCGGAAAAACGTAAAAGGTGCCGTCCGGAGTTTCGCAACGGACCTCGGGTATCGCGGCCAGTCCATCGGCGAGCGTCCGCACTTGTTCGGCGAAACGCTGCATATTCTGATCGCGCTCCCCGTTATCGTTTTCCAGGGCCGCCGCGCCCGCCAATTGCACCAGCGGCGGAACGCAGGAGAGGGTCGTGTTAAGCAGGGTTGCCAATCGCTCGATGATCGTCGTGCTGCTGACGGCAAAGCCCAGCCGGTAGCCGCTCATGCTGTACGACTTACTGAACGTGTAGGCGGCCACGCATTGTTCCAGCATGCCGGGCTCAACCAGCGGCGTCCGATGGCGACCACGCCACACCATCTGGTCGTAGGGCTCGTCACTGAATAGCGCCACATTGCGGCCACGAATCAGGTCGGCCAGGCCGCGCAGGTCTTCAGCCGTGGCTACGCCGCCGGTGGGATTGTGGGGGCTGTTAAGGAAGATCGCCTTCGGGTGTGGATCGTTCTGCAAGAAGCGCTCGATCTCGTCCATCCGTGGACGGAAGCGATTCGACGAAAGTAAGTCGGAAAACCAGACCCGCGCACCACGCCGTGCGATGTTCGGCAGATACGTCGGAAAGTAGGGACTAAAGACCAGAACACCATCGCCTGGATCCAAGAATGCTTCGCAAAAGAGTTGCTCGAAGATTTTGGCGCCCGAGCCGATGATTACGTTCTCGGCGGCGACATCGACGCCGTGCTCCTGGCGCATGTAGCCGGCGGCCGCGGCACGCAGCTCGTTTAGCCCGATCGATGGGGCGTAATGCGATTGATCGGCCTGGATCGCTTCGATGGCGACACGTTTGGCCGAGCGCGTGGCAGGGAAGGGGCTATCGCCGATTTCCAGTTCGATGACGCGCTTGCCGGCCGCCTTAAGACGGCGTGCCACGGCTAGGACGCTGAAGGCCGATTCGATTCCAACGCCGCCGGAGAATTCGCTGAAGCTGACAGGCATGGTGTCCCGGGAAGGCGTTCGAGGAGGGCGGCGCTACGCGATGGCGTTGCTGTGCGATCTACTTCAAGGCAATTGTACGCGCCAGCGGGCGCAGCACATTGTCGATGACGTAATTGTCTACCATGTCGCGGCAGATTTTTACCAATTCCGCGAGTGCCGTCACGTAGGTCACGCCAGGGTTGAGGCTGCCGTATTGCCGCGCGGTCAGGTAAACGGTCAATTGGTCTTCGGGATACTCACCGGTACGCACCTGGTAGGCATTCGTCCGCGTCTCGATACTGATGCGGCACTGCACGCGGCATTCCTCGTCCAGGGCCAGCGTGAAGGAGGGCTCGAAATTGATCGGCGTCGCGCCTGGGATCTCGCCAAATCGCTCGAAGGCTGAGTTGAGCCCCAGCGCCTCGGCGACCAGCAGATTTTGATTGCCCCGATAGGTAAAGTCGAAGCCGAAAAGCAGGTCGAGCGCTTCGCAATCAAGCGGGCTGACCGACAACATGTAAGGAGCCAATTCCAGCACCAACTCGTGCTGGGCCAGCACTTCCTCGACCGTCGTGGGGTTCACCTGGCCCGAACAAAGCCGGCGGGCTTCGACGGTACACCAGCGGTAACGGCCTCCGTCCTTATCCTCCTCGAGGACAAAATCTCCCTTATCCCGGCAGTAGAAATTGCGCATCGTCGGATACTTCTTCTGGATGCGCTCGAAGTAATGCAGAATCGTCTCGCGATTGTTCGGGAGTTCCATCTCCGTGCTGAGATTCATGTTGACGTAGAAGTCGTCGCACAGCGAGCTGTATCGATTCATGCAGGAAACGCCCTTCGAAGTTGACATCCAGCAGCGACTACGAGGTGGCAGGCAATGGTTTTGCCCGCCAGTGGCAGTATAAAATGCCTCGGTTTGGACTGTCAAAGGAGGTGTCGTATGAGCCGTGTGGGGCGTCGAAATGGCCGTGTCAAACGAAAACCCACGACCCAGCGAGCACGAACCGTCGTTGACGCGCCCCCCGCGACAGTGAATGTCTTTCCCAGTTCTTTAGGGTGGATTGCTGTCGTTACGCGCGGCGAGACGGTTGAGCAATTGGTGTTCGGCTTTGCCTCGCCGGACGAGGCCGTTCGAGCCATTGATGAGGCCGAGGTCGGAACCGCGCGCGGTACGGCTTGGAGTCGCCGACTCGCCGCGCGCTTGCAAGCCTATGCCGACGGTGGCGGCGATGATTTTCGCGATGTGAAGGTGCTTGAGGAGAGTTGGACTCCCTTTCAGCAGGATGTTTTGAAGGCCTGTCGGCGAATTCCCTACGGTCGCACGCTCGGTTATTCGGAACTGGCGGATGCCGCCGGCTATCCAAGAGCAGCCCGCGCCGTGGGCAACGTGATGGCGAACAATTGTCTGCCGTTGATCGTGCCGTGCCATCGAGTGCTGGCCGCCGGTGGACGCCTGGGGGGCTACTCGAATCGACTCGGCCTGGCGATGAAAAAGCGGTTGTTGGCCCTCGAAGCAACGAACCCAGGTCCGAAGCGCCGAGCAACGCGTCATTGATCGTGATGCCGGTGATCGTGACACCAGTGATCGATGTCGTGGTCAAAGTTCGACCAACACGGGTCGGATTACGATCAATTTGGCCTATCGGAACTGGCCGGAATCGTGGATATACCGGGCTGGAAATGGACGGCCGATTCGGTAAAGATAACGTAGGCTTTACTGCTCGCAGAGTGATCAGCCCGCGCCGTAGGGGTCCTGCCTGCCAATGCGCCACCAGCCACAATTGTGGCTGGTGTCCCGCCGGAGTTTTGTTCGATGATCTTCGCCCAGAAATGGCTTGTGGAACGTCGTGAAGACGGGGTGGTGTTGGTGCGCGTACCTTCGACGGGCACCTACGGCGGCGACCTGCCGGACGCGGTATTCTCGTTCCGCGCCGGGGATCCGCAGTACGACTTCTGGCAGCGACAATTGCGGGCTCGTGAAGAGTCACGCTCGGGCGAAGGGGCACTCGCCGGAGAAGAGTCGCACGCGGCCGACCTTGTCAGCTAAGGCCGGCAAGCGTCAATCGAAAAGACGCCGCGCCCGATTGGTAATCTGTCGTTTTCGCCGGCTAACTGTCTTTGTCGGCCATCTGGCTTTGCTAGCCAATTCTCACGGCTAGCCGACTTTCCGCACGACGCCCACGACGACACCCAGGACGCGGGCGTTTTTCACGTAGATCGGTTCCATCGAGGAATTCGCCGGCTCCAAGCGGATGCGGTTGGCCTCGGGGAACCAGCGCTTGAGCGTGGCTTCGTTTTCGTCGGTCAAGGCGACCACGATTTGGCCCCGCTGTGCGGTGTCTTGCTTGCGGATGACGACGTAATCGCCGTCGGCGATCTGGTCCTCGATCATCGAATCGCCGCGAACCTCGAGCACGTACTGGTCATCGGCGCCGAACATCTGGCTGAAATCGATGCGCTCGTCCTGGGAAACGGCCTCTTGCAAATGACCGGCCGCGATACGGCCTGCCAAGGGGAGCCCGCCACCTCCTTCGGGCGTTTCCGTGGCCAGCATGATCGCCCGCGACATGTTGGGCTCGCGATGGATCAGCCCCTTCTTTTCCAGTGCCTTGAGATGGCACATGACGCCGTTGGGGGAGCTGATTTCGAAATGGGTGCCGATCTCGCGCACCGTCGGCCCGTAGCCGCGATGCCGGATTTTCTCGCGAATGAACTGGTAGACCTCGCGTTGACGTTTTGTCAGCCGTTCCAGATCTGCCATGGCCGCTGGGTCTCGCCGTATGAGGTAGAAAGTCGATCGCGATACTCTGGAAATATAATATACGTGTGTACACAGTCAATAGCATCTGTACACATCGGCCCGCCGAACCAGCAGACTTGAATGGGATTCGGCGAGGACAAAGAGCGCGGAATGCCCGTCGTTTACGACCGGAGGCCCGAGGCCAGTGCCCATTGCGATGCTGGCGCCGTCGGCGAGGCCTGGCTAGATCGGCTCGCCGGTCCAGCGGACGAAGCCTTCCAGGGCGTAGAACTCGGGCAGGCCGAGTTGGTTGTAGACGTCGGCCGTGTGCCGATTACGGTCCTCGGCCCGCTGCCAAAACTCGCGCGCGTCCGGGCCTGGGAAAAGCGCCGAGTCCTTTTGCGACTCATGGCGAAAGATGGCGGCCTTTTTCTGCTTCAAGTCGCGCGGGCTCAAGGGGACCGCCAGGTCGATCTCGTGCGGCGGCCACTCTTGCCATGCGCCGCGATAGAGCAGGGCTTCGGGCCGGCTGCCGGTATCCGCTTCGATCTGTTTCAGCGTGCGAATGATCGCCTCGGCACAAACGCGATGGGTGCCGTGCGGATCGGATAGGTCGCCCGCGATGTAGACCTGGTCTGGCTTCACCCGATCGAGCAATTCGCGAATCAGCCGCACGTCTTCGTCTCCGACCGGATTCTTAGCGATCGTGCCGGTGCGGTAGAAGGGAAGGTCGAGGAAGTGTAGATGTTCCTCGCGGCAGCCGCACACGAGTGCGCCTGCCTTGGCTTCGCTCCAGCGAATCAGCGCCTTGATACGCAGCACGGCGTCGATATCGGGCTCGCCAGGGGCCTTGGCGGCCAGAGCCTGATTAACCTGGGATTCAACCTCTTGCGAACGATCGACGTCGATGCCGAAGCGACGATTGAACTCAACGACCAGGTCGGCAATCCGCTGCGCGTCGTGATCGAAGACGGCGATGTTGCCGCTGGTCATGTAAGCGACATGGACCTCATGATGGTCCTCGACCAGGCGGATCAGCGTGCCCCCCATGCTGATCACGTCGTCGTCTGGATGCGGGCTGAAGCAAATCACTCGCTTCGTTTCGCGGCCCGCTGGATGGTATTCGATCGTATCCATCATCCAGCGGAAAACGCGGTGCGAAAGGCTCGGCGCAGGTCCGTGATGTCGCAGCAAGCGGTGCAGGTTGTAGTCGCGATAATCCTGATCATCGAGCTTCAAAAGCGCCTTGCCAGTCTGTTGCGACAGCCACAGCACGGCCCGCTTGATCATCATGTCGGTCCATTCCACCGGACCGAGCAGCCAAGGAGTGGCAACCCCGGTGAGTTGGCCGGCCGCGGCATCGTCGACAAGGATCGTGGCGTCGGCATGATCTCGCAGCAGGCTAGCCGGCACGCGATCCGTCAGCGGCCCTTCGACCGCTTCGCGAATGATCGTGGCTTTGTGCTCGCCGAGCGCCACGAGCACAATCTTGCGAGCCTCGAGAATGGTGCCCAAACCCATCGTCAGGGCCTGGGTGGGAACGTTCTCTTCGCTGAAGAAATCGCTGGCGGCGTCTTTGCGCGTGATCGGGTCGAGCGTGGCCAGCCGGGTGCGGCTGTTGCGCAGGCTGAATGGCTCGTTGAAGCCGATGTGTCCGTTGCGGCCGATGCCCAATAGTTGAACGTCGATGCCGCCGGCGCGCTCGATCGCGGCTTCGTAGCGGCGGCAGAAGTCGTCCACGTCATCCAGCGCGACAGTTCCATCAGGAATGTGGACGTTTTCCGGGGCGATGTTGACGTGCCTTAGAAAATGATCGTGCATCCAGCGGTGATAGCTCTGCAACTGGTCCGGTTGAATGCCGAAATATTCGTCCAAGTTGAAGGTGACCACGCCCGAGAAATCGAGTCCCTCTTCCTGGTGCAGGCGGATCAGCTCGCGGTAAATCCCCAGCGGTGTCGAACCGGTCGGCAACCCGAGGACTGCCATTTGACCGAATGAATTTCGTTCGCGAATCACGCCGGCGATTGTATGCGCGACATGCCGTGCTAGTTCGCGGTTCGAGTCGAAGATGTAGCAGGGGGTTTGCGCGCCCGGTACGCGGCGGGCGGCCGGTGCAGCAGTGAAGGGGAGGGTAGTTGCCATCGACAGCGAGCAGAATTGAGTGAAGGTAATCCGGAGGTGGGCAAGTTTCCCAAAGTCGCGGAACTGAACCATTCAGTATGCCCAAAATCCGGCGATTCGGATACCGCAATCCGCGCCACGGGGCGACGGGAAAGCGATGAGAAGCAGCACTTATTCCGGCGTGGCCAGCGTGGTCACAGCCATGTTGTCCCGGTGGATCACCTCTTCGTAAGGGCAATGCCCTAACGCCGAAGCAATGGCGTCGGTTTTCAAGCCCTTGATGCGCGATACCTCTTCTGCGGGGTAATTAATCAGACCCCGCGCGAACTCGCTACCGGTCCGGTCGCGCAACGAGACAACGTCCCCTTTTTTGAAATTGCCCGTCGCCTCGACGATGCCGATCGCCAATAGGCTGCGCCCTTGACGTTCGACCGCGCGGCGGGCGCCGTCGTCGAGCACCAGGTGCCCGCGCGGTTGGGCCGTGAAGCCGATCCATCGCTTGCGCGAGGTAATGACGTTTCCTTGCGCAACGACCAACGTACCCACGGGCTCGCCGGCCACGATTTTCAACAGGTTGCCGGGCTGGCGACCATTGGCGATGACGACATTCTCGCCCGACACCGTGGCCATGCGCGCGGCGGCCAGCTTGCTGGCCATGCCCCCTTTGCTGAGCCCCGTCTTGATGTCGCGCACCAGGGCCATTACGGATTCGTCAAGCCGGGTCACGGTTGAGACGAGTTTCGCCCCTGGGGCGCGCGGGTCGCCATCGTAAAGCCCGTCAACGTCAGAGAGCAGCACGAGCAAGGGCGCGCGGATCAGGTTGGTGACCATGGCGGCCAGCCGATCGTTGTCGCCGAAGGTGGTCTGCAGTTCCTCGACGCTGACAGTGTCGTTTTCGTTGATGATCGGCACGGCGCCGAGTTCGAAAAGCGTGAAGATCGTATTGCGAACGTTCAGGTAACGCGTGCGATCGTCGAGGTCATTGGCCGTCAGCAGAATCTGCGCGGCATGTCGTCCGAAGGCGCGAAGTGAGCGGTCGTAGACCTGGACGAGATAGCTTTGCCCCATCGCGGCCACGGCCTGCAGTTGGGCCAGGTCGCGGGGGCGAGTTTTCATGCCAAGGCGGCCCATTCCGGCGCCGACCGCACCCGAGCTGACGACCGCCACTTTGCGCCCACCGGCCATCAGTTGATGGATCTCCTCGGCAAGGGCCGCGATTCGCGCCTCGTCGAGCGTGCCCTCGGGGGTCGTTAGCACGCGGGTGCCGACCTTGACGACCACGATGTCGGCCGCCGTGGCGATTTCCTGCCGCAGTAGGTCGGTCATGCTAGTACGGGAGTGAGTTCTATGGCGTGGCGAAAGCGTGACCCGGAATCGTCTTAAGATAGCGATTCACCGGCGAATCGCACAGGTTACTCGTTCCGGCTGGCGAATGCCGAGCTACTTCTCGCCTTGATGGCCGGCGTCCTGAGGGCACTGCCGACCCGGCCGGCGCGCGATTACAATTGCAGGGCCGCTCGTGTCGCGACCACTGGTTCGTGATTGGCCGGCACGCCTGCAATCCTTCCCTGAATTCTCTGCGAGAGCCCTACCTCATGACGATTCCTCGCCGCTTGATGTTCGCCCTGGCCGGTACTTTGCTTGCCCTTACGACGCCGGCGATTGCTGCCGAAAACGATATTTCGATCGAACGAGTGATCGGCACCGAGTTTCCCGGCAAGTACAAGCATCCGGCTACGATCGAGGAACTGGCCAATGGCGATCTTTACATTGCCTATTATGGCGGTGATGGGGAGTACGCCGAGCAGACGGCCTGCTACGGCATGCGGCGCAAGAAGGGGGAAACCAAATGGTCCTCGCCCGAGGTTATCGCCGACACGCCGTTTCATTCCGACGGTAACGCTGTGGTCTGGCAAGCTCCTGATGGGCTTGTGTGGCTGTTCTATGTCTGCCGATTCGGCGACACCTGGAGCACGTCGCGCATCAAGGGGAAAATCTCGCGCGACGGTGCGCACACGTGGAGTGACTCGTTCATGGTCGCGCTGGAAGAGGGGATGATGGTGCGCGGCCGACCGATCGTGCTGGCCGACGGTGATTACCTGTTGCCGATTTATCACGAGACTGGCTTCGACCAGGAGAAGGTCGGCGAGGATAGCGTGTCGTTGTTCCTGAGATTCGATCCAAAGACGAAGAAATGGAGCGAAAGCAGTCGCATTCACTCGCGGATGGGGAACATCCAACCGGCCGTGGCGCAGATTTCGGACAAGGATCTGATCGCTTATTGTCGTCGTGGCGGAAGTTACGCGCCGATTAAGGACGGGTTTGTCGTCCGTAGCGAATCGCACGACGGTGGGCGCACCTGGAGTGAAGGGCAAGACTCGCAATTTCCCAATCCCAACGCCGCCGTGGACTTTCTACGGCTGCAGAATGGCCATTTGCTGTTGGTCTTCAACGACAGCATGGACGACCGCACGCCGCTAACGGTCGCTATCTCGGCCGACAACGACAAAAGTTGGCCGCATCGCCGCAATATCGCGACGGGCAAGGATTCTTTCGGCTATCCGTACGTGATCCAAGGGAAGGATGGCAAGATTCATCTCGTCTATACGTCGCAGGCGCGTAGCGTGATCAATCATGCGACGTTCGACGAGAGCGCGATCTCGAAGTAGTCGCGCTGAAAGAGTCGTCGGTGTGGCGGCTACTCGCCGAATACCAGCGTGCCGAACTTCTCATACTCATGAAAACTGAGACCGACGCGCGCCCAGTCCCAACTGGTCTCGCGGTCGTTGTCATAGTCCATGCGGTAGAAGTTGGCGCGCCAGCGGGTGCCCGGTCGTGGCGGAACGTTGCCCAACGGTTCCAGCAGTTTGTAGGGGACGAAGATTTCTGCCGTCCAGCCGGTGACCTTGGCGCCCGAATCCTTGACGCCGCCCACGACGACCGTCTGCTTGCGTATCTTGCGATCCCCTTCGTAATGCCAGGGGCGCCAGCCAAGGAACTTCCCTTCGACGTTGGGAATTAGAATTGGCAACTCGTATCCCAGTGGCGAGATTTCGTACTCGAAATAAATCGATTGCCGCTCGTCGGGCCAGAGGAAGAATTCAAAGCAGTCCTCGTTCCAAAGGTCGAGGAAATCTTCCTTCATCGTCGTGGTCAGCTTCGTGTCCGTTCCGTCCATCAGTACGTACAGGCCGGTTGCTGAGTACAGCACTTTGAATCGCGACTGATAGTCGGCGCCGGCCTTGCCTCGCCGGGCGAGCGAGGTCCACTCGGTCTTTTTCCAGGCGGGCGCTTGGCCGTCGCCTGTCACTTCGAAATCTTCGGTACGGGGAACGCGCAGTTCAGGCATGGCGGGTGGTGCCTCATCAGAGCGGGCGGAACGATCAGGTCCGGCGATGTTAATGGCCAAGAGCATGGCCAAAAGGATTCCCGGCCTGCGGCGTCGAGCGAGCCATGTCATGGTCCATATCCCTTGATCGGTTAATTCTGGCTTGGCAGGTGCCCCGGTCGCGAGTTCTGTCGTGGAACAGACCGGGCGGCATCAACGTAGGCCGGCGATTTTCCCATGTCGAGGGGTGCCTGGACCAGCCGCGGGAAATGCGTTCGAAGGGGGCCATAAGCTGCTACAGGGCCAGCGGGGAAGCCGTTTGGCGGGCAGGTCGTGGGGTCTTAACACTTGTACCGGGCAGATGCCCCAATTAGCGTGGAGGTTGTGGCGCGGCTGCGTTGCGGTCGCCTCGAATGCAATGGTTGTAAGGAATCGGTCATGACGCTGCGTCGCCTGGCACCTGCCCTGGTTGTCTTAATTCTTGTTTGCAGCCACGCAGCGACGGCCGAGGCCCAATGGGGCGGTGGCGGTTTCGGCTTTGGAGGTGGATTCGGGATGGTGAACGGGGCTTACACGCTCGACCCGCCGCCGTACTTTTCGCTCTTTCCGCCGGTCTATTACAGCCACATCACACCGCGACCGTACGGGTTCAGCCCCTACGCTTACCCGGGGTTTATGCCGACGCCGGAGCGGATTCCGATTCCGTCGACGCGGTATGTTCCGCCTCGCCGGCAGTCCGTAGGTGGTGCGGCCCCGCGACCAGCGGTGGCGAAGGGACCGATCATCAAGAATCCCTTTGTGCTGCCGGAAGAGGAACGTCCGACGCGGTTGGCTGATGGCCGGCCAGTTCCGCAGACGGTCATCGTGAAGGAGTTTGCGGCCGCTAGCACGCCCCCGCAAATCGACCTGGACAGATAGCCGTAAATCGCTAATCTACCTGCCCGGTTAGCTTCGCAGCGACGCATTTCTCGGCGGCGCTGACCGCGCTTTCATTTCTTCGCCTGCTTCCCGAACCATTGGATCTCGTCGCCGCTTGTCGCGGTCGGCGCGCTGGCACGTTCGTTTCGTGTTCGCGATTGCATATCCGATGCTGGAAAGGAGTCACGCCATGCGTGGGTTGCGCGCATTGTGTTCAGCATTCGCGCTGGTCGCGATGGGCTGTCAATCGCCGCCGCCGGCCATGGACCCCTTCCTTCGCACGCGCGTACCGCCGCCGGCGACCGGCGATGTTGGTCCGCTGCCGGCGGGCGCTTATGGGAGCACGCCTCCTGTCGTAGGGGCACCGGGTGGTGCTTATACTCCGCCCGGCGGTTACGGTGGGCAGCTTACGCCCGTGGCTCAGCCACCGGGTTCCGCACCGCCTGCTGCCGCGGTGCCCGCAGCTCCTTATGGAGCGCAGCCCACTCCGACGTATCAGCAGCCCGCGCCAACTTATCAACAACCCACGCCGACTTATCAGCCACCTGCGGCGCCGATGTCTCCGCCGCCAGCCGGCGGACCACAGTATTCGCCACCCGGGGGCGGTTGGGCACCGACCAGTTCGACGAATGTCCCCGCGACGACCAGTATGTACAGCCGCGAGGCGATGCAGCGCGAATTACGCCCGCTGGGCGAAACGGCGCGTGCCGGAGTGCTGGGCAATGCCGCCACGGATGCTCCCCAGGACGAAGGCATCACGCCTGGCGAGCAGGGGCTCGATCCGGCGGACAAGTTGACGAAGACGCCGATGGCTGCCCCGTTGCAAGGTCCGCGCGACACGCGCGCCATCGAGCCGGTGTCGTATACCGTTCCGGAAGGCGCGCCAGCCCGCACAACGACCGGCGCTTATGCGTCACTTACTCCGGCCAACAATGTCACGCTTAGCAGGGTGCCTGCTGCGGCGGCGTCCGGCAGCGGCCCGGCCGACCGGGGCGCAACATACGGCTTTGATAGTAGCTACGCATGGCTCCAGGGACAGCTCGAGTACTCAGCGGCCACGAAGCAGTGGAAGGTCCGTTATGTGCCAATCAACGGGCCCACGGACCGTTACGGCGGCAGCGTCGTGCTGAGCTCGACCCCGGCTCTGGCGGGATTCAAGGCTGGCGATTTCGTTTCGGTAAAGGGACGCTTCGCCGGCACAACTCCGGCACCGAACTCGTACGCTCCGCTGTACCAGGTTAGCGCGGTGGATCGGTTGACCGATTAATTCCGCGATGCTCGTCGGTGGTCATGCCTGGTGTCCGAGGCCGCGGGCCGTGGCATTACGCCGGACTTCGTAAAACTCTGCAAAGTTGTCGAATAAGGTATGATGATGGTGTCGGTGCGTGCCCGCTGAAATGGCACGTCGACTCTTCATCGGACCGGTCGGAACCGCTCTTTTGTCCGCACTCCCCACCAGTTTATCGGCGCGATTCCTGGCGACCCTGGGCGGTCCGGCGCGGATGCGCCTGGCAAAGTGGTCGCAACTGATCCCCGTGATCGGCGCCTTCGAGCCGGAACTGATCGAGCTTTCGGACAGCGAGCTGCGCAAACGCAGCCTGTCGCTGAAATACCGGGCACGTAGCCGCGAGCCCTTGGGGCAGTTGCTGCCCGAGGCGTTTGCCCTGGTGCGCGAGGCCGGGCGTCGGTCGCTGAATATGCGGCACTTCGATGTGCAGCTATTGGGCGGCATAGCGATGCACAATCGATCGATTGCCGAAATGCAAACGGGCGAGGGAAAGACGCTGACGGCCACGCTGCCGATGTATCTCGAATCGCTGGCCGGCAAGGGCGCGCACCTGGCCACGGTGAACGATTACCTGGCTCGCCGTGATGCGGACTGGATGAAGCCGTTGTATCAGGCGTTGGGTGTCACGGTGGGGGTTATCGAAACGCCCATGCAGACGCCGGCCCGCCGCGAGGCGTACGGCTGCGACGTCACCTACGGCACCAGCAAGGAATTCGGCTTCGATTTTCTGCGCGATCGGTTGTTGCTGCGTCGGATGGCCGAAGGCATGACCGACGTCGTCGGCAACATGTTGGGACATCATGGAGCCGGAGGCGACGAGCCCGTCCAGCGGCCGGCACATTTCGTGCTGGTCGACGAGGCGGACAGCATCTTGATCGACGAGGCACGCACCCCACTGATCATCAGCGCGTTACCGACCGAAGAAGAGTTGATCGCCGCGGAATGCCATCGCTGGAGCGCCGATGCCCCGTCGCAATTCGTCGAAGACGAGCATTATGAGTTCGATCACGACAAGCAGTCGGTCGAATTGAACGCGGCCGGCCGGCAGTTGGTCCGCGCGCTACCGAAGCCGAAGTCTTTGGACTCGGTCGGCCTGTTCACGATGTACGAATTCATCGAACGGGCGATCAAGGTGGACCGCGTTTATACTCGCGACCGGCATTATGTCGTTCATGACGGCGAGATCGTCATCGTCGACGAGTTTACCGGACGATTGGCCGAGGGTCGCAAATGGCGGGCCGGCATTCACCAGGCCGTCGAGGCGAAGGAGAAGGTCGAAGTCACGGTCGCCACGGGCCAGGCGGCGCGGATCACGGTGCAGGATTTCTTCCTGCGCTATCCGCGCATGGCTGGCATGACCGGCACCGCGGCCAGTTCGTCGGGTGAGCTGCGCCGGATTTACAAGCTGCGCGTGGTGCCGATTCCCACGAACCGGCCCGCGATTCGTCAACGATTGCCCGAGGCCACCTACGGCACTGCGGACATGAAATGGGCAGCCATCGTGCAGGAAGTCATCGAGACGCACGCCACGGGGCGGCCGATCTTGATCGGCACGCGCTCGATCGACAAATCCGAGCTGCTGGCGGAGTTGCTCAAGCAGGCGGGAATCGCGCACTTGGTGCTGAACGCCAATAAGGTTGCCGAAGAGGCCGAGATCATTTCGCACGCCGGCGAGTTTGGCAAAGTGATTGTCTCGACCAACATGGCCGGCCGCGGCACCGATATCAAACTGGGGCCAGGCATCGTCGACCTGGGCGGCCTGCACGTGATTTGCACCGAGATGCACGACTCGGCCCGTATCGATCGGCAGTTGATCGGCCGCTGCGGACGCCAAGGGGACCCGGGCACCTGGCGGCAATACTTAGCCCTGGACGATGACATTCTGCTGGCCGGTCTCGGGCCTAAACGATCGAAGAAATTAAAAGAGCTCGGCGAGCGCCAACCAGAGGGCCTGACGAAATACGCCTCGCTGTTCCCGAAGGCGCAGCAGCTCATCGAACGAAAGCATTTCCGCGATCGCCGTGTGCTGATGTACTACGAAAAAGAACGGCGCAAAATGCACGAGCATCTAGGGCAAGACCCGTACCTCGACGCCGCCGGGGGGTAGCACGCGAGGCTTATCGCGGGCGGGTGTTGAATGCCTTCAGCCGTGGCCGGAGTAGGGCAATCGCTCCCAGAAAAACGCCCACGAAAAATATCAACCGCGGGTATTTGGCCAGTACGATCACCGTGGCCACGACCCCCACGAGCATCCAGCGGCTCATCGGACGAGCCAGTTCCGGTAACGCCAGCCACAGCACGGCCAGGATCATGCCGATCCGCAGGCACGAGGCCGCCACGTTTTGATGTGTGCCCTCGTCCCCTGGTACGAGCAGCGCGATCCCCCCCACGATCAGTAAGAGTAGCGCCAATATGCCGACTGTGGGGCGATGCATCAGCAGGGAGAGTGTCGAAGTGCAGGGCTTTGAGGCGGGCGACAGGCGGCGAGCGACTCAGGTCTTGTCGAGCGAATCGATCCAGCGCAAAAGCTCGCCGAACTCCGCGGCATTCAGATCGCGGGCCGTTTCTCCCTGGTCGACCACGGTCACCGTGTACTTCAACTTTTGAAGCTGCTCGAGTCCCGCCGCGATCTGCTGTGCGAAGTTCGCCTTCTTTGCCGTTGTGGCGAAGAGAGTCAAGCGGGTCGCCGGATCGTTTTCTGGCACGCGACCTAACAGCGGTGCGTCGACCGCCGCCACGCCGCGCACGACGTCGCGATGCAGTAGCGCCACCATATAGGCTAACGACCCGCCCGCTTGCTGGCCGAGGACCACGACTCGCTGGGAATCGACGTTGTAGTGGGCGCGAATTTCGGCGATCGCCTTGGCTATGAAATCGACCTCTGGCGGCATCCAGCGAGACGGGTCCGCAGAACGCGGCGCCAAGAGAATCAAGTTCTGCGCATCGCACGGTTCGCGCCAACGGGCGAGCAGGTCTTCGTCCTTGGTGCCGCCGGGCGGGTGAAGCCAGACGACCAGGCCATACGAAGTCTGCCGGTCATAGGCCTCGGGAACGTAGGCCGAGCAGTCGTTTTTGAATTCAGGTAGCTTGACGGCGAACTGTCCGACCTGGGGACGATCGCCCGCGGCCGTGATAGCTACGGTCGCTTCTCGCGCGGGAGGCAGCGTGGCGGGCACGGCCGCCGGCTCGGTCGTCGGCTTCAGATCGATTGTCAATGTTTCGGCGCCGCGCCTGGCGACGAGCTTAACGCTCTCGCCAACTTCCAAGGTGCTGGCATGTTGAGCGAGGTCCTCACGCGCTGGCGTGAGATGCCCATCGATCGAGACGAGAATATCTCCGGCTTGCAGTCCCGCCTTCGCGGCGGGGCTATCGGGATAGACGAAGCGCAATGGCACGCCACCGGCCGTAGCCGGCGCGTCACGCAGTGGCAGGACGCCCAAAAAGGCACGGGCGTAAGGGGCCAGCGAGTCGACCAGCTCGATATCGCGCTCGATGCGTTCCTCGCCGCGCAGGACGACGATTTTGATGGTGTCGCCTGCATAATGGCGATTGATTCGCTCGCGCATTTGCGCTTGCCGGGAGACGGGCTTGCCGTCGATTTCGATGATCGTATCGCCGGACTTCAGCCCGGCCTTATAGGCGGGCGAATTCGGTCGACAGCCGACGATCACCGGCGGCTTGGAATAAACATCTTTTCCATTGAGGCTGACACCGACGATGCCAGGCTTTAGATCCCGCCCGGCGCTCAATCGGGGCAGGACGGTAAAAATGTGTGACAGCGGTACGGCGAAGCCGATGCCCGAGTCGTACCATTCTGCGCCTGAAACTTCCTCGTGGCTGTCGGGGGACAGAGGTACGAGAATCCCCAGCACGCGCCCGCGAATATCGATCAGCGGTCCGCCGTAATTATGCGGAGAGATCTTGGCATCGGTCTGGATGGCGGTTCCCCAGATGCGGTTCAATCCACTAACGATGCCGACCGAGATATTGGGCTGCGCCGCGTCGAACGTGCGCCCCAGCGCGATCGACCATTGGCCGACGCGAATGTCACCTTCAGGCACGGCCTCAGGCACGGGGAGCTTTTCTTCGACTTCGACCTTCAGCAGCACGAGCATCCGCTGCCGGTCCGTGGCCACCAGTTTCGCTGGTGTACGGCTGCCATCGGGCAGGCTGACCAGAATAGAACTCGGACGGGAGATGAAATTGAACGCGCTTGAAATGATAAATCCATCGGGCGAAACGATCAGGCCCGTGGTAGGTCCGGTGTTGACCAGCATGTTACCGATGCGTTCCAGGCCGCCCACGGTTTCGATGCGGACCAGCGAGGGGGCCACGCGTGCCGCGGCCGCGGATATTGCCTGCTGCTCGAGCTGGGGCAAATCTTGAGCGGCGCGCGCCGGTATCGATAGCGCCGTTGAGATGGCGAGCGCGCCAATCACCAGCGGTGTGATGATCGATCGATGGATTGTCTTTCTGGAACCAACCATGCTTATGCGGATGCCCTTTATGGCTCGACGGGTGCGGAGAGTTTCACTTCGATCAAGTCCTGCCCGCGGATCACGGTGACCTTCAGCGTGTCGATCCGATCGACGAACGATAACTCGTTCGCGAGGGCCTTGCACGATTGAACCAGGCGATCGTTGACGAAGAGCAGAAGGTCATCCGGGCGCAAGTCCGCATTCGCGGCGGGCGACCCCGGCCGGACGGCGTCCACAAACGGGGGCGTGCGCTCCAGAACGTCCGGCACCAGCACCAGTCCGAGCAGTTCGAGCGTGAGAGCCTTTTCCGGCTTCTGCGAAGGCTCGTCCGTTGGCTTGCGGACGAAGTTCCCGGCGCGAATCTGGTCGATGGTCGTGGTCATTTGATCGACCGGGATAGCATAGTTGAGCCAGGTATTGGAAAGCGTATTGCGCAGTTCCTTACCGAGCATGCCCAAGAGGCGGCCGTCGAAGTCCGTAAGCGCGCCGCCGGCTGCTCCGGGATTATTCGTCATCGCGTCGACGACGTAGACTGGTCCCTTGTAGGGCGTCTCGAAAACGCCGCGGCGAGCTTCGAGCCGTGTTTTACTGGCCACGATGCCGTGTAGGACGCTGGCTTGCTCGTCCCCGGTTGCAATGCCAAACAGATTGCTGAACGCCAGGACGCGCGTGCCAGGTTCGGCCGAAACGGCCGCCGCGAGTTCGAAGTACGATAGCCCAGTGGCGTCGATCTTCAGCACGGCCAGTTCGAGCCGCGGATCGGCACCCAATAATTGCGCCTTGAAGCGCCGGCCGTCGAACAAAGTGACACTGATCTCGTCGGTGTCGAGGACGTAGCTCCAAACGGTAAGGATATGCCCTTCGGCCGAAATGAGCAGGCCGCTTTGATACGCCTCGAGCCCTTGGAAACCGCCGGCGCCGTAGATCTTGGCAATCTTGGGCTCGGCCTGCGCGACCGTGTCACGCAGGCCTACTGCCTGCGCGGCGCCAGCCAGCGAAACAAAGAGAAGTAGAAGCGAAGCCGTCAGAAGCGACCTGACGACTCGCCGAGATGAAGCTGGAGTAAAGCGGTCGGGCATTATTCGCTTCCTCCCTTGTCGAGCTTGATGGCGGACAGTTTCACGGTCAGGTACGAGGCGTCGCCGTAGCGGCATTCAATTTGTCGCGGAAAGACACGCCCTTCGATCTCGGCATAGTCCGAGAAATAAAGCTCGCATGGATCGTCGTCGGGACTGCGGAACATTTCCAGCGCGGCGAGATTGCCGGTTTTCGAGTCGAAAATGAAGCGGCACTCGACTCCGCCGTACGTGCCGGACATGGCGTCACACAATTCCGAGGCATGCGCGCCTGCCAAGGCCCGATCGTGACCAAGCAACATGATAGCGCGGCGATCGACGATGTCCTGGCTGGTGACCAGCGGCACCGTGCCCAGGTATTCGAGATTACCGAAACGGTCGGGGCCGACGACCAGCAGCCGGCGCCACAGACTTAGCGCGGCCAACATGCCGCCGCTTCCGGGCGGATCGGTCACGCTGGCCAGGTTGTCGCCGATATGTGCTTCGAGATGACCGCCAGGCATTGTAATCGCGGCAATCGAATTTGAGAGGCGGAATTGCGCCTCGCCCCCCGCGGCCAACTCACCACGCAGCGTCCACTCGCCCGACGATTCATGAAAATCGCCACGCGCCACGCAACGATTCCAAGTCCGGGCACGCTCGATCTTGTTGAAGTAGTAGTTGGCAAAGCCGCGACGCGCCTCGAACAACGCCTTGACGTTGTCGGGCATCGGGGGCGCCTGTCCGGGGTGCATGGGGCCGCGCTTTGGTTGATCGTCAGGCTGGTCCTTTTCGGGGACTTCCTTCGGCTGCTTGGGGCGCTCCTGTTTCGGTTTATCCGGCATTTCGGGCGCGGGAGGGCGTCCTTGCACCTTGGCCACGAGTTCTTCGGGGCTGTGAAGACCTTCGAGGCGCACGGCAATGTCGTAGGTCTTCCCCTCGTGACGATAGGTCAGCGGGATGCGCCAGTCCTTGGGGAAAATGCCGAGCACATTCTTGAAGGTGTTGACCGTGCGAATCGACCGGCCGGCGAAACGAACAATCTCATCGCCGTAACGCAACCCGCGGCGGAACGCGTCGGAATCGTCGAGAATATCGGTCACGGCCACGGTACCGTCAGGACGCGTGGCAATGCGTGCGCCGAGCGTGGCATGATCGACGATGCGACCGGCCTTCAGATGGCCGAGGAAGTTCTTGATTTGATTGATCGAAATGGCGTAACCGACACCGACATTAACGCGTCCGCGCTTTTCGAAGCTGCCGCGGCCGTTGATGCCGATCAGCCGGCCCTGACCGTCGAAGAGGGGGCCGCCCGAGTTGCCGGGATTGATCGACGCATCCGTCTGCAGGCAGTCGGTGTATTCCAGCAGCGTGCCCGCCGGATACTGATAGCGATGCACACCCGAGATGATCCCGTAGCTAACCGACGGCGTAAAATCTGTGGCGAGCAAGAAAGGATTGCCCACGGCGAAGGCCGGGTCACCGACCTGCACCTGGTCGCTATCGCCCATTTCGGCATGAGGGAAATCGTCGCGTCCCAACAGCTTGACCAAGGCCACGTCACCAACCGGGTCGATACCGACGATCACGGCGTCGTATAAACGGCCGTCGGCCATGCCACACTTCATGGCATCACCCGAGCCTTTGGTGACGTGAAAGTTCGACAGCGCATAACCGTCGGGCGAGATGACGACGCCCGACCCGCCCCCCTGACCGTCGGCCGCGAAGATGGCCACGGCGGCCTGCTGCGCGCGATCGATGACCGCCATACGATCGGCCTCGGCGCGCAGTACCGACTCGTCCACCTCCGCGCGCGCCGCGGTCGCAAATATCGCCAGAATCAGCATCGCCGCGCAGGCATATCTCATTTCAATATCCTAGCTTCACACAGGTCCAGGGCATCGCCGACATCCAGGTCATCGCCGAAATCGACGACCAGTTTCAGTCGGTTTACGCCGGAAATGTCGAGATCCACCGGGCGTGGCGCGTCTTTTCCGGTAAGCGTTCCCTCGAACAGCAGGCGATCGTCGCCGAGGATTTGCAAATGCACATTGCCGCCGGGCCGGACGCGATCGTCGATGCCCACGATCGCGTGAAAGCTGCGGTACTTGTCGGGCAACCGGTACGTCAACTCGGTACGGCTGTGGGCGGCGATCCCTTTGGCATATTCTTTTCCGTCGAGCTGGAGCGGCCCGCCGTCTAACGATCGGTCGATGCGCGGCTGATAGAAAACGCGCGAGGCCGGCGAGACGTTGGCGTCGCCGAAGTAGGGAGTCCAGTTGATCGACTCGGGCTTGAGGTCACCGAGATATTGCAGATTGCCTTGCGAGAAGTCGATTCGGGCGAGGTTGGCCGCGGGGCGCGTGACCTCGAGCCCGGCCGGGGTGCGCAGGCGGATGACATCGCCGTCCAAGGTCAACGACGCAGCCTGCCACTGCATGCCGGCCGTGTCGGTCAGGAGGCCACGAGCTGGAGTGGGGCGAGGCCGGTTTTGATCGCGGTAGAGCAGACCATCGACTCTTGGTCGCTTGACGCGGCGCATCTCTCCATCGAGCTCGAATTGCACAATATCGGCCGAGATATCGTGCAGCACGCCGCTGAGAAAATCGAGCGCGTCATCCTTGCGCACCACGATCAGATCTTCGCTGCGGTCCTTGGTCGTGATTTCTTCCCATTGCGCGGCCGCCGGGCCGGCATGCTCGCGGAATTCCACGGAATCGATCTGACGCGTGGGAATCTCGAGTTCGCCGCCCCCTGTCAGGATGACGTTCGCCGCGCGCCCAGTGACGGTATAAGCCGTGGCCGAGATTCGCGATCCGTCGACCAGCTTGATCCAGGCCGTTGTGCCTTGTGCGCTGGCGGGAGTCGCGGCCGCGACCGTGATACCGACCAGTTCCTTGACGGGAATCGTTCGATCGCCGTCGGTCGTGGCCACGGTCAGGGTGTCATCGGTCAACGCGGTCACCTGGCCGTGAATCGAATCGCCAGCGACCGTTTGCACCTGGGCATCTGGCGTGGCGGTCAGCAGCGCAACCAGTAGTAATACGCTCATCAATCACACTCCGAAGCCGATTTCCGCGGACGCCTTGCTTTCGGCAATTGTCGCGGCGAATGGCGATGCAAGCGGCCGGTTTAGGTTACCGGCCTCCCTCTTCCTCGGTGGCCAACTTCTTGAAGTATTGCTCGATGACGTCGCGGTAATGCGACGGAAAATCCTTGCCGATTTGTTGTAACGCCTCTTCCCGCTCTTTGGCCGGCAAGTCTCCCCAGCCAGCCGTACGGCCGATGTTCTTTTTGTCGACGTTGCCGGGGCCCTTGGCGCCCGCGATACGACTATCTGGCATCGGCTGCGAAGGGGGCGCGGCGCCGCCGCCAGAGCTTTGTTGTTGCTGTTGCTGCTGTTGTTGCTTTTCCATGTCCTCGATCAACTTGTCGAGCGACGCGATCACGTCGTCTTCTTCCTTACGGACTTTCTCGCCGGCGCGGCCGAGATCCAGCCGGCGGCGAATGTCGTCCATCCGGCGGGCGATGTGATCGAGCGAGTCATCTTCGAGGGCTTTGAGATCTTCTCGCATCAGTCCAGCAACCGTGGTGTAGCGCGCTGGCCCGTCAACCACCTGACTGAGCAAACGGTCGATCGTCCGGAGCCCATCGGTTTTGTTAAGCAGCCGATGATGCGCGACGCTTTGATAAAAAAGCAAAGCCGCGGGATCGACCACGTCCGTAGGTTCCAGGCCGGCGAGTTGCTCGAGCGATTCGTCGTAAAGCCGCTGCTGCGACAGCCAACGACCGTAATACAATCGCAGGTTATTTTGCTCGAAGGGGACTGTGTCCGGGGCCGTGAGCCACATCTGTGGCAGCAGTGATTTCTTGTCGCTAGCCGTGGAGCAGAGCTTAACGAGCGCAGCGGCGCGAGGATCGGCGATCGCAAACGTTGCGGCGAGCCGATCGAGGGCGGCGGTCGCCGGCGCCGTGGGCGAAGCGTCCTGCCAGAGTTGTGCGGCCGCCTCGAGGATTGCCGCGTCGGCATGGCGCTCGGCCAGCCAGGCCAGGGCCAACTGCCTCGCGTCTTCCGCCGTGGTCGCCTTGAGCACGGGAATATTCGCGAGCGCGTCGGGCTGGGCGTCGGCGGCGCGGGCAGGTGTTGCCTGCAACGGTAATGTGATCGCGGCGATGACGAAGAAACGCAGCGCGTTCATCGGTTTT
The DNA here is from genome assembly GCA_036499395.1 of Pirellulales bacterium. Classification (NCBI taxonomy): domain Bacteria; kingdom Pseudomonadati; phylum Planctomycetota; class Planctomycetia; order Pirellulales; species Pirellulales bacterium. The sequence goes on from DASYDW010000068.1 coordinate 201,957, forward strand.
TCCCCGTAACGATGTCGCGGGTGACGCGGAAGACACTTTCCTCGCGCTCGGCTAACCGCTGCAATTGCTCCAGAATGTCGGGCTTATCGGCCTGGCCGAGGTCTCCTTCGACTAACCGCGACAGCCGCTTGGTACGCATGTTGATGCGCATCTGCAGCGAGCGGATCATGCGCAGTTCAGCGAGGGAATCGATTAGCGGCGGCTCTTGCTGTTCGCCTTCTTGGGCCTGTTGCTGTTGCTGCTTTTGCTTTTCCATGTCTTGCTGCGCTTTTTGCAGCGATTCGATCATTTCCTCGAGCGCCGTGATGACGTCCTCTTCGATACTTTGTGTGAGCTCTCCCACATCAGCGTGGCCGAGACGGACGACGATCTGTTCCATGTCCTCGCGCATCTGCTCGACGGCTTCGGGGAAAGCCACGGCGGACCCCTCTTCGTGCAAGATTGCCAGGGCGCTTTCGGCTTCGAGTACGATTTGCGACTCCTTGCGACTTAGCCGGCCAGCCTCGATTTCGTCGTCCCGGTCGCGCTCGGCGGCCGGGGTTTGATCCACACGTTTGGTCCCTTCGTAAACCTCGACCTGGGCTTGCAGCATTTTACGAAAGCGGGCCTCGAGCATGGCCAACATTCGTTCCAGCTCTTCTTCACGCAACTGACGCAAGATTTCTTCCAATTCCGCCTTGGCTTGTTCAAGCTCGCGAATCGCGGCCTCTTGGTCTTCGACCGCGCCCTCGCGGTGCGCTTTCTCCAGCTTTTGGCGGGCCGCCTCCATCTTTTCCTGGGCGGCTTGGACACGTTTGCGGGCCGATTCAGAAGCGTCCTTCGGCTGTTCGGCGGACTCGTCTTGCTCGCTCTCTTGATCCTGGGATTCTCCCTGTTGGCCCTTTTGACCCTGTTGGCCGCTTTGCTTTTTCTTTTTGCCTTGTTCCTGCGGCTTACCGTCGGAAGGCTTGCCGGACTCTGAGGGCTTCGCGCCTTCCTGGTTTTCGTCGGCGTTCTTCTCGGCGTCGGACTTATCCTTATCCTTGTCGCCCGCCTGGTCGGCTGTTTTCTCCTTGCCGGCGTCGTCCTTAGAGTCTTTGGCAGAATCCTCGCCCGATTCCTGAGCCTTGTCTTGTTCGGACGGCTTGTCGCCGGGCGGCTTGCCCGACTTGCCGGGGCGGGTGCCGCCATCGCCGGGCGTGGAATCGTTCGGCGATGAATCCTTGTCCTCAGCAGACTCCTCGCCCTCGGCAGCGTCTTTTTTCGAATCCTTCTTCCCGGACTTGTCGTCGCGCTGCGAGGCTTTGTCGTCCTTGGGCTTCATATCCTCGGCGAGCTTGCCGGCGTCATCGGCGACCTTTTGCTGGCCCTCGGCAAGCCCCTGCATTTCGCCCCCGCCCGAGGTCTGCCCTTGCAACTGCCGTTCTTTATTGATGAGCTCGGCGACTCGACGAATCTGCTCCTTATATCGGGCTCGTTCATCCTTCAAGCTTTTGTCGCGCTCTTCGCTCAGCAACAATTCGAGCAGTTCCGCCAGATCCTTGTTGACGTCGTTCTGATTGCTGAGGGCTACGGAAAGCCGGTCCTGGCCGAGTATCTCGGCCAACTTGTCGAGCTGCGCGCCGATGAGCTGGTGTTTGCTCTCGGCGACGGCCTTTCGTAACAGCGCCGCACGCTTAGGGTCCGAAGGGGCCGTTAGTTCGGCCATCCGCATCATGACTTCTTCGAACCGCTTATACTTGTCGGCCAACTGCTGCTGCTCGTTGGCCAGGTCCGTGGCTGAGCCACTGGTGGACGCCGGCGGCGTTTTCTCTGTCGGCTCATCGGCAAATACGATAGCGCCGACGGAAGCCACAAAGCAGAATGTAAGCGCGGCCACGGCACGGCGGAATGTCGCGTTCATTCGGAGTCCTCCAGCAGGTCGCGCACCTTGCTCTTCTGCCGCTCGCGAATCTGTTCTTGCAGCGACTTTTCCGAGTCGATGATCGAACGCAGCATGTCGATCGCCTCGTTGAAGCTTTCCAACTCCAGCATCTGATCCCGAATCTGTTCCATCGCTACCAGGACCGCGTCGACCTGTTCGAGGGCCGTCCGCCGGGCGGCGGGGCGCTCGCCGGCCGGGGCGGCCAGCAGAGCTTGCAGCCGGCGGTCGCACTCGGGGAACATTTCGTTCCCCACAACCCGCAGCGGCTCGGCGATCCTATCCCTTAAACGTACCCGCAATTCTTCGGTATCGACCCGATTGTTGACAAGTTCTTCGCGAATGTCGTCGAAGGCCGTGGCGATGCCCAGGGTCTCTTGGCCGTTTTTCTCGGCGTTTTGTCGAGCCCGTTCGAGGGACAGGTCGGAACTGGGGGCCGTTTCGGCGGGCGACTCCTGCTGAGCAGGAGTGTCCGTTTCCGCAGGCTTCTCCTTTGCCTCGGCGTCACTGCCAGCCAGGGAATCGCGGGTTTCGGTCACTTCCGCGATCGTGGCTTCGAACCGCTGCCGGAGATTCAACTCGCGCGATTCGAGCATCGTGCGTAACGTCTCGGGGGCAACGACGTCGAGCTGGAAGCGCTCGCCGGTGGCGGTGTGAGGCTGGTCGCCGTCGACCAGGTGATAGGCGTCGGACGCCTCGGCCCCGAAGAGGATCTTCTGACCCGGCTTCAAGTTCAGGTCGCGAACCTCGTACGCTTCGTCAACGGTAAGTTCGTTACGACCCGCGGGGGCCGCGACGAACGGAGCACGCGCGGGGGGTTGCTCATCGACCGTGACGTGAAATCCCGCGGCATCGACTCCGTAATCATCGTTGATCTGGCCCACCAAGGGGAGCCGGGCTTGCGGTGTGACAGCGGTGCCGATACCGCGCAGTTGTAGCGACAATTGCGGCGGCTCGTCGGCGACGGCCGATAGCGCCACGACGAACGGCGTGCGATTCTGGATGCCATCCGTATCAAGCAAGGTGAACGACAACGTGGTGTCACCCGTCAGTTCGGGAAGCGGGAATGCGAAAGTGCGCAAGTCGCCGCCGGTCATGGGCAGGCTCACCGTCTTGCTCACCACGTTCGTGCCATCTTGCGAGTAGTCCAGCCGGGCATTGACCAAGTCCTTGTTGGCGCGGCCGCGGACCGCGATTTTCGTACCCAAGGGAACTTGCATTGAGCCCGTGACACGCAGCTCGCGCGGGCTGCGCTTCATGTAAGCCGGATACTCGCAAAAGAGCGTTGTCTCGTTCACCGTCGGACTGTCGACGACCTGGATTTGCAGGTTCCGCAGGTGCGCGTCGCCGCCATAGACATCGAACGTCAACGAAGACAACACATTGGAAAACGTATGACGGAAGTCCTGGTACGAATCACGATCGGGATCCGCGTTGCCGATGCGGGTCATCGTTTCGCGGCCGCGGACGGCTTCGCCCGTCACGTAACGTATTTGCACAACGTCGGGCACCCGCGGCATGTGAAGATCGGCCTGTACGACAACGTCGACGTCGTCCCCTCGGGCTACGATTTTTGTGCCGTTCTTAAAACCGGGAACTACGAGCCGGGTATTGCGCGGCCAAGGATCGTTGGTCAGACCGGCAAGACGCTCGACGCCGAACAAGAGTGTCGCTGGTACGACGAGCAGGCCGATCGCTAAGGGAATACTCAGCAAACCGGCTGCGCCAAGAGCGCGGTTGAGCGGCTCACGCCGGAACACCTGGTCGAGACTCACCTGCCGAGAATGCAGCGCGGCCTCGTCCAATGTGCTGGCCAACATCTCGCGCGTGAGATCTCCGAGTTCACGATCCGACTGCGTCATATCGACCGCGGTCAGCAGGCTGTCGTCAAAGGCCCGGAAGCGGCGCTCGAGCAACAGCGCCAGTCGCGCGTCCGAAAGGGGGACCGCCAATCGTCGTACGACCATCTGATAAAAGACCAGTGCCGTGGCGATGGCACCGATTGCCAACAGCGAGCGACGGAAGCCGGGCGACGGCTCGAAGAACCAATCCGCGGCCAGGCACAGCCAGAAGGCGCCGCACAAGGTCGCGATGCTGGCCGCGATGCCCTCGAGCGCAACATAGCGCCGAATCCGTCCGCGCAGCCGCGACAGCAGCACCGTGACGTGCGGTTCCAGACGCGGCGGGTCAAGGACGGTTGCCATGAATATGTCGTTAATGCCTAACAGCGAGCGGGCATGAATCTATTTTGGGTATCGCTCGGATTCTCGCTACGCCAACTTCACTAGTCGCCGCACCAGCCACTCGGTGCAAAACAATCCACAGACGATCGACAGCGTCCACCAATTGTCCCACAGCCGGGCCGGCGTATCCAAAACGATCGTCAACCGGCTTTGATCGCGCAATTGCTTGACCAGCGGCCCTTCGTCCTGACCGTTGCCAAGCGCCGCTTCGAGTCCGACAAAATAGGCGCCGCCAGTCTTCGTGGCGACCTCGTTCAACAGGGCATCGTTACGCTGCGGCTTCTCGCGCTCCAGATCCGGAACTTTGACTTGAATCCGCCGCGTGAGGCGCTCCTGAGCTGCTTCGGGGACGGGCAATTCCAGTCGGTAGACGCCCTCTTTGCGGACGGTGAACTGACCGGCAAAGCTGCCCGGCCGGCTGGGATCGGCCAGCAGCGTGACATTTTGCTGGGTCGTATCAGGCAGGTAGATCTGCAGGTTGACCTGCGGAGCCACTAGCGGTTCGAGCTGCGCGCCATTGAGTTGGGCTCGAATGGCCACGGTATTACCGAGCAAGTAGCGGTCGCGCTCCACGAGCAGCACACCGTGATTCGATCCGCGTAGCAGTCGTCCCTGTGCGACGAAGCGAATGAGCTTCGTGTACAGACGCTCGAAATACGCTTCGTCGTCGGCGCGGAGGCGCCACATTTCGCCACTGCCCAGGTAAAAGACCCGACCGGCGCCGAAGAACTGTCCGGCCAGGTAAACGGGCTGCTGATCTCCCTCGCGGGCGCGAGGATCCGAAAAGCGGGCGTAAACCGTGGCGGCAGGTTTGGCGCCCTTCACTCCGTAGTAGCCATAAACACCTTTGAACTCGGACCAGGCACTGGCCGTGGCGGCTGCGGAGTCTTCGATCCATAGGAATTCGGCGTCTTTACCGTCGCGTGTGAATTCCAGGGGCCACGGCTCTTTCGAACCGTAGCGACCGTCGTCCAAAATCGACAGGCGACGGTTGAATTCGACGGGATACAGGGCGCGAATCTTGGCGAGCGCCGCGTCTTGCGCCAGGGCGTCGCTGTGAATCGGCCCTGCGATAACGATTAACCCGCCCGCTTGCTCACCGATCCATCGATCGACAGCGTCGATTTGCGCCGAAGACAAGACGCGCCAATCGGGGTCGAAGGCCACGATGCAATCGTATTCGAATAGCTCTTCGCGGGTGGAGGGGAATTCGTCGAGGATCTCGTTGGCGTCCTGCGAGATGCCTTCCTCGCCGGTTTGCAGCAAGACGTTGACGATCATGTCCTTGTCACGCCGCAACTGGTTGCGCAGGAACTGATACTCGCGCGTCGGACCGCCGGCGAAGAGCAACACCTTCGTTTTACGGTCGACGATCTCGATATCGACCTCTTGCTGGTTGTCTCCGGCGTACGAATCCTGGCGCGGCGCGACCACTCGTAGTGCGAGAGTCTTTCGCCCGACCGCATCAGGAACCATCTCAAATGGGACCGGCACGACCTCGCCGTCGCCGCCGAGCGTGACTTGCTGTGACGCGACGACGGTCCCCGCGTTCGCCCGTGCCTCACCGCCGCCGCTGGGCATGTCGCTCGCCAGAAGTTCGACGGTTACGGTCTGCCCAGCCATACCTTGTGCCTGCAGATAACCGGTGGCGGTGTACTTGTCGCCCGGATAGGCACGCGCCGGGGCTACGAAGTCGCTGACCCGGACGTTGGCGTTTTGACGATCCGATCCAATGCCGATAGCGAAAATGGGAATACCCGCCTCGCGGGCGTTTGACAGCACACTGGCTGGCTCGATGCCGGCATTCTGTTGGCCATCGGTAAAGAGAATCAAGCCTGAGACCGGCTCGTTATGCTCTTCGGCGAGAACCTGCCCCAGGGCCTGCCCAAGGCGCGTTTCGGCTCCTTGCGGCGCGAGCACTTCGTCCCACTTGATATCGATGGGGGCGGGTTGTTTTGATTCGTCCGTCGAGGGTTCCGGTGGCAGCTTTTCGAGTGTTGCCAGGCGGGCCACCTCCTGATCGAACCGCAACAGCACAACATCGTGCGTGCGCCGCAGGTCTTTCAGAAAACGGGAATCAGCGAGCGCCGCCTGAACTTGCTGAGCGCGACTGGGCTCGGCCGGGACCGGCGATGAGTCGGCGTCGTGCAGACCCATGCTGAGGCTGCTGTCGACCATGACCAATGCGCGCGAGTTGGTCACCATCTCGCGTTCGTTGCGCCATTGGGGCTGCATGTAGACCAGCCCCAGACCTATCAGTGCCGCGAGGCGTAGGCCTAGCAGCAACACGGCGACAGCGCGATGCAACTCGACGCTGTCACGTCGATACATATATATCGTGAACGTGACGAGCGCAGCGAATACCGCCAGTGGCAGCAGCCAATCCGCGGCCCCTTCGGCGCGACCCCATTCGAAGGCGGTTCGCACCCCTCCGACAGCCAGAAGAAAAGTCGGCATCAGCGAACCTCCCGACCGGCTTTGGGATGGTAGCTGGCCGAGTAGGCAAGCAATTGTTCGCCGATCAGGATGCCGATCAGCAGGTAGAGAATCCAGTCGCTGAGATTCGATCCGGCTAGTTGCTGCGCAGAGACCTGGACATCCCCGGCGGAACGGTACTCATAACGAACCTCGGGCAAACGCGAGGCAAGTGCATCACGACTGATGACCGCCAGATCCCCTTCGTCGGCCTGCACGTTCACGGCGAACAGACGCACTTCGGGCTTCTCGTCGACCGTCGATAGTTCTGCCTGGTAGACGCCGCTAGTCAGCGCATCGGCAAGCGACGCCGACAAGCCACGCGGCGAGTTCGTGGCGTCGACCGTCAGGGGCGTCGCGTCGAGACCTTCTGGCGGAGTGAATCGCACGCGTGGCTGGTAGAGCGCCGCGTCGAAATCGATCGTGATCGGAACGCCGACCAGACGCGACTCTTGGGTGGCGTTCGACTGCGCCAGGTAAGATTGCAACTCCAATAATGCCACGACAAAGCTGGGATTGCGCCCCCAGTTGTTCCACAAGGGGGCTGCCGTGGTCAGCATGGCAACGACGCGCCCTTTGCCAAACTTGTGCTCGATGGCCACAGGGTCGTTGTTGCGAAGGCGAGCCACGATCTCGGTGCCTGAATCGGGCGCGGGAGACCAGCCTTTGGGAACGAGAAAATATCGTTCGACCGTCACGCCCGCCAAATAGCTGTTTCGTTCGCCGGCGAAGATGCCCAGGATTCCTTGGTCGACCGGTTCGATGTCGGCGGCTTTCTGTAAGCGATCGACGAGCAATTGCGTGTCACGCACCAGCGGAACGGGAAAGAGCCCTGCGCCGTCGCGATAGAGCTGATCGTTATAAAATTTCGCCTGCGTGTGTTCGCCCACGAAGAACATGGCGCCGCCGCCGGCTTGCACGTATTTCTCGAGCGCGGTGACGCCCGGCGCATCCAAGCGATCGACGTCGGCCAGGTAAATGGCCCGGAATTTTTCCAGAGCATGCTTGTTGAGAAAATCAGGGCGTTCGATCTGCGGCTGCAGCCCGGTATGCGCGGCGCCACCGGGGGCGAAGACGGTGCTTAAGAATTTCGCGTTACGGTTAGTTGGATCGCCATCGATGATCAGCACCGGCACGGCGAGCGGTAAATCGACCAGGCAATAACGGACGTTGTCGGCCGCGACGGTGTCGCTGGCCAGGCGCGCGGTCACTTGGTGAACGCCAGCCGTGGGGAAGAAGACCTCGAAGCGACGCGTTTCGCTTTGCCCGGCTCCGACCTGGTCGATCGTGATTGCCGGCCGTTCGCGACCGTCCTCTGACAGCATCACGGCCACGTTGTCGACCGGCGTGCTGCCGAAATTATGGACGCTGACATCCATCGGCACCGGCACTCCGGCCGCTTGAGTGCCGTCGAGGGGGCGAATCGAAACGATCGACAAATTCGGCCGGGAGGTATCGACGCAGTTGACGAGATAAGTTTTGGCCGCAATCTGGCTGACGCGTGCCAGGCTATCGGCGACTTCGGCTGGATCTTGCCAGTCCCGCGCGCGAAAGTCCGAAACGACGTGAACCACGACGTCTTCACCCGTCAGCTCGGGAAGCAACTGTTCGACCGCCACGAGTGCCGTACCGATGCCGGCGGCCTCTTGCGACGATTGCAGACGCTGCACGCGCGACATGAGTTCCTGGGCAAAACGCGTGTCGACGCGCTCCTGCAGCAGGTCGAAGCGATTGCCGCTACCGCGAGTCGCCTGGCTGTAACGCAGTAGCGTAAAGGTCTGCGGCGTCGATTGTCGCGCGGCCTGCTCGGCAATGCGTCCGACGACATGCTTGGCTTCGTCGAACGCGCTGGTGTTGGCCCAGCGATCCGACATCGAAAAGCTATCGTCCAGCAGAACGATTTGATGGGTTTTAACGGCGCCGAACAGCCGTCCCCATTGATTTTGCAAAAGCGGTTGGGCCAGTAGCAGGACGATCGCCGCAATAATCGCCACGCGCAGCGCCAGCAGCAATAGCTCCTTCAGGCGAATCCAGGTGCTGTTCTTGCGGCGGCTGACCAGCAGGAATTCCATGGCGGCCCATTGAACCCGGCGGTGCCGCATGAGATTGATCAAGTGGATCAAAATCGGCACAGCCAGGATCAGCAGTCCCCACAGTAATCCTGGATTGACGAACGAAGTCATAACTCTTCAGTCGCTTGCGGGAAAAAACTCGAGATCATCGTGATCGTTAGTTGCGATGGTGCATACCCAGGCGATTACTGAGGTAAGTGGCCAAAGCGACGTCCAGCGGTTGGCTGGTACGGATCAGGGCGTAATCGACGACGTGTTTAGCACATCCGCGCCGTACCTCGTCGAGGTAGGCGTTCAAGGCCTGCAAGTAGCCCTCGCGCAAGGCTCGCGGGTTGCAACTCAAGCGGTCGACGGTCTCCAACCCCTCGAAGCGTGTCGCACCGTTGAACTCGAAGTCGAGCTCGTCATCATCCAAAACGTGAAACACGAGAATGTCGTGGCCGCGTTGTTTCAACATTTTCAGACCTTTGAACAGCCCGGCTCGTTCGACCAACAGGTCCGAGATCAACACGATCATGCCGCGGCGCGGATCCTGTTCGGCCACATGGCGGAGGATGCGGTACAGGTCAGTCTTTTCCTGTGGCTTGCTCACGTCGAGCGCCTGAATGATCGACTGCAAGTGGTTCCGCTTACTACGCGGCGGCACGCTGATGCGCGTCGCCCCGTCGAAGGATACGCAGCCAACCGAGTCTTGCTGCCGCAAGAGCAGGTAAGCCAGGCTGGCCGCGACCGTGCAGCCATAGCTGTACTTGTTCAGGGGCCCGCGGCCGTATCGCATGCTGCCCGAGACGTCTACGAGCATCGTGCAGCGGAGGTTGGTTTCCTCTTCGTATTGCTTGACGTAGTAGCGGTCTTGCTTGGCCCAGACTTTCCAATCGATATGGCGCGGATCGTCACCGCGCGTGTATTCACGGTGCTGCACGAACTCGATCGATTGACCGAAGTACGGGCTGCGGTGAATTCCGGAGAGAAAACCTTCGACGATGTGGCGGGCGCGCACTTCCAGGTGCGAGATCCGCGCCACGGTCTCAGGATGCAAAAATCTTTTGGAATCGGACGTCATTGGTCAGTTCGTCTTCTTTCGTGGGTGTCGCCTCGAGCAGTTGCTGGATCACGTGGTCGGTCGTAACTCCTTCGCTTTCCGCGGCAAAATTGACAATCAACCGGTGCCGCAACACCGGCTTGGCCAGGGCCCCGATGTCTTCGGTCGTGACGTGCGTGCGGCCATGCAGCAGGGCGCGAGCCTTGGCACCCAGCACGAGAAATTGCACGGCTCGCGGTCCGGCGCCCCAGTTCAATTGATCCTGCACGAAATCGGGGGACCCCGGCTCGCGGACGCGCGTCTGTCGCACCAAGGACAACGCGTACCGCACCACGTGATCCGAGACAGGGACTTCACGCACCAACCGTTGCAGTCCCATGATTTCTTCGGCCGTAAGTACGGGTACGACATGGTCGGTCACGGTGGTCGTCGTGCGGCGGGCGATCTCGAACTCTTCATCGAACGACGGGTACTTCACGTAGACCTTGAACATGAATCGATCTTGCTGCGCTTCGGGCAGGGGATAGGTTCCCTCTTGTTCAATCGGGTTTTGCGTGGCGAGGACGAAGAACGGATCAGGCAGACGATGGCGCACGCGCCCCGCCGTGATCTGTCGCTCTTGCATGGCCTCGAGCAGCGCGGCCTGCGTCTTGGGCGGCGTGCGGTTAATTTCGTCGGCCAGAATCACGTTGCCGAAGAGCGGTCCCTGCAAGAAACGAAACTCTCGCGCGCCGGTCGAGCGGTTCTCTTCGAGGATCTCGGTGCCGGTGATATCGGCCGGCATCAAGTCCGGCGTGAACTGGATGCGACTGAATGAAAGATTCAGTGTGCGACTGAGCGTGCTGATCATCAACGTCTTGGCCAGTCCGGGCACGCCTTCGAGCAGGCAGTGTCCGCGGCTGAACAGACAGATCAGAAGCTCCTCGATGACTTCGTGTTGACCGACGATGACCTCGGAAAGCTGCGCGAGAATCTTCTCGCGCGCCAAGCCGAGCTGTCGAATGGCCGAGGCCTCGTTCATGGCTGTCTTCTCTGGTGTCATGCACGCTTCCTGTAAATGGCGGATCGAACGGTGTTGCTCAGCGTTGATAGATGGGCAACATCGCGTCTTCCAACTGCAAGATGGTCAGGTTGATTGCGGTGGTGTAAATCGTGCCGATGTAGCCCTGGCTCCAGGAACCGTTGGGGCTGGCCTCGGCGACGATGCGATGGTAAATCTTGTCACGGTATTCGTTCCACGTGTTGCCCCCTTCGCGATACTTCACCTGCGCGTAGTAATAATGGGCGTAGTGCCAGTGGCCGAACCCTTCGTTTCCGATGTTCGACAAATTGCGATTGGCATAATCCAACAGCTTCGGCACGAATTCGCTGTCGTAGTCACCGGCATTGAACAAACAGGCGATCGCCGCGGCCGTGATCGCCGGCCGGCCGCCACCGCCCTTGGAACTGTACTGCACGCCTCCGTCGGGTAGGGTGCATTGGCGGATATATTTGATGGCTTTGTCGATGATTTCCTTGGGGACCGGAATGCCCGCGTTCCGGCAACCTCGCAGGGCTTGCACCTGGGTAATGGTGGTTGATCCCTCGTCGAAATCGTGGCCGTCCTTGGCACTGACGTAGCCCCAGCCGCCGGCCTGAGTCTGGGCCTCGCCGGTGAACTGTACGGCCTTGTTGAGAACCTCGATCAAGGTTTCTCGCCGTTCGAGGTCTTCTTCTTCTCCTAAGACCTGCGACAGGAAGAGCATCGAATAGCCGTGGCCGTATGTATAGCGATCATCTCGCGCTTCGCCGATCAGGCCATTGGGACGCGAGCGGCTGACGAGGTAATCGACAGCGCGACGAATGTTCGGCGCGTACTTCCCTTGCGTGGTCGTCGAACCCTCGGCCAGCAGGGCCATGCCGGCCAGGGCCGTCATCGCGGATGAATAGCGACCATCGTTGGCGGACCAGTGCCCTAGCCGCGACTGCGAGGCAGCGATCCAATCCAGACCACGGTGGATGGCGGCGCGTACCTTCGGATCGTGAATCGGCGTGGCGAGCGCAGCGTAAGGCGCCATGTCGACCACGACGATGGCCAGGCAAGTCAGCAGTACGAAACAGAATTTCAGTGGTTTCATCTCACGGCTCCTCGCGCATCAGAGCGGCGGGTTGCGGGGCCATGATTTGAAACCAATTCTGCAATCCCTTCATAACGGCCTTGCCCGCCTTCGCGGTCTCGGTCTCCTTCTTCGAGCCTGCCTGCGAGGTACCCTCGGCCGGCGCCTCCTTGCCGGTGAATGTCAGCCGTAGCGATACCCCTTGCGTACCTTGCGCCTTCAGGATGACTTGATGGCGCTCGGGATCGCCCGAGATATCGAGCCCCTGTTGGACCGGCTGCGACAGCTTCTCGTCGTGAACGATCTTGCCGGTGCGCTTATCGACGCAAATGATTTCGGCTTCGACATTGTGCGATCGATTCTTGCGCTGGTCGTAGATGTGGGTGGCGAACGTCAACACCGGCAGCGCCGCCGGTTGGTACAGCGATAGTCCTTGGCGGTCGACTTGCATCGAGCCAATTTTTTTGCCGCTCGACCGATCGAAGATATAAACGTGCCCGGTGAGGAGCGGGCAGCCGATTCCCCCGACGACCGCTTGGCGGTTAATGCTGTTGCGCATCTGGACCGGACGATTCGTCGCCAGGATGTACTGCCCGGAACCACGGAGGACGTAGATCTCGCTTAGGTTGGGTTCGGGGGCGAGCTTTTCCTCGACCAACGCATGGCCATCGTTCAATGCGAGTAGCGCGAACTGGCCGTCGGGCGTCATGACGCCCACGGCTTCGTCATGCACGACCCAGGCCTTAGCCGAGGCGGGGAATTGTCGTTGCCAAATCGTTTTTTCGGCCCATGGATCCGTAACCGCCAGCTTTACGTGTCCGCGCTCCAGGTTCCAACTGACGACGCGGCGGCCAAGAGACAACATGCGTTGGGGTGACGCGGGAACTTTTCGCCTGCCTAGCTCAAAGCCGTCGAGCGCCCGGACCACTAGAGCGTCTTCGCTATTGGGTGGAACGATGAATAGCATTTCTTCGTCGCCGAAGATATCACTGCCTGGCTCGGTGTCGCTGCGCGTCCAGAGCGATTCACCGGTCAGTGGGCGGACCGCGATCACGGAGCGCATGCGCTGGTAGCAGGCCATGTCCGGCGTGACGGGGCCAATGCTGCCGAGCGGCCGGCCCAATTGGTCGGCGACGATCGGCCGCGGTACGGCCCACGGAACTTGAACGATGTGCGGCTGCGGTTGGAAGGGAACAGCCGACGCGCGCTCGATGAGGTCGTGCCGCCACAGGATGCGGGCGCCGTCATTGCCAGGCCCTCCCAGCGTGTCGATGGCCATGACCTGATAGGCCATGGAAACGAGCACCACATGCCCGCTGACGCGAGCCGGGCTCATTTGGCCGTTACCGAAAAACGTGTTGTTATTATTGGGGGCGTTCGAGTCGCGCAACGGCACGCGCCACCGTTCGCGACCCAGGCCGTCGAAGCCGACCAAGGATTGTTGCTGCTGATCGACGCACAGCGACGCGTGCTCGTAGAAAGGCGACAAGGGGCCGGTCAGGTCCAGGGCGAAATGGCGCGTCATGGTACTGGACGAAGTCTTGCTCTCTTCGCGCTCGACCGTGCCGATGGGCCATGGTTCGACGGTCGTCATCAGTTTGCGCACGTCGGAGTCTTCGGGCAGGATATCGGCGAGCTGCCGTCCTGTTTTACCATCGAGGCAGGGAACGTCGGCGTAACGATCGACGAGCCGCTGATAATAAATCGCGGCGTCATCGTACCGCTTGGCCTGGTCGAGAAGTGCCGCATATTGGGCCGTAGCCTTGGCGACTACCGACGCGTTGTCAGTAGATTCAAGGCGCCGCAGGATTTGCTCCGCTTCGGCGTAGGCCCCCTCATCGACCAGTCGCGAGAATAGTTGTTCACGCGCGGTGTCCCCAATCATGGGCAGCGTGCCGTAGTAGGCCAGGAACGTGCGCAGCGGGATCGGGCCGGCGGCCTGCAGGGCCGAGTCCAATCGTGTGCGGATCGTGCTTTCCATGGCGGCACGATCGGCTGGCGAGCCAGCATCGAGCAACTCGCGCAGGCGAGCCTGAACCCAACGATCGCGACGCACCGACAACACATGGTCGACCCGCTCGAGTTCGCTCGCGCCCCCGTCGGCGATGGCGATGCGCATATACGCTTCGAATGCGGCGGGCACATTGCCGGCGCTTTGCCAGCCAACAGCCACGAGGCGGAGGAAGGCGCCGCGCTGTGCCGGCTGTTCGATCAGTTTTTCGATGTCCGCTAACTGGTCTTTGTAGGCGGGGAAGTCGATGCGCATTCCTTCCAACAGCGCGTCGACCAGCAAGTCGCGCGTGCGAGGATCGGGTGCTACTTCGAAGGACTTTCGCAAGCTGTCGGTGGCGTCGCGGAAATTGCCTTCATCGAGCAGCAACTCGCCGCGCCGAGCCAGTGCCGCGGCGTCATTCGGGTTTGCGTCAATCGCGGCGCTGATTTGCTTCCACAGATCATCGCGCTGATCGAAGCGCTCGATGACGTCGATGCTTTGCGAGATCACTGCCCCCCGGTGACAGATCAGATTACCTGGTGCGGTACCGGTGCGCGATTTCGAGCGCGCCACGATCTGTCCGCTGTCGATGTCGATGGCGGCAACCTCGGCCGTCGACAAGGGAAGATGGTAGCGGCGACCGTTAAAGAACCCGCGACCGCTCGGAACGCTGCCCACCGGCAACGGTAACGAGGCCTCGCTCCAGCAAGGGAGCCCGTCTTTCAGGCCGAGGGCGCGGATCGAATTTCGCCCGATGACCAACACCTTATCATCGTCGACGCAACCGATGTACAAGCCGTCATCGCGAGGCTTTTGCCACAAGAGTTTTCCGTCCAGCAAGTTCAAGCAATGCAATTGATTCGACTCGGGCGGCGTGAGCAGCACATGGCCGCCAGCGATCGTTACGCTGGCATCGTTCCACCGATTTCCGACTCCGCCGTTATTTACCGCCAGCGCCGGATTGCGAATCATGCCCAGTCGTGTGGCGTCCGGCGTGTTCCCGTCATTACGGGCGTATTGGTAACCCCACAACAGCGAGCGCGTTGTCAGATCGAGCGCGACGATGGCCCCGGCCGCGGTTGGGCAGACCAGGACGCCATCGGAATAAGAAGGGGACAGGCCTGAGGAACGGCGCACTTGCTCCGTGCCTTGGATGGTTTCGAGGACGGCCAATTGCTGCGACCATTCGAACTTACCCGTCGCTGCGTCGAGGGCGACCAGGCGAATCTCGCCCTTCATTTCCGAAAGGGCGTAAACCTTGTCTGCCAAGGGTAGGGGGGCACCGAGGAAAAACGCGCCGGCCAACTCGGACTGGGGCTCGCCCTGCGGGCCACCGGCATCCCATTTCAATTTGCCCTCGGTGGCGATGTCGTACGCCGCGAGGCGATTGAACGAACGCGGACCGACCAATTGCGGCATGCGCCGGCCGTTTGGATTTACGACCTGCCACTGTTCGGGAAGGCCGAGCCCGGAATCGAGATCCTCGACGCAGAAGACGCGCAGCCCATCGCTGCTCATCGTGCCGTATGTCGTGTCCTCGTAGAGCCGATGACTGAGCCAGCGCGGTCCATTGGCGAGCGCCGGGTTGGGAACCTGGCGTGCGTTGCCGATGCGCGCCGGCTGGTTGATCGAATGCGACGGTGCTCCTGGATCGAGTAAGTGGCGAATCGAGTCGTCGACGGGTCCGGGCCAGACGCGTTTTCCGGTGGTGAAATTAACGGCCAGAAGCCCCCCGACGGTGCGCATCAAAACCAGGTCCTTTACCGCCAGCGGGTGCAGGCTGCAGAGCATGATGTTGCCCTGATCCTGCGAGGTATCGCGGAGCTGTTTGACCAGATCCTCGACCGGTGGGCCGAAAGTATCGGATGTGGGAATCGCCCAGCGTCGACTGAGCAGGGGGCTGCTACCGTTGCTGATCGTGTTCCGACTGGCGCTCCCGCGGTACATGGCCCATTGATCGCCGCCGTCGACCGCGGCTGCTGCCGCGACGTGCGCGAACTTGGCCAGCCAGGTGAGCGCTTCATCATCGCGATGAAATAACGGAACTTCCTTGCCCCCGACGATGACCCGAGTTACTCGATTCTGTTGCAGGAGCTGCGAAAGCGCCTCGCGCGCCTTGTCGCTCATACCAGCCTGCAGCCAACAGGTAGCGAGCTTGAGGGTCAAGGCGGGCTCGAACTGACCGGCGGCGGGCGTGCTTTGCAAACGCTTTAGCGACAGGGCCGCGGCCAGAGGCTGGCCATGGTCGAACTGATAGGCGGCCAACAGATAAGTGGCTTCGTAGCCGGCCGTCGTGTGGAAAAAACGTCGCGACACGTCGGTGAGCGCCGAGGCGTCCCCCTTCGCAATGGCCGCGTCGAGGCTTTGCCGCGCGGCGGCCCCGTAAAGCAATTCGTAGGCTTCGCGCCCGTCGCCCGATAGATCACCCAGCAAGCGCTGAGCTTCGGCCTTCAGGCTGCGATGAATCGGCTCGTCGCGCTTTGGTTGGAAAAAGTAATCCTCGGGGCCTTCGAGTATGTCTCCCAGCAGGTGGACCGCTTCGCCGTAGCGGTGCTCTTCGAGTAGATCCTGCGCTTTGGACAATCGCTGCAATGTGGCGCGATCGGCCGGAAAAAAGATCGGATCGTCCTCGAGCCCTGCGCCGGTTCCCACTTGACCAGCGCGGGCCCGCATCAGGACATTCGCCCCACCGCGAATCTGCAACGGACCGGGGAGCGGCCGGATTTTTGGCGCCTCTTGGGGAGCCTTTTCCGCCGGGGGCGCGGCGGGCTTGGGGTCGGCGTCTTTCTTCTCCGCTGGGGGCGCTTCCTTGGCCGGGGTCGGTTGCGGTTCGTCCGCCGCCACCCAGCGACCGGTGGTGAGCAGAGCTACCAGGGCAAGTGCCAGAACGGTCCCGCGCGAGGGTCGCGAGCCCGCGAATCCACCGTGATCCATGCGCCTTCCCTTTCCTACCGGTCGAGGCAGTGAATCGCCTGAAAAGTTGAATCGCCGCACAAGTCGTCGTCCGTAACTAACGCGTGCATGACGGTCCGCCAGCTATCGTTCCCGATCTCCGTAAGGGTTAGATAGTTTCAAGGGCGCTTTAGTTCTGCGATCCGCGGGGATTTATTCCGATGTCGGCACCGGGTCCAGAAGCCCGGCAGGAGAGCTTGCGCCTGTGGCGGCACGCCGTAAGACGAGCCTTAGCAATATCTTACATGACGAGGTGCGGACCTTCAAGTTTTCGGCACCCCCGCACGGCCGTTCAAGCCGATTGCCGGCACAGTCGCGCGGGGTGCGACACTCGTTGCGATTGCCCGGCTTGGGCCGACCGGGCATCGAATCACGGAGGACGAGCGCGCGTCCGCGGCGCCGACTACGAGCCCCGAAGAAGGGTGGCATGGATTCGATGGAATGATGGCCCGAGCGAGGGCGTGAAAGCGCGCGACAGTTGGTTCTGCGACGCACGCTGATGCGCGCCGCGCGGGGCCGATTATGCGCGTTGTATCGCGTGTGCAGAGCGCGCGACGTGTCGTTCGCAGCGGTTTTGCATGTAAAAATGCGGTATTTCCCGGGCGATTTGGCACTTTCTTGAAAATTTCCCGGGTTTTTTGGGTTGCTTTTTTGTTTTGATCTATTTTTAATCAGTCGCGACCGCTGCTGCGGCGGTCGAAGTCCTCACTAACCATTCGCAAGGAGGTTCACTCAGTCATGGCGAAAGCCACCGCAACCGCTGCCAAGAAAGCCCCGAGCAAGAGCGAGATCCTGAACAACATTTCGGCCGCCACCGGCGTCAGCCGAAAGGACGTCTCGGCCGTTCTCGAAACGCTCGCCGGCGAAGTTCGCAAGGCGCTCAGCAACCGTGGTCCCGGCGTCTTCGGCGTCCCGGGCCTGGTCAAGATCACGAAGAAGAAGGTTCCCGCCCGCGCTGCCAAGAAGAACGTTCCGAATCCGTTCAAGCCGGGTGAGACGATGGACGTCAAGGCTCGTCCGGCCTACAACAAGGTCGCCATCCGCGCCCTGAAGAACCTAAAGGATATGGTCTAAGCCAACTGGGTCTCATCGATCCTGGGTTTAAACCAACCTGAATTGAATCCACCAAGGGCCGCCTGAGGGCCGCTTAGCGGCGGCCCTCAGGCGGCGCATACGACGCGACCGCTCGGCCGTAGGCTCTCTCGCAAATCATCGTCGACAACGACGACCGCGAGCGGCAAACGGTCGAGCGGTCGTTTTTGTTTTAAAGCCGCATTGCCGTGAAGCCGCCGTCGACGTAGTAGGTCGCGCCGGTGATGAAGCTGCCTGCGGCGCGCGACAGCAGGAGTAAAGTCGCGCCGACCAATTCTTCCGGCTTGCCGAAACGGGCCATCGGCGTTTGGTTCATGATGTTGGCCGTGCGTTCGGCGTCGAGAATCTTGCGATTTTGTTCGGCAGGAAAGAAGCCGGGGCAAAGTGCATTGACGCGTACGCCGTGTGGCGCGAATTCCCGAGCCACATTGCGGGTTAGATTGACGACCGCGGCCTTGGACGCGGAATAGGCAAACACCCGCGACAACGGGCGATCGGCCGTTACGCTGGCGATATTCAAGATCGAACCACCGCCCTCGGATTCGATCATCTGGCGGCCAAAGATCTGGCAGCCCAGGTGAACCGCGGTCAGGTTACTGGCCAAGACGCGTTCCCACTCAGCGTCCAGCACGTCGAGATAGGCGCTGGCTGAATTGACGCCGGCGCCATTGATAAGCATGTCGACGCGACCATATTGCGTCAGCACGGCTTTCAATAAGGATTCGACCGACTCGCGATCGCTGACCTCGACCGGTGCGAACGAAGCGCTGCCGCCGGCCGTTTGAATCGCTCGAACACGTTCTGCGCCGCGCTCCGCGTTGCGCCCTGCGACCACGATCGTGGCGCCGGCGCGGGCCAGCCCTTCGCAGAGCGCGCCTCCGAGTACGCCGGTACCGCCCGTGACGACAGCGACCTGTCCGGTGAGGCCAAAAAGCTGGTCGAGATATTCGTTGGCCATCTTTTTGCCGTCAGGTCGCTAGTAAAAAAGAGGAATGCGAAGGTCGGTCGACTACGGCTTCGGCGGACGTCGCAGGCTTAGCCAATCGGAATGGAAGGTGCCTGGCCGATCGACGCGCGCGTAGGTGTGCGCGCCGAAGTAGTCTCGCTGTGCTTGCAGTAGATTGGCCGGCAGGCGTTCGCTGCGATAGCCGTCGTAGTAGGTGACGGCAGTTGTCAGGGCAGGGACCGCGACGCCCAGTTCGATCGCGGTGGCCACCACATGCCGCCAGGCTTCCTGCGACTGCGAAACGACGTTGGTGAAATACGGATTCAGCAGCAAATTTTCGAGCGACTTGTCGGCGTCGAACGCTTCCTTGATGCGATCGAGGAAGCGCGCCCGAATGATGCATCCGCCGCGCCACAGCAGGGCGATGTTACCGCAATCGAGCGTCCAATCGTGTTCCTTGGCCGCGGCCTGCATTTGCACAAACCCTTGGGCGTAGCTGCAAATCTTGGCGGCGTACAATGCCTGTCGAACTTGCTCGATGAACTTCTTGCGGTCCCCTTTGTACTCGGCCTTGGGGCCCGGCAGCACTTTGCTGGCCCGGACGCGTTGTTTCTTGAGCGCCGAAAGGCAGCGTGCGTAAACGGCCTCGGTCACCAGCGTGCTGGGCACGCCCAGGTCGAGAGCCAATTGGCTCATCCACTTGCCGGTTCCCTTGGCGCCGGCGGTGTCGAGAATCACGTCGACCAGCCGCCCGCCGGTCAGTTCGTCCTGTACGCTGAAGATGTCGCGCGAAATCTCGATCAGGTAACTGTCGAGGTCACCGCGGTTCCACTGGTCGAATATGTCGTAAAGTTCGTCGTTCGACAGATTCAGCACGTTCTTCAGCAACGCGTAGGCTTCGCAGATCAACTGCATGTCGCCATATTCGATGCCATTGTGAACCATCTTCACGTAGTGGCCGGCGCCGCGCGGCCCGACCCATTCGCAGCAAGGGATGTCGTGGTTCGGGCCCACCTTGGCGGCGATCGCCTGGAAGATCGGCTTCACCAGCGGCCACGCTGCCGCGCTGCCGCCGGGCATCATGCTGGGCCCTTTCAGCGCGCCTTCTTCACCGCCCGAAACACCGGTGCCGATGTACAACAGCCCCTTCGATTCGACGTAGCGCGTACGTCGCTCGGTGTCGGCGTAATGGGTGTTACCGCCGTCGATAATCACGTCGCCGGGTTCGAGCAGGGGGATCAAGTGTTCGATCACTTCGTCCAGTGCCGGGCCGGCCTTGATCATTAGCATGACCTTGCGCGGACGCTTCAAACTGGCCACCAGCTCTTCGACGGTGTGGCAGCCGACGACTTGCTTGCCTGCGCCGCGTCCGGCGACGAAGTCGTCTACGACCTTGGTCGTGCGGTTGAAGACGGCGATCTTATACCCGCGGCTCTCGATGTTCAGAGCCAGGTTTTCGCCCATCACGGCCAGGCCCATCAGGCCGATGTCACAGGTTTCTTTCATGGAGGTAGCCAGTCGTCAGTAGTCAGTAATCGGTCGTCAGTGGACTGTTGCCGGCGAGAGATAGTCCGATTCCAGTGGAATCGGTGATGTTATTTCGTTTGCCAGGGAGGGAGTTCCGGCAAGCATTGATCGAATTCGTGCAACAACTTGTCTTGATACTCTCCGGCGAACGTGCCGGCAAAGAAGCGGTCGATTCCTTCTTCGTACAGCCGCCGCCAGCTCGACTCTTCGCTGCCAGGATTGATCGGAAAGAACAATGCCTGATTCGCCACGGCTGCTTTGTAATCGCCAGGGGCGTCGCCGATCATCAGCGTATGGCCCGCCGAGTATTTGGCAGCCACGGTTAGTGTTTCTTTTTTCGTGCCGATCTCTTGTCCGCAGATCGCAGCAACAAATTTGTCGAGGCCATGCTCTTCCCACTCGCGTTCGAGCGCCTCGTTCGGCGTGGCTGAGACCACGAGCACGTCGGCGTGCCCCTGCAACTTTTCCAGGCATTCACGGACGAAAGGGAAGGGGGGGACGCCGCGCACGAAGTTGGCAATCGTCTCGTTGACGGCTTTCGACCAGGCCAGCGCTTGTTTCAGATCAGCGTCGCCCGATTTCTCCACGGCCGCGGCGAGCGCTGGGTTGGCCTGTTTCGTCTCGACCTTCAGCCAGGCCACCAGGCCGGCGGGCACGCGAATCTTGATGCCGCGAGCGGCCACTTCGGGACGCTTCTGCAACCACTCGAGCGCTTCGATCAGGGCCGGGAAGCGATTGATACCCCGGCTCTTCGAATACAGATTGACGAACTCAGCCGCCTCGCGTGCGTACTTGCTGACGCCTTGGAGTTCGTAGCTGTTAATGATGTTTGGGATGAAGCATTCTTTGTGCTTCAGCTCCATCGTGTCGAAGGCGCAGCCATCCGAATCGATGCCGACCAGGAACTTGTGCTTGGGGGTGATATCAAACATGCGTGGAATTCGAGCTTGTCGGCGTGAGAAGTAGGGGACGTTTTAATGTTGTGTGCGGCGCCATCATGGCGCCCTATTTTCGATCAGCCTCGGGCGTGTATTTCGGCAGCTTCTGGTCGGCGTAAATCGGCGAGAAGCTGGTCAATCGTTGCCGTCCGCCAATCATGGGCAGGCTGACCATGTCTTCGCCCACCAGCGGCTGCGCGTACTTCAGAAAATCATCGGTCACATCGCAGCCGTCGCCGGTGATCCATTTCGTCGGGAACGTGCGTTCGCTGTTGGCAACTTCCGAGAGCGAGACCTTGTCGTAGCGCGCCGAGTAGATATCCCCCGGCTCGCGCAAGATCGTCGCCATGTAGCCTCCTTCGCCGCGAGCTGCCAGCAGGGCCGCCATCTGCCCACTGCGGTACGCCTCTTCGAGGTCTACCGTCGAGGCATAGGCCATCGAATGCCGTTGATCGGTGCCAGAGACATTGCCGCGCGCGGCACCCTTGGCGGCCAGTCCGGCGCGATTCAAGTAATTGACGATCGTCTGTGCGACAGTCGTATGGCTGGAGCTGAACATGACGTGTCCGAACGAGTCTTTGACTTCGCCCAACTCGCCGACGTCGAAGCCCTCGCTGACCACGACCAAGCAGCGTCCAAATTGTCGCAGGCGATCGTTTACCTGATCGGCCAATTGGGCGAGCGAGCAAGGGCTTTCTGCCAGGTAAATCACCAGCGGCATCTGCCGTTCGGGATCAGCCAGTCGGGCGGCGGCCGGAATGTAGCCGATCTTGCGCCCCATGGCCTGCATCACCAGCACCGGATCAGCCGGGCTCGAGCCGGAATTCTCCTCATTGGCATTCTGAACGGCGTGCATCCAATACTTTGCCACCGAGCCGTAGCCTGGCGTGTGATCGATCAGCTTGAATTCGCTGTCGCCGACGTCGTTGTCGATGGTTTTGGGGACACCGACGGCCACCAGGTCCAGTCCACGCTCGCGTGCTAATGCCGCGATTTTGTGGGCGGTGTCCATCGAGTCATTGCCGCCGATGTAGAGGAAGTAACCGATGTCGTGCGCCCGCAGGACGTCGACGACGCGGTTGAAGTCTTCTTTTTGATTGCTGCGCAACTTGTACCGGCACGTACCAATCGAGCCGGCCGCCGGCGTGCAACGCAGTAGCGACACTTCTTCCGCAGGTTGCGCGGAAAGGTCGAGCAATTCCTCTTTCAAGACCCCTTCGATGCCGTGCCGGCCGCCGTAAACCGTGACGACCTCGCTCAGTTCGCGGGCGGTCTCGATGATGCCACGCAGGCTGTTATTGATGACCGGACTGGGGCCGCCGCTTTGGGCGATGACCATGTTGCGAGGGCGTGTCATATTTTCTGGCGCATCTTTTGTATTTCTGGCCGTGGAGCGGATCGCGATCGTCGGCGGAAGGTTGGACGGCGCAGGGGCCACGCCGTCGCTTTTGGGTCGGTTTCAAAGCCCGCGATTGTACCCCCGCACAAACGGGTCGGCAACGAGGCGGCTGACCACGTCCGCGATTGGCCGTATACTGATCGCTCGCGTGCGGCGAAGCGGATCGACTGGCGATCGTCGTCGGTCGATTCTGCGGTTAGTCCCCGGGATCCAGGTAACGTTGATCTCGTTATGCTCACCGAAGTCACGACGTACTATCTCGAAATCGTCGATCGCGCCGCGTTGCGGCCGGCGCGCGCACAAGCCGTGCCAGTCGAGATTCGGCAGGCGCGCGTTCCGCTGCCTGAATTGAACCGCTTTTTGTACGTGGCGGTCGGCCGTGATTGGCACTGGCGCGAACGGTTGAAATGGTCGCGCGAACGATGGCTCGAATACATGGGCAGGCCCGAGTTGGAAACCTGGCTGGCCTATGTCGACGGCACGCCGGCCGGCTACTACGAGCAGGACTTGCAGGCCGAAGGCAACGCCGAGATTGTTAACTTCGGGATGTTGCCGGACTTCGTGGCCCAGGGCATCGGCGGCCACCTGCTGACGCACGCCGTCGAGCGCGGCTGGCAGCGCGGCGCGCGACGGATGTGGCTGCATACCTGCACGCTCGATCACCCTCGGGCATTGCCCCATTACCTCGCGCGCGGTTTTCGGTTGTATGACCAGAAAACGATCACGCGCGAGGCTGACGCCGGTCCGCAGTCATGGCCCGAGGTTTAGCACGCGAGCCTGACGACCACGCGGTTGCCGTGGCTGGCCATGAGGGGACTCGTCGAACGACCTTGGTCGTCACGCCGCGCGACGATTTCGCGCCTGCTCGGCACGTTCGCGCATCAGGTCGCTGACGACCGATTCGACAACGCGATCGTGCGTCCGATTGCTGAGCATGTGCAGAGTGCTGGTGGCGAGCGTGGGACGAGCCTCGGCGACCGCGGCGACACGCTGGGCGACGATCGGACGGGCCTTCGCCCAGACGTAACCGCGAGCCTCGGCGTCTGTCATGGTCGGCACGCGCAGTTCGCACACCTCGCGCAGCGTGCCGTACGCCTGCCGAGCGAGCCGTTGTGTCACGTCGTCGATGATGCGAGCAGCGCGCAGATCAGCCAAGAAGGTGAGTAGTGCCATGGGTGCGGAGTCCTTTCCAATCAATCATGAGTTGTCGCGTTCGCGCGTCGCATTAATGACACGACGGTCATGCGCGAACGCCCTTGATATCAGCGGCAGCCGCGCTGGCTGCCGGTGCGAAATTCGCGTTTTCCGCCCAAGGCATCCCTGCCAGAGCCTGCCCGCACGGCGCGGCGGCCCAAAACGTTCCATCATTATCCACCAATCGAGCGGCGTGCCGGGAATCTTCAACTCTTCTGCTAGCGTCCGCAGAGTCGACGGGGGCGCCGGCACCGAATTTCGCTGATAGCTCGCGAGGACCGATCCCTATTGCGCACGGTACACGTCCATTCGTGGCGGCGAGCAAATGTCAGCATGGCAATGGTTTGCGAATCCCGTGGGCACAGAACATAAGCCGGATCAACGCGTGGTGCTAGCTGGGTGATTGGCGAAGTTCTGCTTTAGCAAGGCGTCCCTGGCGAAACTGTAAGGGATGCTAATTGCAGCAGGCATGACAACGATCAAGATTGCTGGCCTCGGGCGATGGAGACCGTGCTTTGGATTTTGGACACCATCAGGTCGGTTGGATCGAACTCATCGCGAGCTACGGTGAAGGCTTTTAAAAGAGGCGAACGACTTTGGATTATTCATCCGACAAGCGCCCAGCAGATGTCGCACCATCGTGCGTAGAGCGCATTGGTTCTACGCGACGAATCGCGCAGCGTAAGGGGGCGTGATCGCACCCCGTGTAATTGCATCTCCACCGGCAGTCGCAAAGACTCGTCAAGGGGAGCGTACACCGATTACCACCAAGGGCGGGTTTGCAAGATCGCGGCTGATCGACTTACAATGCGTCGCGTTCTCGGACGGGAAAATATTTGGTCGCATCGCCTGAGAATCGGAATCACAAAGTTTCCAGCGCCGGACATTTGTTGCCTGCCGGCGCTGAAGAACGAAACGCACCTTTGGGGAGTCGACATCATGTTGCGAAACGCGCTGAAGATTGCGTCGATTGTTGTTGTGGTCGGGCTTGCCGCCCAAGATGCAAACGCGTTCGGACACCGGGGAGGGTGCGGCTGGGGCCGCAACGGTTGCGGAGGTGGCGGCTGCGGATACGGTGGCTGGTACGCCGGCACCGGCACCGGCACATGGACCTACGGCGGCTTCGGCGGCTATCCCGGGTGGGGAGCGCCGGCGAATGGCTATGTTGGCGCACCAGGCAAAGGGTGTACGTTGCCCGCCCCTCGTCCCAACACGAATAGCACGAGCAGTGCCCAGCCCGCCTCGGATAGCGTGATGTTGACCGTGAACGTGCCGGCCGATGCCAAGGTATTCGTGAACGGTCGCGCGACGACAAGCACCGGCGAGGTTCGCCACTTCGGCTCTGCGGGTCTCGACCAGAATGCCACCTATCGTTACCAGGTGCGTGCCGAATTCGTTCGTGACGGAAAGCCGGTCAGCGAAGAGAAAACCGTGACGATGGTGGCCGGACAGAGCGGTTCGCTCGCCTTCAATGTCGTGGCGGGGACTCAGGTGGCCGACATCGGGGCATCCGCGCAGCGCTGATCCGGGCTGGCGTCGTTTCTGGCAATCGCCGACGGCGAAGCGATGCCGGGCGAATGCGATTGCGAGGGGTCTACGAGACCGCTAGACTGTGCGAGCGGACGGGGGGGAGGCACATGGGGATTTCGCGATGCAGGCCCTGCGTCGACTGGCCTTGCGGCTCCGGCGAAATCCCTCGATTATGGCAACAACGATCGCGGGATTGTTGTCGATCGAGCACCTTGCCCCTGCAAGGACACTTATTGCGGAACGGCATTGTAAGCGGGCCAGTGACGTTATTGCTGAAGCGGCGATGCCCTTGTAGATGCGATTTCCCTGGGAATGGCCGTGGTTGCCGGCACGTCGATCGTGGCCAGCGGAACTAGCGAAAATCGTAACCGTTTGTAGAATCGGCGAGTTACGAGACCTGGCGCTGTAGCCAAGTGGCTAAGGCAGCGGATTGCAAATCCGCCACCGTGGGTTCGACTCCCACCAGCGCCTCTCTTCTAAATGATGTTGGCGGCGACCGTTACGACGGCGCCGCCGACGAGCAACCGACAAGCGATTCGCTTGGTTCCCAAATGGTTGCACGAACTCCCGAGGATGCTGATCTCACGGAGCTGCGCGCGATGTGGCCGCGACTCTCGGAAGAAGATCGCCTGGCGCTCTTAAGCCTTGCGCGGCGATTTGAATGCGGCAACTCCCGGCCTTAGTATCACAACCCTAAGCGTGGTCATTGTGACCACGCCTAATCGACGCTCGGAGTGGCCCAATGCCTCAGTTAAAAGCTCCAGCTTCAGAACCGGTGCACAATGCACGAATTTCGGGAGGCTCACCGACGACCTCGCGAGCTCAGGTTCTTGGGCGGTTGGTTCGGAGAACGCCAGCCATCGCGGCGGCCGTTTGCTTCCTTGCCACGATCCAGCGGCCTCCGGGCTTTGCAGTCACGATAAACTACGTTGCACTGGCGGCGCTGCTTTGGTTCGCGGCCGGATTCGCGATAGGCCGCATCGACCTAAAATCAAAGGGCCAAAATGACCCTTTGAAATCGACCGCAGAGAAAAAGCTGGCCTCTCGATCGCTGCGGGCCATTGCCGTTGTCGCCGCGTGCGTTGCTTACGGCCGCTACCTCGACGAATATAATTCGCACTGGAACGAGGCTCACGCTTCGGGCGAAGCGACCGTCAGCTCCAGCTACGTCGACACCTATCGTCGCGGAGAAGAGAAGCCGGCATACAGATGGCTGCGGCAGGACATGTCGTGGCCTGACGGGCGGTCTACGTCTTTCATTTCAGAGGGACCGATGGCCGGCGAGGGGAAGCCCCACGGCAAATGGGAGCAACACAATCGGAAAGTTAGAGGGCCGGAGGAAGTGACTTTCTTCTGGTACGGCGATGAGATCAGCGAGGGGGAATGGCATCTACGAAAGCACGATTGAAAAACAACGGTCTGGCGTTTTGATTTTCGATCCGCGGCCACAGTTGGTATAACCGCTCGTTGTCGGGAACGGCCGCCTCATGAACGGTCGAACGAGCCCGGCGGCCGCTCGCCCTTCAAATCCCTTCCGGCGTCGGTCGCCTGGCTCGCGCCCGCGGGAAAGGATTAACCTGCATGTCAAAGGGCGGCGCGCAAAAATCAATCAACCAAGGTCCGGCTAAGAAGACGGTTGATGTCAGCTTGGATTTCCTCGACGTTCCTCTAGTCGAGTGGCTGAACGACCTTCATGACTCATCGTCAGAAGAGAGGTACCAAGCCTTTTTTCGACGTGCGAGCAGCGACACTTCGACGGTCGAGGAAGCGTATAACAAATGGGCTACGGCGTTTGCCATTCTGCAGATGGGCCTGCCTCTATCGGAGTCGGTGCAAGAACGACTCGAGCTCTGCTCGTATTCCCTCTCGGGGTTTATGCATGCCGCGTGCCGATCTCTTTCTGTTGATCCGCGTCCAATATCCAGTGCTCGGCGCGAGGTTTTCAAGAATCCAACTTCCGCAGCGGCGCGCGAGGCCATGGACATTGCTGTTAATACGTTTGAGGATCTTCTGACGCAGATATGGGTGCTTCGAGCGCCAAAGCCTGGGCCGCCGGCTAAACGACAGGCGACCGAAGGCTTTAGATCTAGTGATGACTTCGCGACCGTAATATGGAGGGACCGCGAATTTTATTTCACAGGGCTTCAAGCGAAAGCTGTGGAAGCTCTCTTCAGAGCTTTCGAAAACGGCGCCCCCAGTCTTCATCAAAGCAGTGTGCTTAAAGCGGCCGGATCGGACCAAAAATCGCTCGCGAGCCTCTTCCGCAACGGAAAACGTCATCCGGCGTGGCACACGTTGATTGTGGCGGGCAAAGTCAAAGGTTCGTTTCACTTGCAGATTCCCTAGAAAATCCTCGGCAAAAAACCATCAAAACACTTATCTGAGATTGCTCTCGCCGCAATTAGAATCTCGCCCGACATAGAAGATTTGTGTTTTTCTTCGATGATAAGGGGATTCTTAATGCGACCCCAAGGGGTGCCCAATCAATCGGAGCGAGTGCTTAACCTAGCAAGGATGGCTCGGAGGCTAGGCGTTTCGCAGTCATGGCTAAAGGGCGAGGCCGCCGCTAGACGGGTTCCGTCTCTTCGCGCCGGCACTCGATTTCTTTTCGAGCCGGAGGCCGTCGAAAAGGCGCTCGCATCTCTGGCTGGGGGAGACGCGTCATCATGATCGCGCTAGCCAAGGGCGATATGTCGCCCGTTTACACGCCGGATGAACTTGCCGCCGCGTTGCAGGTTTCTACTCGAACGCTTTACAGGCTCGACTCATCCGGCAAGCTGCCGAGGCCTGTCAGCGTGGGGCGCTCACTTCGCTGGCGAAGGGACGAGATCTTAGCTTGGCTGGCCGCAGGGGCACCCAAACGCCGCGAGTGGGAAGCGACGCGACGAGCGAAGTAGGACAACCAAGAAAGCCCCGCGAGCCGCCCTGCACCGGCGGCTCGAGAGCAGGACGCACAGTTGGCCACGGAGTAAAGCATGGCCGAGTTGAATCGTAGCAGTGTTGGCAGCGCCAATGGCACGGCCCAACAGAGGGCCGCGGCATGAAGAACAGAACGCAGGGCCCACGGTACCGAAAGGCATATCCATGTCTCTGGCGAAATCGCCAGTTTTTAACGCTCGACGACGTTGGAAGGATGTTAGCCGTCTACGTGCTATTTGGGCCTCAGTCGAACAGGTGCGGCATTTTGCGACTGTCGATCGGCATGGCGGCAGAGGATTTGAATCTCAGTATCGAAACGTTAGCGAAACGTTTGCCTGACGTTGCCACAACGTTCGGCTGGAAATGGGATGAGACAGATCGAGTTATCTTCATCCCTAGTTGGTGGCGATGGAACCCACCGGAGAATCCCAAGGTATTGCTCGGATGTTTAAACGACTTGGCCGAAGTGCCCGCCGGCCCGCTTTTGACCGAGTTTTCGGGCAATACGCAATACCTTTCTACAAACCTACACGAAACGTTTCGTCAAACGTTGAGCAAACGTTTCGGAAACATGTCGGATATCAGTATCAGTATCAGTATCAGTAACAGTATTCCCCCCCGTAAAAAAAATGCGGGGCGCATCAATGCCACCACAAAGAAAAACCCCGCGGTCGACTACGTCGAAGGCGCGATCGGCAGTCTTTGCCGCCGCTAAGGCAGACTGGCAATTGCCCGATATCGACGCCGTCGAACTCAAAAAACGCCGCGAGCGATTCGATCGATTTATCGAGGGGCGCGATCGCTACAAGCTTTGCTCAGTTGAGAATTTCGAGGTGGACCGCGCCGAGCAACGTAACGTTATCGATCGACTTTTTGGATACCGCGGTCAATTTGCCGAGCATCTAGGCGTGCGTCCATCGGAAGATGCACCGGGGCATGCCGGCGACGGCGTCAATCTGATTTTGCATGGTCCTGCCGGCACCGGAAAAGATCATCTCGTGCATGGATTGGCGGCGAACGCGATTCACGCCGGCTACTTGCTGCGTTGGCTGAATGGTCCGGACCTTGCGGCCACTGTCTGGCGTTCGCGGGACTTTGCAAAGGGCGATCCTGAAAGCGTCCGTCGACTGGTCGAGACCGATATTCTCTACGTTGCTGATTTTGGGCATGCGCCGCTCACCGAGAAGGAACGCGAAGCCGCGTTTCTGATCATAGACGGTCGCTATGCATCACTGCGGCCTACGTGGTTGACGATGAACGTTCGCGACCCTCGCGAGCTGATCGAGCGTGTCGGCACTCCGATCGTCGACCGGCTGCTTGAACGCTGCGAGTCCCATTGGTGCAGTTGGCCGAGTTATCGAACTCGGGCAACAACTGGGGCGATGAAACCACTTTAAAGGCGCTTGACCGACCAATGCCAACACCCGATTTAATCCAAGCTGACGCTTCCGCAATGACGGCTGCCATGCCGGCCGTTACGGTCTACTCCCGCGTTCGCTGGGCGGACAAGTGGAAGGTCGAGCCTTATCTGTTCTGCGACTGGTGCGAATTCGGCTCAGGTGCAACGCTCAGCCGGGCCCAGTTGAATTGGCGCTACGGCGTTGGAATGCAATCCGGTTCGACCGAATTTAAGCAATTCTATCGGCAGCTCCTCGACGAGCGTTACATCAAGATCGTGATTCACACGGCGCCCGATGACGACAAGGACGAGTCCGACGAAGACGAAGAGGAGCGCGAAGAGGAGGAAGAGCGGGAGGAGGCGGCAGGCGATGAGGACATTGTCTGGTACGGCATTCTGACGGAGGTTGAAGACGAACTCGGGGGCTCGCATCCAAACCCTGGCGGTGCAGACGATACGCCGACCGGCAGTCAAAACCTGATGGCGGTTGGCCTTGAGGTTTTGCTGATGCGAACCACGATCGACCGTTCGTGGTACCGACAATCTAAATCCCCAGACGGAGCGACTCAGGTCGAACTGCGCCGCGCGCTTCCCTTCAATGAAAAGGATCAGCGGACAGGTTTGCCGCGAAAGAATCGGGACGTCAACACCTACGGTTTCATCGACGACTTTGCCTCAGGAGACGCTCAGTACTGGGACACCCAGGACATCATCGATTATCTGATCAACCGTTATCCGCCGCGCAACGTCGACGGCAATGCGATCATCCCCTTCCAGTGGGACCGCACGGAGCTGCGTCGCATCCCGCCCGATTGGGATCAGCCCGACTTTCAGCCGCACGGCAAAACGCTTTTCGCCATTTTCAACGAACTGCTCGGCCCGCACCGGCTGATGAGCTGGAAGCTTGACGTGCAATCGATCGAAGGGGTTGGCGGGAGCGACAATACATCGGCCAGCGAAAAGCTTGTGTTGCGGCCGCTATCGTTTTCACCGGCGCCGCTGATGACGTCGCAGGGGCAGCTTGTGGGCGGGGCCCGCGACGTGCGCGATCTCGACCTGAGCATGGCACTCGACGTTCGTACAAGCGAGCTGCGCAATAGTGCTGGCACGCGGTTCGACCAGGTCGTTATCCGTGGGGCACGCGTGCGGGTCTATGTCATCTCCTGTCCGAAAACGGCCCGATAATTACCGGGATAATACGGAAGCTACCGAGCCTGACGGAGAATGCGAAACTGATTGCAAATCCGCCACCGTGGGTTCGACTCCCACCAGCGCCTTTCTTTTCAAATGTCGATCGCGAAAGGACTTACGTTTAAACGACAGCTCGGTGATTTGCGCAGGTCATTGTCGTCGTTACCAAAATCGTTACCGTTCAACTTGTTTGACGATACATGGGCAAACGCGATCGTTGGACGATTGCTATTCGATCTGGACCGGGGGCGGAAGCTAGGAAGATCACAAAGATCGTCGCCCTGAATGGAGGCGGCTTCTCAGTGCTTTCTCCTTACCATTCCGCTCAAGCCGGAACGGTAGCAAAGGTACCGATGCCGGGTTTTGGGTCCGTCGGCCGCAGAACGATCGCTCAGGAAGACGTCCAAGGGTTCACCGCCGCGGATCGCGTGAAGCTTAGCTACCACGCTGACGGCTTTGCACAGTTCTCAGGTGAACAGGCTGGGCGAATCGAATCCGGTCGTGATTCAGAAACCGGCAAGCCGAAAGGCGTTGGTCTTCTTACTCATCCACTGAATGATCCGATTAATTCCGGACCCAGTGTTGGCCTTCAGGCATGGGGCCTGGAAGAGTTTGAGTTGCTCAAGGATGGCGAAGAAGCAACCATTTTTGAGCCAGATCAGATCTACTATCGGGCGTGCCACCCCGAAGAGGCCTGCCATTGGATCGTGATGATGTACGCGTTTTCGTCGCTTGTGGTGCCTCCAGTGCGATACGAGCGAGGGCATACGATCCTTGATGCCGCACTTGAAGGGCTCGGCGGTCCAAGGCTTTCGGTGGTGAGGCTCAGCGTTCTACATCTTCCCACCGAGAAGTTGCTTCTCGGGCTGGCTGTATACGCGACGAGTGAATGCCCCCCTCATCCCTCTGGCTGGATAATGGCGGGCCCTGGCGACTACGCGTTAGGTAAAGACGGCCACATGCTTATGGCGTTTTACCCACCAGGGGCGGTCGGTCCGAATTTCGGCTCAGTTGATCGCCAGAAGCCGACCGTCGCGAATTAGACGACGTTTCGGGCGATTGTGTCGCCGCAGTGCGATCGCGATAAGCGCTCGAAAGCGTCTCGGCCGTCGACTGAGCATTGCGGCCAACGTAGTACCTCATCGTCGTTTCGATGCTCTCGTGACGCATCAGTTCCATCAACTGCTGGGGCATGATCCTCGCTGCCCAACGTTCGCCGAACGATCGGCGAAGATCATGAGCTGACGCATATTTCACCTTGCCTACCGCCGAGGTTGCAACCTTCACCTTCGCCTTCGCGCCGATTGCTTTAATCACGTCACCGGCGCGGTTCGCGCTGAGTTGCTCGTTTCTGGCTCGCTCGCCCGGCCGAAACACTCTGCCGACTTGTTCGGCTTTGGGAACGGCCAGGAGCAGTTCCGCGAACTCTGGAGCCATCGGCAGTAGGCGCTCCTGGTTGCCCTTCTCGAGGGCTGCTGGAATACGAAGCATCGGATGTCGTCCCGACAAGTCGACGCATAGCTTGTCGTCACGATCCCAGAATAATTCGATTGACTCAGCCAACCGAAGACCTGACCACCACAGGCCGTTAAGGTAGTAGATGATGCGTTACGGTTGCGAGGACCCTTAAACGGGTTCAATGAGAATATTGAAGTGTCCAGTTTCTAAAGGAGCGAAAGAATGCTGGGATCCTATTGCCCCATCTGTAGATCGAAACCTACTCCGTTTGAGACCAACGATGGATTCAATCGCGGACTACTTGGATTTGACTGCGATGTCTGCGGGCGATATGAAATGTCCGAGGAAGCTTGCGAAGATCTTGCCAAAACCTTCAAGCGAGAGGGATTCAAGGTCTCCGCATTCTCTAGAAGTAAAACGATAGCCAAACGTGACCATCCGCGTTTTGTGACCTCGCGAAAAGTGCTTCAGCCAGGCGATCCAAAGGCCCATCAGTTCATCGGTGTCGACGACGCTATTGCCGCCTTCCCCGCCGCGATTGGCGGACGACTAGATGGCGCTCTATTGAATTTGGCAGCGCTCTCGTTGAAACCTGGAAAGATGGTCGTAATTCGTCCGCACCTGGATTATCCAATTGCATACGCAGAAGACCTGGAGGCCGGTGCGTTTTTACTTGAGCAACTTTCAAATAAAGGCCTTCTCGAACTGTCGCCCTTAACCGATGGTCGTGGCGCGAAGCTTACCGTTGACGGTTGGAGACGCATTGAGGAGCTGACGTTGCCTTCGACGCCTATTGACCCAAGAAGCGTGTTTGTGGCGATGTGGTTCGCTGCAGAGGGAAGGGATATGCGCGAGCGCGGGATTAGGACTGCAATTGAAAAGGCCGGTTATTCCGAGCCTTTTATTGCAGACCGCGTTGACTTCTTGGGACGCATCGATGACCGAATAATTGCTGAGCTACGTAAGGCCTCTTTTGTAGTCGCGGATATGACGTCTCATCGACCGAACGTTTATTTCGAAGCTGGCTTTGCGGAAGGACTAGGAAAACCGGTGATCTACACATGTCATCAAGATGACATCGAGCAATGCCATTTTGACACAAGGCAGCAGAACATCGTTGTCTGGACGGACGCGGACGATCTAAGCGAGCGCCTCAGCCGACGCATAGGCGCAGTCATCGGACCATAGAACGAGAACATTGAACCGTTTTTGGGGCCTGACCGCTGCCTACCTTTTCTTCAAGAGGGCAGATACCGCTGCCGGGCTGACGCGTCAGAACTGCGCGACACCTGATTGCTGATCAGCGGTCTAGAATCGGCCGACGGTGACCTTTGATCGAGGAAATGCTACGCCGCATGGTCGATTCCCGAGCAGAAACGCGTAACATCGCAGCCCGTCGCACAATCGGGAACATTCAGGCGTCGGCGCGGCAATTGCACTGTGGATTGTGACGGCTGTAGCGGCTTTTTAAAGTCGAGATTGTCCACGCATGATAGAGTTGCGTAGAGAGATCAGGGGCAATTGAGGACCTCATTACGAGCTCAATTGCAATGCATGCCAAATTTTGGAGCGGGAGCCTGAAGTTCAAGGTTCCCCATACGGCCGGGAACGCGGCGCTGGCAGCGTTTCGTTCGGGCCAGATGAACGAGTTGCTTCCACCGGGAGCCGCCGTAGCCGATGCTCGGGTCGCGCCGAACGAAGTGGCCGCGGCCGAAGTGACGATCGTCGTCGAACTCAAGCACAAGCCTTGAATTCGAAGAGACGATCGCAATGAAGTAGATAAAGCGCCCACTCAGTGCGCATCACGTTATTGGCCACACGTCGGGCTATCGGGCGCTGCCGACCGCTTCCCACAGATTCTGCGCGGCATAATCCCAATCGTCCCAAGCCGTGCAGATGTCGGCGACGCGTTCTTGCATGGGGACATGCCAGCGGCCGACCGGCTCCATTTGGCGATGGACGTAGTCGCGGATTTCGTCGCCCGTTACCGCAGGGCCGGCGTGCGATTCCTGAAAGAGCCGGAAGAGTTCGCTGCGGCAAGGCTCGGCGCGCCACGTAAACGTATCGCCGCGGACGTCGCAGAAAGCGAAAACGCGGTCGAGAATTTCGTGCTTTTGCATAATAGTCACCTCCATGTAGTTCGATGCCGGAGAGCGTTCCGGCGTCACATCTTTGCGTCCCTCCTACTAAAGCCTATCTCGGGAACGGTTTCTGGCAAAGCATTTTCGCTGGCAAGGGCCGGCGGTAGCGGCGATCAGTCGTCGATTTTGCCGCTAAATGCCCGGTTTTCGTTTGACTAGTCCCGTGCGCCAATGGACATCGGGCCGGTCGATCAGGTGTCGGTGCGCCAGAGTTGCCGGCGTAGCTTGGGAAACAGCTTCAAGGCGTTGTCGCGCATTATCTGGCGGCCGATTCGCAGGGCATGATCTTCGCGCAGCTCCCCTCGCTCGACCTTCTCCGCCAATGCCTCGGCCAGGCACTGGCGGGTGAACTCGGTCGCCGCATAAATGCCCTCGGCTTGCGCGGTGTCAGCGCCCCACATGATCCGATCGGATGGCATCGCCTCAAGCCATTCTTGATAGGCGCGCTTGCCCATCGAGTAGCTCAGCGTCGGCAGCCAGCACGAGTCGATCCATACATTGCGATACTTCATGCCGATCACGGCGGTTTCGCCGATCCATGGGTAGCCGCCGTGGAAGAGGATGAACTTGGTTTGCGGATTGGCTTGAATCAGGTCGACCAGTAGCAGTGGGTTTGACCCCTGAATCCGCGCCTGGCCGGTATGAATCTGAAACGGCAGTTCATGCTTGGCACTGAGCTTGACGATTTGCCAAAACATGAAATCCTCAAACTCCTGGAACTCGTCCGGCGAAAGATCGGATTGCTTACGGCCGAAATACTTCGCCGCGCGCTCTTGCGGGACATTCTCATAGCGCAGCGTTCGTTGGTAGGCTTGAGTCGACTTCAAACAAGCCGTATCGGCGGCGACCGCCTGGCGGAAGATTTCGTCAACTACGATCAAGTAATCATCCAGCGATTGGATCTTCTTGCCGATCTTCTCGGCGAAAACGTAGGGGCTGTCGCTGGCCGAAGCAAAGTGGCTGGGATGGGTGCCGCCGATCATCATCGACACGTTTAACACGGGAACCGAGAACTTGTAGGCCCGCTCGAACTGCAGGCGATTCCAATAGGGATCGATGAACATCAGTTCGATATTGGCGCGACGCGTGATGACGTCCAGCAGCCACCGGTCGTTTTGATAATTGGCAAAGATCTTGTCGTTAAGCTCGCGCGCTTGCTCATCGGTGACGGTATCGAAATCGACGCCGTACAGGTCTCGGAATCCCGGCAGCAGATAACGATAGAAACTGGTGGCGCGGGCGTCATCGAAATCGTGCCGGGCGACCTGCCACCAGGCGTCGAACGACTTGCCGGCCGGCCACGGCGAGAGACGGTTGATGCCGGGATAGTAACTGCCAGCGAAAATGCTATGCAGCGTAATGCCGACGCCGCGATCGGTCTCGTCCTTGTTCGGCAACTGATCGAAGGGACGCAAATGATCGTGCGTATCGATGGCCGGCACCGCATCGATCGCCTGTTTGAGTCGCGTATAGAGCGGTGTTTGCTTGATGTCAGCGGCCCACGAATGCGAACCTCCGATGACGCACCCTACGATCAGCAGATAAACGAGGCTCGCACACCGGCGAAGTGACGGTAGATGATCCATGCGGCGAATCCTGAGGCGGGTGCATTTCACGATGACCAAGCGAGTATAACGACTCGTCGGTCATCGCTCACGCGCCCGCGATCGCGCGGCCGGAAGCGTTGCGAGCTTCGTGAAACACGACCACTGTGAATGTTGTCTTGGAGGGGGCCAGACAGTATATCTGCGAACGGTGCAACGGATTGTCGCCGAGTCGGATCCCATCGCCTGATGACTGTCACGTCGAGCTTACGAGATAAAATGATGAACGTTTCGAGCCTTCCTCGCGTCCGGCTGGCGAATTTGCCAACCCCGCTTGAACCGCTACCCAGGCTGTCGGCGGAATTGGCCGGGCCCGCTCTCTACATCAAACGAGATGACGAAACCGGGCTGGCGACCGGCGGCAATAAAGCCCGTAAGCTGGAGTTTCTTGTCGCTGAAGCGATGGCGCAGGGCTGCGACGTTTTGGTGACCACGGGGGGACCTCAATCGAACCACGCTCGGCAAACGGCGGCGGCTGCCGCACGATTCGGCTTGAAGTGCGAATTGCTCTTGCCGCGGCTAGTCGCGGGACGCTCGCCAGCCTACGAATCGTCGGGCAATGTGTTGCTCGATCACTTGTTCGGAGCCGACGTCCGGTTGCTGGCCAAAGAGGATTTCAATCCCCCCACCTTCGAGGCGGCACTCGAGCGGTGGCGCGCGGCCGGTCACAAGCCTTTTTTCATTCCCATTGGCGGATCAACGCCGTTGGGAGCCGTCGGATACATGCTGGCTGTGCAGGAAATGTTGCAGCAGGTCGAGCAACTCGGAATCGAACCAACAGCGATCGTCGTCGCCAGTGGCAGCGGCGGAACTCACGCAGGCATTGTCGCGGGGTTGATTGCGGCCCAGCACCCGGCGCGCGTGATTGGAATCTCGGTTTCGGGAGCGGCTGTCGATCGGGAACCGCTCGTCGCGCGGCTGGCGCTCGAGGCCTTGGAACTTGTGGGGTATCGCCAATCCGATACCGCCACGGTCGCGGGACGAGTATGCATTCTCGACCAGTACGTGGGAACCGCCTATGGTCAGCCGACCGACGAAATGGTCGAGGCCGTGCGGGTGGTCGCCCGGCGCGAGGGGATCTTGCTCGATCCAGTTTATACCGGCAAAGCGATGGCAGGACTGATCGACCTGGTGCGGCGCGGGGAGCTAACGGCGCGTGATACCGTCATTTTCTGGCACACCGGCGGCAGTGCGGCGCTGTTCGCGTATCCCGAAACGTTCGCCGAGACGGTGTCCTAAGATTTTGTGAGCCGGGGCGAACTTGAAATAGGCGCTGATGCCGCGGTGCCCGCGCCTACCAGGGATGGAAAACCCGCCGGCGGTTGAATGCGCGGCGCGAGCCGATATCCGCCTTGACGATCTGATGAATGCGAATCAAGCCAGCACTACGGCCGAGTACATGGCCTTGTTTCGCGCGCTGGAGTCAGCGCGTCCCGCGGGCAAGCGGTTGTTCGACGATCCCTTTGCCCAGGCATTTCTGCGCCCCTGGCTGAGGCGAGTCGTCACCGCAACACGCTGGCCGCTGGTGAATGCGACGATTGCTCGGCTGATCGACGCTCGCTGGCCGGGAGCACGCACCTCGGCGATTGCGCGGACCTGCTTCATCGACGGCGAAGTTCGCGCCGCGTTAGCCCGGGGGATCGAGCAAGTCGTGATCCTGGGGGCTGGTTAGGATTGTCGCGCTTACCGGCTGCCGGGCATCAGCCAGGTGCGCGTTTATGAGGTTGATCATCCGGCGACGCAGCGCGCCAAGCAGGTCTGCCTGGTGCGCCGGCTGGGCGTCCTCCCCGATCATGTAAAATTCGTTGACGTCGATTTTAATTCTCAGCGGTTCGATTCGCGACTGACGCAGGCCAACCTGTCATCCGCGCTGTCAACGTTATGGATCTGGGAAGGAGTGACGAATTACCTGGCCGCCGCGGCGGTTGCCGATACCTTCGACTCGATACGGCAACTTACCCCGCGCAGCCGCGTGGTGTTCACGTACGTCCACAACGATGTCTTGAACGAGTCATCAACGTTTCCAGGGATCGTGGCGCTGCGCCGAACCTTGGCGCAGGCGGGGGAGGAATGGACCTTTGGCTTTGATACGGCAGAATTGCCGTCTTATCTTGCGGCGCACGGTTTTCAATGGCGCGAGGACCTAGGGTCGGTCGAGTATCGTCGCCGCTATCTACCGCCAACGCCGCGGTTGCTTCGCGGCTACGAGTTTTATCGCCTCGCGGTCGCCGACGCGGCATAGATACCGTATCCGGTGAGGGCGTCACGCGAGCCGAGGGGCGGCACCTTAGAGGCGAGAATTGGCACGATCTGTCGCACGACGCGGTAGACGCCGCGTGTATAAATCGCGTTTTCCGTTAGAAGGTCCTGTGGCTAATTCGGCGTGGGGTGCCTCATTCGGGCCGAGGTAGCAATTCGCACGGCGGTCCGTCGAGCGCCTTGCGAACGTCGTCGTCTGTCAGGCGGTAGATCAAGA
Source organism: Pirellulales bacterium (assembly GCA_036499395.1). Taxonomy (NCBI): domain Bacteria; kingdom Pseudomonadati; phylum Planctomycetota; class Planctomycetia; order Pirellulales; species Pirellulales bacterium. The sequence continues at coordinate 240,544 of DASYDW010000068.1, forward strand.
TCGAATGGCCGATATTGTCGTCAGGTTCGCGCGCCCGCAGAAAGCTACAGAGCCTGGCAAATCGCAGTTGCTCGGAGACATTGCACGCTTCTCGGACGTCTGTGGGAAAGGTCGCAAAGTCGCGCGAGGTGTCGATCATTGGCAGGAATTGGAGCGAGTTCTGATACAGTTTCTCGTAATCGACATTCCAGCGACCACAGGGGAGCAAATAGACGGCTTGCAGCATCGTTGCGCTGATGCAGTAGGTGCCGCCAGTTAACGGCGTGGGGAGCTGAGCGGGACGGACGATGCCTCGGCAGGGAAGAAGTTCAGCCCGAATATCGTAATAGGCGGGGTGTGCGACACCAAAATACGAGAGGTATGTTCGCGGGGGGCTGGTGTCTCGAGATTGTTCATTCAACCAGGATTTTAACCCCTTCAGGTCCTGACCCCAGTCGAGTGAGCTGTCGACGAACCATCGGTATCCGTGAGCCGGCCCACCCGTGATGAGATTGAAGTAGGCGAGATAGTTGGGCCAGATCAAACACGCCGTGAAGGCGCTAGTCGCGATAAGCAGCAGCACAATCGCGCGAATTCCTTTTATTACGGACAGCCGCATTAGCGAGGCTGCCCGTGCGTCGAAGGCGAGGCCGCTCGCGCCCGCCAGAATGAGGAGTGGCGGGTAAATCGGCAGGATGTGGCGATGCCCGATATTCAAGCCGCTGCGCATTGCGACCGCGAGATAAACTACGATCAGGACGAATAGCGGTGCGGCATCGAGGGGCCAATTGCGATCCGCCTGTTTTTCTGAACCCTCGATCACCTTTCTGACGGCGACGAACGCGGCAATGATCAACAGAACGAACACTTCCAGCGGTGTTTTGACGGCGACGCTAGTGGGAAAATAGTAGATTCGGCCTGTATCGGTGAACTCGCCCAGAAAGAAGGCCTTTCGCGTTTGTGACATCCTGACTGTAGTAGCAAACCCGTAGAGGTAAGCCTCGGGGAGCAAGTGTCGAGTACGAGCCACAGTGAGCGGCGCTCGCAGCCATGCCGGACTGCCAGCCTCGATGTCAGGCCAAGGCGTTTCGAACCGAATTGCCTCGGCTCCGGGAGCGAAGGCCGAGTATCGAAAGCCGTAGGAAGCCCAGATCACGCCAACCACAACAGGAACTTGCAGTGCGAGCAAAAGTATCGATAGCGCGAGGTGACGCGTCGATTGTCGAAGCCGGTTTCGGGAGAGTATCGCGTCGTCGTCATGGGGGTCGAAAAAAACGCGAATGGCGACCAAGATCAGGACCATTGGAATGAGAAGCGCGCCCGAGAACTTGCACAGCAGCAAGCCGGACATCGTAAGAGCGGCGATGATCAGTGCCCCCGGGGAGGGCCGATTCAGCAGGCGCCATTCGGCGGCCATCGCCGTCAGGAAGAAGAGCGTGGCGAAGAGGTCGGACGTTGTCAGAAATCCGTTGGCCAGCATGCTCGGCGAGAAGGCGTATAGCGCCAGGCTCACCAGGCCGCCTGTCGGTCCAAACAGCTTACGCGACCAAAGATAGACCGTCAGTGCCAACATCGCACTGGGAATGGCCATTATCAGCCGCGAATCACGCAGTAAGGTGTCCGCGTCGTTGCCTACGCCATAGAAGAGCTCGTTTTCGAGGATGCGGACGTCCGAATTCTGCCAGGCATCGCCGGTAAACGGAGGTGCGACGAATCCGCCCAGCCAAGCGGGCAAGGCGACAAATCGTTGCGACCAATTGCCATTCTCAGGCTGCAAGCGGTAGTCGTTGGTCTTCCAGTAACTGAGTCCGCCGGTGACGTGAATCCCTTCGTCATAGGTTATCGATTTGCGATTCACGGCGCTGATGCCAAGCGCCAGGTGCGCAGCGATGAGCAATGCGACAGGCAGTGGGCCCTGCAGCCATCCCGCGAAGCGAGTGACAGCGAAAATGGAAGATCGAAGCATCATCAGATAGCAGCGAGTGAGCGGCTGTGACACACTCTTCTAGACTGGTCGGGCGCAACGCCCGTCGTCAATACGATTGCCGTGGGAAATCTTGTCTCGCCCATTGAAGGGCGTATCGTGCCTAAATGAAACTCCTCTGTCGGCTCGCAAAGCCAGGGGCTAGAATCGCCTCGGAGTCCGGCTGGCCGGTTTCGCGCATTTCTTGGACCGATCGACGATTTTTATGGATCGCTTGCGGATTGACGGATTTCTGGGCACCCGCGCGTCGCTGATGCTGGACGTGGTCTTCCTGGCGATGTTCGCCGTGCTGGTGATCCTGGCCGCGAGCATTTATGTAGTGCGATACCGGCGAAATTATGCGTGGCACAAGCGAATTCAACTGACTTTGGGGTTGGTCCTGCTGGTGACCGTGGCACTGTTCGAAGCCGATATGCGAATCAACGGCTGGATGAAGCGCGCCGAAGCATCGCGGTTTTATGCCCCCATGACCGCACCCAGCCGGCTGCTGTCGACGTTCTATCTGAAGATTCTTCATCGGCCCGAGGTGCCGGGGTTGGTGTTTACGGCCCTGGGCATTCACCTTTTCTTCGCCGTGACGACCAGCCTGCTGTGGGTGTGGGTCATCGTGCAGGGGCTGCGCCGATTTCCGAAACCGCCGGTGCCCAATGCTTACAGTACGAGCCATAAGTTCTGGGCCTGGCTGGCGGCGATCGACATGGGCTTCACGGCCCTGACCGGCTGGATCTTCTACGTGCTGGCTTTTGTGGCGTAAAGACGCGCGAAACGGTCCGAGTCGCGTCACGCGGAAAGCGCGACCTGTTTCAGCCGCCCATCATCCAACTCGTACTGCCGGCCGAAGCGGCGGGCCAGCTCCAGGCTGTGCGTGACGACGATCAGCATCGTGCCTTCTCGCTCTTGCATCTCGAGCAGCAGATCGCCGATCGCGGTGGCGCTCGTGCGGTCGAGATTTCCGGTCGGCTCGTCGGCCAGGATCAACTGCGGACGCCGCAAAAGCGCGCGGGCGACGGCGGCCCGCTGACGCTCTCCGCCGGAAAGCTCGGCCGGCCGATGCTCTAAGCGCCCTGCGAGACCGACTCGCGACAATAAGTCGCGGGCGCGGGTGACCAGGTCCGCGGTGACGCCGCCGCCGGCCAAGGCCGGCACCAACACGTTTTCCAGCACCGAGCATTGCGGCAGCAGGTGATGGTCCTGGAATACAAAGCCGATGCGCTCGTTACGAAAGGCGGCCAGGCCCTGCTCGTCGAGTGCGAAGGGGTCGTCGGCGGCCAATCGTACTGTGCCACTGGTGGGACGATCGAGCGTGCCGACGATGTACAAGAACGTGCTTTTGCCCGAGCCGCTGGGGCCGACGATGACCGCGCTTTCGCCTGCGGCGAGTTCCAATCCGCAGCCGCGCAGAACCGACAGCGGCTCTCCACGTGTGGCAAACTCGCGCGTGATGTCTTGAACGATCAGTTCGGCCATGAGGACAATTTCCAGCTTTATTCGGAGTATTTGGCAAGTACCGCGCGGTTCGAGAATTCACGACGGCCCAGGCACGTTCGCGAGCAACGGCACTGCACGCGTTACCCGCCGCGTTTTTTTTTCTTGCTCTTGGGGATCTTGGCAATCTTGGCAACGATCCAGTCGGGGATCGGTATCGACCGTGGCGGAGCCTTGGCGTCGAGGCGGCAGCAGACCGTCGTAATCTGGCCCTGGGCGACGGGGCGTTTTCCGTGCAGAAAAGTAAATCCGTAGGTGATGCTCTTTTCCCCCTGGCGAATGATCTGCACTTCGACGTCGAGAATGTCCTCGAACTGCACGGCGCCACGGTAATCGCAACTGGCGCTGACGCGCGGCCAACTGATCGTTCCTTCTTCGTCATGCGTGATGACGCTTAAGCCCATGTGGCGCAGAAACTCGTGCTCGACCTGCTCCATGTAATTGAAGAAGGCCGAGAAATGCATGATGCCGGCGGCGTCGGTATCACGAAATTCGACGCGCCGCGTCGTCTGGAACGTCGGAGGCGCGGTTACGGGACTTTTGGTCGATCGGGTCACGGATGCATTGCCTTTTCAGAGACAGAAGTAGGCACCAGGCTGCGGTACAGGTCCAGCGTTCGCCGCGCCATGGTCTCGGCAGTATAACGATCGCGAATCGCCTGTTGTGCTGCCAAGCCCAAGTTCCTGGCACTGGCGGGATCGAGAATCAGTTGCCGCAGAGCGCGGGCCAGGGCCTGCGGATTTTCGGGCTCGTGCAGCAGTCCGCCCCCCGTATCGCGGATCAATTCCGGAAACGTACCGTGCTCCGGCAGCACCACCGGCACGGCATTGGCCCAGGCTTCGAGAATCGAGAGCCCCTTGCTTTCGCGATAGACAGTGGGGACGCTCATTGCATCCAATGAGGAAAGGAAATCGATCTTTCCCGCGCGGTTGAGCTCTCCCAAATATTGGAAACGATCGTGCAGCCCTGCCGATTGCAGCTTTTGCTGCAATGCCTGCAAATAGGGGCGGTCGGCCGCACCTAGATAGCCGGCGACCCGCAGCGAGATGGGAGGCAAATCCGAGTCTTTGGCCAGCAGCGTGAACGCATCGACCAGGTGATGCAGCCCTTTGTCATGGCAGATGCGGGCGAAGTAGCCAATCGTGAATTCCGGGCCGTCGGTGCGTCGCGGCTGTCCTCCGTGGCCGGCCAATTTCAGCCCGTGCGGAATGACGTGGATGCGTTCGCGCGGGATGCCGGCGTAGTCGACCATGAAATCGGCATAATACTGATTCAACGAGACAAACGCGGTTACATCGCTGACCCGTTCGCGCAGCGCGTCGCGCGCCTGTTGATAGTGTGGTGCCGCGAGCTTCTCGAGAAAAATATCTTCGCCCGAGAGGGTGCAGACGATCGGCACGTTCAATTTGCGGCGAATCTCGCGCGCCATGCCGACCAGCATCGAGTTCGAAAGATGAACGATATCGGGGCGAACATCATGGGCCAGCCAATGGACGATCTTTTCGACTTCCTTGCGCTGGTTTCCTTCTTCGCCGCGTAGCATCGAAACGGTAAGGTCGCCCAAATCTTCGGCGGCAGTGCTGATGCTGCGGCGGGCTAACCAGTCGATCAGCTTGGGGCGGTCCCACAGTTTGTCGAGCAGCCAGGGCGTGTGGCGAAACAGGGACCACTTTTGCTGCAGGTAGACGCTGATGCCGCCGAACATGACGCGCTTTTCGCTGACGTCCGCCTCGTCGGTGCGAATCGGCGTATAGGTTGGGACGAGCAGAATGTCTTCGCCCAGATCCAGGAGCGCAGCGGCCAGCGTATTGTCGTGCAGGCAACTGCCGCAATACATTCCCCCGGCGCCGGCGGCAAGATAGACGATTTTCATGGCGCGTTCGAAAGGCGACCTGCCCCCATTCGCTGCGACCGGCACCGTGACACGTGAGGGTGCGATACCGTGCTAGGTCGGGTCGGCCAGCGGCGTGACGATTTCCAAAAGCTCAACTGCCGGCTCCTCGTTGCACATGATCAGCGCCGTGCGGCCATAAGTGATTTCGCCCGGCGTCATATCGAACAATCGCGCCAATTCCTCGCCGGCCGTGACGCGCCACAGGCTGGCGAGATGCACGCGTCGCAACACGTTGTTCTGGATCAGTACGCGACCGAGCGGCGTATCTTCGGCCTCGATCTGCCGACGGACAATCGGTTCGAGGTACGCGAAGTTCACCCGCATGATGCCATATTGTACGACACCGCCATCGCTTTGGCGCGAGAGCAGGATCTTGCGGGCGTAATGCGACGGCGTAATCTGACGATCCAGCACCGTTACATCGACGGAACTTTTATGGAACCGTTCGACCGTCACCGTCATGTGCTCCTCGTGAGCGAGCAGCGAAGCAAAACGGAGCGGCATATCGCGGGCTTCGACACAGTCGAACGAGCCCAGAGTCGGCGGTGAGTCGTAGAACAGCGCGACCAGCGTCGCCAGATCCGGGGTCAGCGGTTGCGGGGCATCGGTTTCCAACACGGTTGCATCTCGGCGGGTGTTTCGGGGAAGGTCCGCATGGCAGGGGAGGGCGTTTGATGCGGGCAGGGGGGATGCGCTTCGGTTACGTGTATCGCACCCCTTGGTGTTCCGGCTCGAAGAATGGAGGCAATAGCGAGTCGACTCGCAGCAACCCTTCGCGCGTCAACTGGACGCGGTTCCCATTGATCGACAGCCAGCCTTCGTCGACGTAGTGCTGCCAGACTTGCTGCCAGTCCGAAAGAGCATCAACCCCGAACTTGTCGCGGAAGTAGTTGAAGTCGATCTTGCCCGTCTTCAATTGCAGAATCAATTCGCGCACTAGCAACTGGTGCTTCGTCGGCCTCAGGCCGCGTGAGACTGGCAATTCGCCTGCTTCGAGCGTCGACAGATAGCTTTCCCAGTCCGGCAGGTTCTGGTAATGCACGCCCGAGACGTGGCCGAAGCTGGCGACCCCGGTGGCCAGCAGGTCGCTGCCGCGCCACAAGTTGTCGCGGTAGCTGAAATTCACCTTCGAGGCATCGCGCACCATGGTGTAAGCGCTCGACACCGAGTAGCCGGCCGCGGAAAGTTGATCGAAGGCGTAATCGACCCAAGCCCGCTTGGTGGGCCAGTCGGCGACGGGGGTTTCGATCTTGTTGCCGAGAATGTCCTGCGAGTAAACCGTGTTGAACGGCAACTCCATTTGATAAATCGTGACGCTGTCCGGGGCCAGATCGATCGTGCGGCGAATGCAATCGTGCCAGTTGGCTTCGGTTTCGCCGACCATGCCCGAGATCAGGTCAATATTGGTGTTCGGAAAGCCAAGGGCTGTAATCCAATCCCAGGCCTTGTAGACTTCGCCCGATAGATGGGCCCGGCCGTTTTCTTCGAGCACGGCATCACTGAAATTCTCGATGCCCAGGCTGAGTCGCGTGATCCCCAGTTCCTTGAGCGTGGCAAGCTTTGGCTGCGAGAGCGTGCCGGGCTCGCATTCGAAGGTGACTTCCTCGGCCTGGTCCCAGTTGATGTTCGCACGCAAGCGGTCGACCAACGACGTTAGCTGCCGGGCACTTAAGAATGACGGCGTGCCACCGCCAAAGTAAACAAAGCGAAATGGTCGCTTTCCCATCACGGGTAGCCGGCTGACCAATTCGATTTCACGCGCTAGCGCCGCCACATAACGTTCGACTCCCTCAGCGTTCTTGTCGGTATAAACGCGGAAGTAGCAAAACTTGCAGCGTTTGCGGCAGAAGGGGATGTGCAAATACAGACCCAGCGGCACGTCGGCCGGCGGTGCGGCCAGTGCCGCGCGCACGTCGTCCACTGCTTCGGTCGTCCACTGCGAGAACGGGGGATAGTTGGCAATGAAATAGCTGCCAACCTCGGTTTTGACGGTTTCCGTGGACATAATCCTCGCCATGCTCGGGCCGACGGTTGCGGCCGCGACTAAGGTCTTTTGAAGATGTCGTCTGAGATGGCCCGGCCGCCCCCGGGACTCACCTGTTTGTTTTTAAGGCGCGTAATTTATTTGTCGGGAGGAGTGCCAAAGCAAAACACGTCGCCGGCGCCGCCTGCGACGACCATGCGGCCGGCCGCGACTGCCGGTGAGCCGACAAAGTCACCGCCCGCTTCATACTCCCATACTTTCTCACCCGAGGCCAGATTCAACCCATAGATCCGCCCGTCCCCGGCTCCGACGTAAACGCGATCTTTAACAATGACGGGGGAAGCGTCGACATTCCGGCGGGTGGGAAACGTCCACAGTTCGTCCCCGGAATCGGCCTTCAGGCCATGAATCATACGGTCGCGTCCGCCGATCGTCACAATGCCGCCGGAGACTGCAGGCGAAGACTGGTAGGGCGATTTCTTTTTTGGATGTTCGTAGACCCAGGACACTTTCGCTTCACGCCAGTTCACGCAGAAGACGCGCGCCCCCTGGGTTGCGAAATAGATCAGATCCCCCACGGCCGCCGGAGTGACGCCGGTGGGATCTTGAATGTCGACCTGCGAGACTCGCACGCCCGTCTCGACATTGATGATGTGCAGGATGCTATCGCAGCCGGCCAGGAAGACGCGATCTTCGACGATCGTCGGCGAGCATTGGATCATATTGTCGATCGAATACTTCCAGACTTCAGCGCCAGTTTTCGCATTCAACGAATAGAGGGCGCCGTTCTGAGAGCCGATCAGGACGTTGTCTTTGTAAAAGTTCGCGCCAGCGTTGATTTCCGCGTCGGTCGATAACGTCCACTTCTGTTCGCCACTACTGGCATCCAGGCAGACAAAGCGCCCTTCGGTGTCGCCGACGTAGACGAGGCCATCGCGTACGGCACCGGGGGCCCGAAAGCCAAGCTCGGAATGGAATTTCCATTTCTCATCGCCTGTTGCCAAGTCGAGTGCATAGAAATAACCATTCAGCTCACCCACATAGACGACACCCCCTTCGATGACGGGGGTCGATTCGAACATGCCGTCCTTGAACGATTTCTTCCATAGCAGCGCGGGATCGCCCGCGAGCGGACTCGCTGACACGCCGTTCGAGAGAGTGTTGCCGCGGAAGATGGGCCAATCGCTCTTCTCGTTGGCAGGTTCGTCCGCGACGGCAGCCGGTTCTTTCAATTCTTTTGCTGCTACTGCGACAGGAGCTTTTGAGGCGGGGGTATCGACGGCTTTATCGGCTTTTGGCGTTGCCGCTGGCCGCGTGCAGCCCAAGAACGCCAGAGCGACTAGAGCGACTGGAACGCAGCATGCACGGCGGCATTCCTGCATCGACTTCGTCTGCTGACAAGCGGCTTTCATAAGTCGATCCTCAGCGACGGTGCGTAGCCCATTTATGCGAATATCGAAATTTCGGCTAATAGGCGGCGCGATAAAGTTCAAGGAGGTCCGCCTCGGTCACGGTACGTGGGTTGAATCCACCGGTCCATTCGCGCGACGCGGCGGTTGCCAGGTCGCTCAGCTTTTCACGTTCGACACCGCAATCGGCCAATCGCGCGGCCAGGCCGGCCTTGGTGACCAGCGTCGTAATGGTCTCGGCCAGATCTTCGGCGATGGCGGCCGGCCGTGGTTTGCCGTTAGCCGGCACTGACTCGACCAGCTCGCGGTACCAACGGCTGACCTCGGCCGCGTTGAAGCGCACCACGTGCGGTAACATCAGGGCAATCGCCTGGCCGTGAGGCAGCTTGTAGCGCGCGGTCAGCGGATTCGCGAGTGCATGCGTTGCGCCGAGCATCGAGTTCTCGATCGCTAGCCCGGCAAAGCAGGCGCCCAGTTGCATGCCGCCGCGGGCTTCGAGGTCTTCGGGCACGTCTAGCACGCGCGCGAAGTTCGTGGACAACAATCGCCAGGCCTCGCGGCTGAAGGCCGTCGAAACGGGATTGCGCCGCTTCGTGACGTACGTCTCCAGGGCATGCGCTATGGCGTCGATGCCCGTGAGCGCTGTTACACGGCGCGGCTGTGTGACGGTCAATTCAGGATCCAGAAGCGCTACGCGGCAAGTGGCCTTCTTGTCGCCGCAGGCCATCTTGACGTGTGTCTTGGCGTCCGAGATCAAGGCGAACGATTGCGTTTCGCTCCCCGTGCCGGCCGTCGTGGGAACGGCGATCATGGGGAGCATTTCACGGGTCATCTTGCCCGTGCCCCAATAATCCTGCATGCGACCGCCGCCGGAATAAACGAAGTTGATTCCTTTGGCGCAATCCATCGAGCTGCCGCCCCCCAGGCCGATCAACAATTGCGGCTCGTAGCGCCGCGCGAGGGCCAGGCCAGCCTCGACATGGTCCGTGCTGGGGTTTTCTCCGACATCGCTAAAGAGTTGCGTCTCGATGCCGGCTTTTTCCAGGGCCGTGATGCCACGCGCGGCATGTCCCGCGGCCACGATGCCCGGATCGCTGACCAACAGTGCCCGCCGCGCGCCGAGTTCGCTCGCCAGTTCGCCCAGCGAATTCAAACGGCCAGCGCCGAAGATGATGCGCGTTCGCGGCTGGAAGTCAAAGGAGTCCATACGCGGGGACTAAACGAGGAATGTGGAGTGATGAATGACGAACGGCATCAGCGGGCGAAGTAACGTCAATGGCGGTTCGTCATTCGTTTCGATAGTCCGATAGCGGGTTGTGGCACGCCTCGATCGTCAGGCATGCGCGGCGGCCGTTTCACGCTCGACACGCTTCACGGCCTCGGGCACGAGCTGGTAGGCCCGGGCGCGGAACAGGAATTCGACGATGTTCCCTTCGTGCGGCTGGAGCCAATCCAGCTTGATGGTGGGGATCGGTCCGATATTCAGGCGGTCGATATGGACGGCGTCCGTCAATTGACGCTGGAAGTTGGCGTCCTCGGTAATCGCACTGCACACCAGGGTAGGCCCGATGGCTTCAATCATCTTCTCTTGCGGGCACTTTACGACGGTCGTGAACGGGAACATGTATTCTTTCTTGGCGATCGCCCGATCCGGCGAATCGCATTCGACCACGGTCGGACGCAGATAAGCGGCGCGACCTTGCTCGACCAGTCGTGGGCCAAACTTCTCGGTCGAGTGCTTCACGCCGGATTCGCGCAGGTCGACCTCGATGGCATTCCACACCGCGGGTGCGACGCCAGCGACGGTAAACGCGGCGAGCCCGGATTGCGGGTCTTCCGGAGGAAGGGGAGCGATTGGTCCGATGCGTTCGGCCAAGGCGGCGGCGATTTTCTCGGTGTGGCGGGATGCCCAGATACCCGAGCAGTTGATGCAGCCGCGACCGCTATTGAGGTAAACACTGTCGGCCATGACATCGATATACTTTTCCCAATCATCGACGCAATCATCGCCCAGTAGAATCTTGCTGAAGCCGGGGCCGTGTGCCTGGACTCGCGGGTCTCCCTTGTATCGTTCGACGGTCGCCGTGCCGCCGAAGATCATGCTGCGCGAGCAATTCGCGAGCACCGCGGCACCTACATCACCACCGCCGGGGTAAATCGAGATCGCCTCGCGCGGCACGCCCGCTTCGGCGAATGCCGCGGCCATACGATAGGGGGTCCACGGTTCCTGCGGACCTGGCTTCAGCACCAGTCCGACTTGCATGGGGATGACCGGCATCCACAGCGTATGTACGCCCGGCGAGTTCGACGGCAATACGAGCCCTACGGCCGGCGCCTGAGCTTGATAACTTACGATGACGCCGCGCCCTTCGACGCCGTAGCCTCGCGACAAAATCGACAAATCGAGCCCGCGCGTCAGCGCATCGAGCATTCGATCCATATTCGATAGCACGAAATAATTCTTCTGCATGTTGCCGCTGCACATGTGCTCGGGCAAACCAGTCGAGGCGCTTTGCTGGCGGGCGAATTCCTGGGGACTTTGCTGTCCGTCCCCCATCGGCAAGGTGGCGTTGAGATAAAGGTCAGCTGCCTTCTTCACGCGCGAAATCAATTCTTCGGGAGATAGCTCGCGCAGCACGTCGCGGGCTCGCTGCGCAAAGCGCATGTCGCGTTGCAGCAAGCCGCCGTTGGCCTGGCTAACCTTGGCGATCGGTTCGGCTGTGAGGAAGTGTTTGACCTCGTCGATCTCAAGCGAGTCGTACGGCTTTCCCCAGCGCAGAATGGGCAGGTTCAACACGTCACAAGTCTCCGTGGGCGGGCGTTGGTGGTTCGCTTTGGCTCAGGCTTCAACGATACCTGAGATCCTGAGATTACTTATAACGACCTATATTTCTGATCGGTGGCGAATGGCAGTCGAATCATTGCAATCGACAGCGTAGGGTCAATACACGCCGACCGTCGTAGCTTCGGCCAGTTCATGGAAGGGGCGGACGCCGCTGACGCCGTCCCAGGGGTATTTCTCGTATGGTGCCTCGCGTTCCCCTTCGTCACGTTCGAGGAAGCCCGGCACGAAAAATTCCTTGGTTAGTGTGGTCAGCTTGACGCGACCCGTCTGGCCGTAACCGACTACCTGGTTCGAATCTTTGAAATCCACGACTTCGGCCACGGCCCGCGGCTGCGGGGCGTAATAGCTGATCTTGTAGCCGTCGGCGGCGGTAACCGGCTTCGAGCAAGCCAGCCCCATCAACGTATTGCCGTAGGTGGGGGTCATGTAGACGCCTTCGAGGAATTCCTCGGTGGCGAAACGGGTCCATTGCGGCGTGAACTCGGTGCCGCCGGAGAAAATGCCCGTGATTCCTGCCTTGTGGATACTGGAGCCACGTTTTTCCAACGCGTTCGCCAGCGACTCGAGCAGCTTGGGCGTGGTGAACATGCAACGAATGTCATGTCCTGCGCCAAGGATCGAAATCGCCTGGTCGATGCAGTGCTCTTTGTACGCTTCCAGGTGTTCCATCCAGCCCTTTTTAATGAGCTTGATGACCCACCGCGGATCAAGGTCGATGCAGAACGAGATGCCGCCGCGATGTTGCGCCAGATGTTCGACGGCCAATCGCAAGCGTCGCGGGCCCGAGGGGCCGAGCATGAGCCAATTCGATCCCTTGGGAAAGTACTCGTCGGGCAACGTGTCGCTGAACAACGAGTAGTCGGTGCGGAAATCGTCGACCGCGATACGGCTCTTGGGGATGCCCGTGGTGCCACCCGTTTCGAAGACGTAAATCGGGCGATCGGCAAACGCCTTCGGCACCCAGCGACGTACCGGACCGCCGCGCAGCCATTCGTCTTGAAAGGGTTCGAACTTCGACAGATCGGCGAACGTTTTGATCTCTTTCAGCGGATCGAATTTCAACGTCTTGGCATATTCGAGCCAGAACGGGCAGCCGGTCGATTCGTGGAAGTGCCACTGAACGATCTCGTGCGTGTGTGCATCGAGTTTATCGTGGGCCGCTTTCACGGCTGCCGGCGTAGCGGTGCTGTTGGCCGATTCGGTAACGCTCATTCTCGACTCCAGCGGGAACTGTTGGGGGCATGCATCAGGCGGGGCAGGGAAGGGGGGGCGCGAGCACAAGGCCGGCCGGTGACCCTCGAATCAGTAACCCATAGTTGTAACTTCTGACGGACCTGCTTGCCAGCAGACGGGGGGCCACGCGGGTGGGGGAAAGATTGCCGGATAATGCGCCGCGACTGGGGTGCCAGTGACTCCCATCGCGCGATGGTTCCCCAAAATGACTAGGCGAGGCTCACGTACTTGATTCGGCGCGCGTGCCGGCCACGCGCCGCAATCCCAACTCGACATTCGACCACAACTCGCTGTACATGCCGGCATAGAAGTGGTCGGCGCCGGCTACGATCATCATTTGTCGGCGCTGGCCGCCGGGCAGATTGGCAATCGCGTCCGGCATGCCGCGGAAAGCGGCGCTGGTGGGAAGCTCGGCCGTGCCATACGTCATCACCAGCGGACAGCCGACGCGCGGAATGAGTTTGAGGATGTCATAGCGCTCCTCAGGGCCGTACTTGTCGAGATAGCCCTCGGCCGAGATGGCATAGGCCAGTGGAAAGAGGATCTCGATCAACTCGCGCGAGCGACCATGCCGTACCAGATCATGAGCGCGGCCATAGTCGCGCAGGAACTCCTCGGCGCGCGAATCTTCGAGGAAGCCAGAGTACGACAATCGTGGAGGCGAGATGGCGACGATCCAAGCCACGTCCGGCTCGGGGCGATGAACTTGCGAGTAAATTGCCTTCACGGCGCCTAGGCTATGCCCCAGGATTGCCGGCCGGCGATAACCACGGTCGCGCAGAAGCGCCAGCCAGGCCGTTACGTCGTGGCAGCAGGCGTCGATGATTTCGTAGGCAGCGCCTTGCAACCGGCGTCCAATCGGCGCGTTGGTCGAACTGATGCCGTCATGGCCCCGCGTGTTTGCGGCCAGCGCCGCCGTGCCTGCGGTGACGAAGGCCGACGTCAGGCTGGCCATCATGTTCGAGGCGTAGAAATTGCTGCCCGTCCCGTGCAGACAAAGCACGACGTCGGCGCCCAGTGACGGCGAAACGTCTGCGGCCGGAGTGCGCAGGGCGCCGTCGAGCCGTAGACCATCTTCGGTCGAGACATTAAGCAGATCGACGATCACGCGCAAGCTCCTGCGATTTATCGCCGTGCCGACCGGCACAGACGCCGCTCAACCGGACTGCGCTGATGATACATCGTTGCCTGGCGCGGCGGGAGCGAGCGCGCAACGGCAGCACGAAGTATCTCGATTGGTCGAGAACGAGCCGGCCCGGCTTGCGAATGTCTAGTATTACGACCCGGTCTGGCCGGGCTGTTGCGCTCCGGCGCTTCCCAATTGGGCCAGCACCTGTAACACGCCGTTCAGATGAGCCAACCGCGGGCCGAAACGATCGACGAACTCGGTGAGCATGAACTCGCCGTCCGCCAATGCCTCGGAATTCTCGTTCACCTCGGCCGTCAAGACATTCAAAAACTCGGTTTGCACGCGGCAGAGCGCTTCGGCCGCACTGCGGCAATCGCGCGCCAAGGAGGGATTGGCATCCTTCCACTGCGTCAATTCCTGCGTGCGCTGGCGTTGCGCGGCGCCGAATTGGTTGACGGCGGTGCCAACCTGGGAAACCAGCTCTTCCAGTAGCTCGTTCTGCCGGTCTTGCGCAGCCACCAGGTCGCGCAGCAAACGAGTTTGTTCGTTTTCCGTGCGATCTTGGACAGGGGCGCTGGAGAGGGTACCGGCCGAGATTTCGACTTGAGTGAAGAGCGGGGGAGTTGGCTGACGGTCTTGCATCAATTAGGCCTTTCTCGACATTCGCTGGGAACTGCGTCCAGTATAAGCAGTTCGGGGGGAGAAAGTCGAGCATTTTGGCAGAGCTTGCGCTCGAGCCAGTTCATAAACGTGATACCCCCTAGAGTCATTAGTGCTCATGATGACAAGCACTTGCGCCACGGCCGCGAGTGCAGTCAGTGTTCATCCGCACCCTGGTCTGAGCGAGAGAGGGTCTGCCTGGGCGCGGAGAGGACAATCAAGTTGGGTCGAAAGCTAACCCGATACACCTGAAAGGACGTCCCCGCGGGCCCGCTACTGAATCGCTGGCACAAAAGCCGCCGCGATCACGTCCAATCGACTCGATGCTTTGCCGCTTCGGCCCCGTCCCGCATTCCCACCGCACGACGCTCGATGATGACAGAAGTGCATGGCGAGCAGCCGCTCGCGCTTGGCTTTTTGACCGTGGTCGATCAGCCGTCGCAAGGACTGATCGGCGGCTACCTGCTGTTGAATGCGCACGCCCGGCCGCTCGAGTTTCATTGCACGGTGCCGGTGCGCGCGAATCGCGCCCAAGAAATCCTGTACGGAACAACGCTCGAGCCGTATTTATACGGTGAGCAGATCGGATCGACGTTGATTAAGACGTCGGGGCTACGGCCGGCTGCAGTGTTTACGGATTTGCCGCCGGCGCTGGCCGCTGCCGAGCACATTGCGGCGCCGCTGTGGCTGGTCATGCCGCCGGACGACGCCGCTCAGGCGAAGAGCGCCGACGACGGAAATCGAAGCAGCATTTCGTCCAGCGCGCAATCTCCGGATCGCGTCGACCGAGCACATCGACAACCGGCCGACTTGGCAATGTCGCGCTGGGGGCGTAACTGTTTGGCGCGGCGCGCCGGTCAGACGGGCGCGCGCGACGGAGGCGATTCCACCGAGTCCGACGACGAGCGGTTGGCGCAGTGGGCGGGGGCGCTCGATTTATTCGAGCCATTTGAGCGAATTCGGGCGGCGATCCAGGAATCGCAGCGGGGCTGGAGATGAGCGCCACGATCGGCAGTTCTTGGCTCGCCACAGCTGATTTAGCGCCGCAAGTGTGGTCGGTTTCGCTGGGCGACGCGCTGGACGGAACCGCGCGAAGTATCGATCTTCCGTCGACCGGCCAGGGGGGCGCCGTACCTCGCCCGTTCGCGCGGTTCGAAGCCACGGCACTTGCCGGTGGACCGTCGATCACGTCAACGGATTTTCGCGCGCCGCGGATCGCCGTGAAGAGCCACTTTTTTACGACTGCGGCATATACGAATCGCGAGAAGCCGGCCGAGGAACAGCCGCCGGCGTCGCCGCAAATTCAAACGCCCGCTCGTTCACGGCGCTATACGCGCGTTGCGCCCCCTGAGGATGTGGTAGGCCTGACGGACCGACTATCGATGCTGCTCGAGCCACCGCTCGAATTGCTCTTGGACGGATCGAGCCTGGAATTTCCTGCCGAGCCATTTCCGTTTCAGTTGCAGGGAGTGGCGTTTCTGTATCCGCGGCAAGCAGCGCTTTTGGCCGATGAAATGGGGCTCGGCAAAACGATGCAGGCGATCACCGCGGTGCGCCTGTTGATGCATACGCGCGAGGCACGTCGCGTGCTGTTGGTTTGTCCCAAGCCTCTGGTGACGAACTGGCAACGCGAGTTCGGTCGATGGGCTCCTGAGTTGCCGTTGTTGACTGTCGAAGGGGATCGCGCCCGTCGCACTTGGCAGTGGCGCCAGGCCGACGCGCCGCTTGTGATTGCGAACTACGAGATTCTCAGACGCGACGCGGACGTGGTAACCGATCCGGCGCTGCACTTCGACCTGATGGTGCTGGATGAGTCGCAGCGGATCAAGAATCGTTCGGGCAGCACGTCGCAGGTGGTGCGCGCCATTTCGCGGTCGCGCAGTTGGGCGCTGACCGGCACGCCTGTCGAGAATAGCCCGGAAGACCTGGTCGGCATTTTCGATTTTCTCCGACCGGGACATTTGAACCCCGGCATGAAGCCGCGGCGGATGGGCAGGCTGGCGGGCGATTACATTTTGCGGCGGACGAAAAGCGAAGTCTTGAAGGACATGCCTCCCAAGATGTTCCGCGATGCTGACGTGCCGTTGAGTACCGAGCAGCGCGAAACTTACCGGCTGGCGGAAGAAGAGGGCGTGTTACGCCTAACCGAGATGGGCGAGGCTGCGACGATTCAGCACGTGTTCGAACTGGTGTTGCGGCTGAAGCAGATTTGCAACTTCGATCCGGCCACCGGCGAAAGCGCGAAACTCGAACGCCTGGTGGTGGATCTGGAAGAAGTCGCCGCCAGCGGTCAGAAGGCGCTCGTATTCAGTCAGTGGGTCGATACATTGACGAACTTGAAGAAACGCCTGGCGCGCTTTAAGCCCCTCGAATATCACGGCAGCATCCCGGCCCATCGTCGAGACGATATCCTCACCGAGTTCCGGAACGATCCGCGACGGAACGTGCTGTTGATGAGCTACGGGGCAGGGGGGGTAGGGCTGAACTTGCAGTTCGCCAGTTATGTGTTTCTGTTCGACCGCTGGTGGAATCCCGCGGTCGAGGATCAGGCGATCAATCGCGCGCATCGCATTGGCGCGGCAGGACCCGTGACGGTGACCAGGTTTCTCACGCCTGGCACCATTGAGGAGCGGATCGAACGCATCCTGCGCGACAAGCGCGAAGTGTTTGATGCCATATTTACGGACGCCGTGATGCCGCGCCTGGGGCTGTCGCAAGAGGATATCTTTGGCCTGTTTCGGCTGAAACGTCCGGCCGCCGCCGGCGAAGTCGCCGTTGGCGAGGTCGTGGCCGTGGCGTCGTAGTAGACGTTTATTCTGCCATCTCGGCCGTAGCGGCCATGATGACCGGCGCCGTGGCGTCGTCCCCCTTGATGAATTCGATGTGCTCGATTTCCACGCGCCGCGCCGGTTCGATCACGATGTATCGCACCTGCTGATCGCGCAGCCGAGCGGCGAATTTCGAGCCGGGTACGTCCACCTGGCGCATGTAGTCGGCGAAGTGCTCGCCATTGAGAAGTGGATGATCTTCGATCTGCTTGTCCGCATAGACCAGTCGTACGATCATGGTCAGCGAGCCCTTTTGACCCAGCGGATAGCCCCAACCCGAGATACCGCTGAGCAAATGGATCGCCTTGGCCGGGGCGTTGCACGGCACGCTCACCGACTTCGGCATTTGCGGCGGAAATGTTCCCTGCGGGCTGTACAGCACGACCACGTTGCGAATGCGATCTTCGAGTGGATCGATCGGATAAAACGGCACGCCGCACAGCGTGCGCGGTTTCCAATCCGAGAAGATCAATCGTTCGGCCGTCGAGGCGTGATCGTAGAACATGCCGATCGTGCTTACGGCGGTGGCGACCTTGTCGAGCGGCAGCGGGAAATATCGCCCGCGAGCGGCGAGAAATTCCAGCAAATTGACCAGGTCCTCAGGCGGCAGCTTCTCAAAACCCTCGGGCATGAGCGATAGTTTCGAGCCGGACATCTCGTCGATGTCTTCGCGCAGGATGACCTGCTTTCGGGCTTCGGCGTCAAGCAGTTCGATCGTCGTGCGTGTCTCGGAGGCGAGCAAACCGGCCAGGATCCGACCGTCGGTCGTAGTCACCGTGTATTGCTGAAAATTGCCTTCGACCGATCGATTGGGATCAAGCACGTCGGAAAGGATGTCGGCGCGCTTCCTGGCTGCCATGCCGGTCAGGTCCGGTCCGACGTTGCCCCCGGCGCCGCCATGCCGATGGCATTTCGCGCAGTTCTTCTCGAACACCAGCTTGCCTGCCGCCGCGTCGCCGTGTTTGTCGGCCAAAGGTCGCAACTGTTCGAAAACTTTTTGTCGATCGGGATTTGTCGTTCGCCCGCCTTGGGCCAGCACCTTGGCCGCCTGCTCGCGCAGGACGCTGTCGGGATGTTGGGCCAGTCGCTGTTCGACTTCGACCGTTAGATTCGCTAGCGGTATCGCCCCTGATTCGAGCGACGCCAATAACTCGCGCGTCCATTCCGGGCGACGTAGCAAGACTAAGGCTGCCTTGGTTTGGGATGCGGGAGTGAATCGGCTCCAGCCTCGAACGATTGCCGTGCCGACTTCGGCAGCGGTGCTCTGACCGAGCGATTCCAGAATCGAGGCGGCCAAGTCGGGTGGCGTACGGGCGTTGATAATCTCAATGACCTGTACCGAGTTCTTTCCCTCGGCGTCTAGGGCGAGCGCGCCTTGAACGGCTTTGAGGCGATCGTCGTCAGGCTTGGCTTCGTCACGAGCCTCGTCGAACAGGGCTGCCTGCATCTCTTGTGCTACGGCTTGCAAGCCTTCGTCTGCGCGCCAGCGTTTCGCGAGGGTAATGACCGGCAAACCCGGCGATCCCGGCAGATGCCGTAAAAGCGCAATGAGCGAGTCTTCCAATTCCTTATTAACCGGTAGCGGCGCGTCGGCGGGCCAGCCGGCCGCCAGACCTGCCACCACGGCCTCGGCAATTGGCCGATCGGTGTCACGGAGTTGGTAAATCAAATTTAATGCCGTGGCACCGGGGCGGCCGCGGGCAAAATGTTCCGCGACCGTGCGGGTTGCATTGAGCAGCGACTTCGAAGCCGACGCGACAGATTCACCACGAACGACCGCATCGAGAAATGCTGCGTCGTTGCGGGCCGCGGCACTCGTGGCCGCCAGCGGTAGCCAGCGGTCGGTTTCGACCGAGGGATCGTTAAGTACTTCGATCAAAGCCGGGGCCACGGCTGGTGTCGGCGGCATCTCGCTCAGTGCCAAGAGGGCATCGAGACGTAGTTGATCGTTCGAATCGTGCAGGCAACCGGCGTCGAGGATCGCTGCGTTCGAGGCGCCGCTGCGCGGTAACAGCTTAAGCGTGGCTCTGCGTAGTGCTGGATCGGTGCTTTTGAGGGAACTGAGCGCCGACGGCCCCATCAAGTCAGGCTCCGTCGCGATGGCACCGGAGTCGCGAAGTCCAGCCAGCGTCCAAAGCGCGTGCAGCGCCGAGGGCTTGCCGGCTTCTTTTGTGACGAGATCAACCAACTGCGGAACGACGTCCGCACGGCCGCGCTCGACCAGCAAGCGTTGCGCATGCAGCCGCCACAGCATGTTGTCGTTGCCGAGCGCGGCGAGCAGGGCAGGGGAGTCGTCACGGTTGAGCCGTGGTAGTTCGCCCGCAGTTCCCGCGTTCGCCACAACTCGGTACACGCGGCCATGCGTCCGATCGCGCAGCGGTGTTTGATAGGCGTTTCCGGGCCCGGTTTCGAAGCCGTGCGGCGTAGGGTTGTGCTGCACGACGTAGTTGTACCAATCGAGAACCCAGACCGATCCGTCCGGTCCGACTTGCGCGGCAATCGGCGCGCACCAGGGGTCAGTGCTGGCCAGCAAGTTGTAGCCGTCGCGTGCGACGAAGCTGCTGCCTTGTGGTACAAGCCAGTCGAGATGCACCAGATGGCCTGTCGGCTCGCACACCAGGGCAGCGCGATTCCAATACTTACGCGGGAAGGCGCGGGCCGTGTACAACTCGTGGCCCGTGGCAGCCGTAAAAGCGCCGTGCCAGTCCATCTGTCGCACGTCGCCGGGAATGGGGTGATAGTGCTTGTGATCTTCGATGCCGGCGCTTCCAGCGCCATGCCAACCGCGAACGCTCTCGAAGTAACGGTTCGGGATGGCCAGATAGACGCTGTGCTCGTTGTTTGCCGTCGAAGCAAAGACGTCTCCCGCTTCGGATATGCCCAATCCCCAGGTGTTGTTGCTGGTCGAGGAAAGTACCTCGAAGCGGCTGCCGTCAGGACGAAAGCGATAGATCGATTGCTTGAAGCTTTGTTCGACGTCACCGGCTTTGGCCGTGCCGCCACTGTAGCCAACCGTAGCGTAAATCCAGTTGTCCAGCCCGTAGTGCAGGTTCGAGGTGACCGCGTGTGTGTCGCGACGGCCAAAGCCCGTCAGCAGGATGGTCCGCCGGTCCGCGCGGCCATCGTGATCGGTATCCTCGAGATAAAGAATGTGGGGCGCGACGGCCACGATCGCCCCGTTGCCGTAGGGCAGGACGCTGGTAGGAATGTTCAGGTGATCGGCGAAGACGGTGAACTTATCGGCCTTACCATCGCCGTCGGTGTCCTCGCAGATTTTGATGCGATCTTCACCGTTCTGGTGGGGATCATCTCGCAAGGTGTTGGGATAATCCGTGCTTTCGATGATCCACAGCCGCCCCTGTGCGTCGAACGACATGGCCAGCGGTTTGGTAATGTCGGGCTCGGCGCCAAAGAGTTCGACGTTTAGTCCCTCGGGCGTGTGGAAGTGCCGCATCGACTCTGCCGGTGCGAGCGGTTTGGGGATTCGTTTCAAACGGTCCCCTTCGGTTCCCCATTTCTCGCCAGCGATATAGTTGGGCAAGCCCTCGCCCGCATCCGTGTATTCGGGCGGCGGAAGGTTGTCATTCGTTCGACCAGTCGTCCAGAGCAAGGCCGACTGCAGCAGTTGTTGGAATTCCGGCACGCGCCAGGTGCGCTCGTCGTGGCCGAGCGCCGTGTACAGGACGCGTCCTTTGCCCTGCTCGCGAACCCAGGTGTAGGGTTCGTAGCCGCCGTCGTGCTCGCGCACCATCAGCAGCAGCCGATCGTTGGTCAGTTCGTTATGGACGTAGGTCTCGTCCCAACTCTCGAAGCTGGCGACGCCCCGCAGCGCAGGATGTTGCGCGTCGATGATTCTGGCGCGAAAGTCGCCCGTCCCGTGATGAGCGAAGCGGCCGCCGACGAGTGCAGTATATTTCGGGCTGTTGCGAAAGCAGTGGGACGCGCAATGCACGGCCACGAGTCCTTTGCCGTTTTCGATGAAGGCGAGCAGGGCCGTTTCATTGTCCGCGGGCAGGTCGCCGCTATCGCGAAAGATCAGCAGGCCATCGTATTTGGCGAGATTGTCGCCGTTCAAAGCATTCGCATCGGTAGTGAACGTCAGATCGATCCCTTGCTTGGCGAAGGTGTCCGTGACGAGGTTGTGCATCACGGCCGGACGATGATGCCCCTGATCGCCTAAGAACAACACCGACAGACGCTGCTCAACGGCAATCGCTGGTGTGGCGACGAAGAAACTCGCTATCGCGGCCAGAAAGCAGCATCGCAACAAAACTCGACCGGGCGACGGCATAACAGCTTTCAGGGATTGAAAAGGGGAGGGCAGGGGGGCGACGCGCATGGCCGGAAAGACAATAGGCAGGATAAATCGCCAGCGAGGGAATTGCCACCAGTCGATTGCGTCCTGCTGGGATGAGACGCGCCGTCTTACCGCGTGTGTAGCGCCGCTCGCCGGCAGGAGAAGAACTGGATCGGCAGCATGCTGCGCCCCTCGAGCGCCAAATCTGCCAGCGCTTCGCCGAGAACCGGCGCGAATTTGAAGCCGTGTCCGGACAGTCCTGCCACGAAGCAAACGCGATCCTGTTCGGGATGGCGGTCGACGATGAAGTGCTCGTCGACACTCATCGTGTACATACAAACGACGTGATTCGTGCGCGTGCGCGAAACGCCGGGCAAATAATCGCGAATAAAGGACTCCAAGCGCGCCTGATCGTCGGCGTGTACATTTCGATCAACCGCCGCGGGATCGAGAACGGTGTCGCCGCCACTATGCTCGGCGATCTTCAGTTCGCCGCGCTCGAGTTCCGGAAAGCCGTAGAAGACTCCGGCCGAGGTTTCGAAGAGAAACGCGGGGCAACCATCGCTCGCGCGATACGCCGGCGAGCGGGTTGCAAACCAAAACAACGGTTTCCGTCGCACGACTAGCGAGATGCCGAGATCGGAAAGCCAGCGGCTAGCCCAGGGGCCGGCCGCGATCACCAGGCGATGGGCCGCGTATTTTTGCTGCGCGGTTTCGACCGTGACACCGTCCGGGCCGACTTGCACAGCCAGCGCGGCTTCGCCGGTGATTAGCCGGGCGCCGTGGGCTTGCGCGTCTTCCAGGTGCGCGGTGACGCATTGCTCGACGGCGAGCACCCCGGCCTGCGGTTCGTAGATGCCCTGGAAATGTTGCGGCACAACAAAACCGGGCCAGTGCTGTTGGATGTCGTCGGGCTTTAATGACTCGATCGGCAAATTATGCCGCTGCGCGCTGGCCAACGTACCTTCGACCACGGGGCCGTCGGCTGGGCCGGCTTGCAAGAGCCCCGTGCGCCGAAAAAGTTGCACGCCGCGGCGTGCGCTCAATTCATCCCACAGATCGTACGCCCGCCGCACGAGAGGCACATAATCGGGATGCTCGTAGTACGCCTGACGGATGAGTCGCGTCTGTCCGTGGGAACTACCCTGATCGTGTGCGGGGGGAAACTGATCCAGGCCCAGCACGCTAGCGCCGCGCCGGGCCAAGGCAGAAAGCGCGGCACTACCGATGCCGCCGGTGCCTAACACGATGACGTCCAGTGGTGCCATGCGACGCGTGAATTCAAGCGCGGCCGCGAGCAACCCTGATGGCGTTCGCAGCTCTGGAACGCTACTTGTTTTTGATCGTGAAATCGACCGACGCCTTGCCTGTTTTTTGGCCAAGCGTGTCTTCGATCGTCAATTGTAGCGTGTACGCGCCGTCGGGGAGCGGCTTGGGAAGGTTCAGCCGGTACCGCACGAAATAGTCGTGCCGCTGATTCTGGCACACCTCTTCCATCATTTGCGATTCCGTGCCCGCCATCTTGACGCCTTGCTTGTCGACGACCTGATAGCCGCTTTTCAAGGCAGTGCGGAAGCCCTTGGGGGTGTGCTCGGTCTTATAGTTTTCGACCTCGGCGTAGAGCAGCACTTGCTGGCCCGGTGCGTATTCGGTTTCCTTGAACGGGGTCACCACGCCATAGCTGCTCACCTCGGTGCAGAACGCGATGTTCTTTACCGTCAGCGGGCTAAGCTCGGCGAGCCGACTGGCAGCTTCGTTCAAGCGTTGCGTGGCAGCCAACGCGCGCTGCCCAGCGTCCGGTTGACTGCCGACGTCGAGCCATGTCGAAACGCTGGTGAGTTGTTTGCTCCAGAAGTCTTGCTCGGTGGGACTGAGCCCGTCGATCGGGCGCAGGGCGTCGTCACGTCGCCCCACGGATAGATACAGCATCCGCAAGCTCAACTGTCGCGATACGTCCGCAGCGTCTTTGGCTGGCGTCTGCGTTTGCTTCTCAAGTGCGGCGATGGCCGCGGCTATTTCGGGGGACGGACCGGTACCAGCGGCTTGCGCGGTGAAAGCGGCCTGCTGGACGTTTGCATTTTGTGCCGCCGGGGGAGTGGCGCTTGCCGCCGCGATGGGGGCCGCCGCCGCGGCAGGCAATGGGGGCGGTTCGCTCGCCGCTGGCGGGGACGTGGGCGTCGTCGCAGGCGGGGCTTGTAATTGAGCCGGCGGTGGTGCCGTGGGTTGCGCGGCCACGGCCGTAGGCGGCGCAGGGGGAACTGCCGCGGGAGGTTGTGCTGCGGGAGCTGTAGCAGCGGGAGGCGTTGCCGTGGGAAGAGGGGCACTGGCGAGAACGACCTGGTCCGATCCGGTCGCCGTAGGCACGGCCAGGGCATTCCACGGCGACGGGCTGCCGGCTTGGGCGGCTTGATTGTTTGACGCCGTCAACCCTACACGGCCATCGCGTATTTCCGGTGGAACGGCATTGGGCAGGGCAGGGGGAGCTTGCACGCCGGCTGCGCCAGCAGTGGAAGGATAGGCCGCGGCGCGAGTTTGATTTTGATAGGCCAGCGAGGAGCGATACGTCTGCATCAACAGCGGCCACAGCGACGGATCCGTCCTCTGCATGTCCTCCATCAACTTGGCCTGTACGGCCGGGTCCGTGGCGCCAATCGATTGCAACTGCGTCATCACGTCATTCAGCGCGCGAGGATCGGCGGCCGTGGTCGTGGAGCCGGATCGGCCTTGCGCCAGGGTGCTGCCGGCACGTGGATCGTTCGATTCAATTGCTAGCAGAGGATCGGGTTCGCTGGATCTGCGGCTGAAGAGCCCCGGCCCGCGGCGCAGCGACGCGTTGGCGGTTAGCGGGGGCGTGGGCGTCATTGTGCAGCCCAACGACGCGACCGCGATGGCTCCGAGTGCGAGCCAACGAACGCTGCGATCGGCGGAAAGCTTGCGCGAGAATCCGGGCATGTGAAGCGGGCCCTTACCTCAAAAAGCATCTTGGCCCCGCGCTCGTTCGACGCGAGGAAAGCAGCTTCGTGGTGGACTAGCGATAACCGACGGGATGTGGATGACGACTTTTGGTCCACCGTGGTCGCGGGAGGATAAGACAAAGCCGCTTTCACCGCAAGGCAAGGCTTTCGGCGTTGGTGCGGGCGGAGAAATCTGCCTCGCCGTGGTAGACGAGGCAAACGGCGCGAGGGGGCGTTGATTGCTGTACGATGCTGGCAATGCTTGCGCGAGATTGCCGAAGCCAAGTTGCTTATTGCGGCACGGCATCGGCCGCGCGTGACATCCGCGCAATCAACTGATCGAGCACGATGCGGGCGCGGGCCGGCGAAGAGCTACCCCCTTTCAACGCCAGGTCCGCGTCGAGGACCCAGCGGAAGAGGCGGGCGCTTCGCTGCCGGCCCAGTTGTCGCAATTGTGTTTCGGCTTTGGCGGCAATGAACGATCGAAAGCCGGCCGTTTCGAGGGCCTGCTTGAGCGTTGTACGACGACCGGCTCGTTCGGCTTGCTCGACGATGCGCGCGGCCGAGGCAAAACGTCGCAGGGTTGAACCGATCTGAGCGAGTACGGCCACCGGGCTTTCGCCGGCCGAGAGCAGGCGATCGAGCTGCAAGATGGCTTCGCTAGCATGTCCGGCCGTGGCCAGGTCGAGCATGTCCCAAGTGGTTTTGGTTCGCCAGCCGCCGACCAGCTCGCGCACGAGTGCTGCGTCGATCGTCCCGTTAACGCCTGCCGAGAGGGCGAGCTTGGCGAGTTCCTGGTCCAGAAGTCCCAAGTCCGGCTCGACCGTATCGAGTAACAACTCGGCGGCCTGCCGTTCTAAACGTGCCTGATGCTTTTTTGTCGCCCGAGCCACGAGCCACTTCGTCAGCGCTTGTGTGGAGGGCGCCTTACATTCGACCGACCATCCCTCGGCCGCTACGGCCTTGGCCAGCTTGGTATTGGCCGGCCAGGTCGCGACCTCGAGGACCAGCACGCCGGAAGACTTGGGGTGCGCCACGTAGGTTTCGAGTGCCGCGCGGTTGCGTGAAACGAAGTCATCGGCTTTGCGCACCACGACCAGCCGACGCCCGCCACCAAAGAGTGCGACGGTCGATAGACAATCGAAAACCTGATGCGCTTCGACGTCGTCCCCTGTGAATTCAGTGAGTGAAAAGTCGGCGTCCCCGTCCTCAAGAACAAGCGATCGTAAATGGTCCAATGCTTCATGTTTCAGAAATACTTCGTCGCCGAACACCGCGCACACGGCCGGAACCGTGGCCGTGGTCTTTTCCAGAAAGTCGAGTGCCTGGGTAATGCCGGACATGGGGATGGTTCGCGGGCCACGGTGGAACGGCGCTTCATTGAAGAGGATGTTCACGACCTGCTGATTCTAGCCGACGTCGACCTGCTCGTCGTGCATGTCGAACTCTGTGAACAGAAAATGCGTTGCGTTTGCAGGGGCTGGTCCGTGACAGGCAAACCATTTTAAATCGAGATAGAATCTATCGCTGAATCTCGTTTAACGTAGCAATCCGATCCAGCCGGCAGAGGGCGTCCCCATGTTGCGATTTCTTGCGACTTTCGTTCTTTCTCTTGGCGTTCTCGGGCCTGTCGTCGCGGTGGCCGCACAGCCGATGCGCATTGCCACGTTTCGCGTTGATGCAACGCCCCCGCTGGGGAGTCCTTTGTGTGACGCGGCCGTCCCGCCCGTTGCAAAGATCGATGATCCACTTTCAGCTCGCGGTATTGTCCTGCTGGGTATGGATAAACCGGTCGTGCTCTGTGCGGTGGATTGGGTGGGAATCGGCAATGACGGGCATACAGCGTGGCGCAAGGCATTGGCCGAGGCTGCCGGCACTGACATTCATCACGTGGCCGTGCAAACCTTGCATCAGCATGATGCCCCGGGGTGCGATTTCTTGGCGGAACAACTTCTGGCCGAGGTTGGGCAGACCGGCAAGATGTTCGACGTCGAGTTCGCGCGCCGCACGATTCAGGCAACAGCCGACGCGGTGCGCTCGGCCGTCGAGCGACCGCAGGCCGTCACGCATTTGGGGTTGGGACGCGCGAAAGTGAAAGAGGTGGCATCGAACCGGCGCATTCTCGGCCCGGACGGTAACGTGAAGCATGTCCGCTGGAGCTTTACCGCGGATCGCGAGGCGCGTGACGCCCCCGAAGGTGTGATCGACCCGTACCTGCAGTTGATCAGCTTTTGGGACGGCGACCGGCCGCTTGTATCAGTGACCTACTACGCGACGCATCCCCAAAGTTATCACGGCAAAGGGGCGGTAAGCGGAGACACCGTTGGACTCGCACGGGCTATGCGCGAGGGTGAGTTGCCTGGCGTGGCACACATTCATTTTGACGGTGCGTCGGGCAACGTGACGATGGGAAAATATTTCGAGGGGACGCGCGAAAGTCGCGACCAGCTTGCTGTGCGAATTGCCGACGGCATGCGCGCCGCTTGGAAATCTGTCGAGCGGCAACCCATCTCAGCAAGTGATGCGGCTTGGACTTTCGAACCGGTCCAATTGCCGATCAGTCCGCGGATGGCTGCGGAGGGTTTGCGACAAGAGTTGGCTGCCCCGACGGCGGACGTCAAGCAACGCGTGCGCGCGGCAATGGACCTGGCCTGGATCGCAAGATGCGAGCGCGCCGATCCAATCGACATTGGCTGTCTACGGCTTGGCAATGCTTTTGTATTGCACATGCCGGCCGAGCTTTTCATCGAATATCAGCTCGCGGCTCAGCAGATGCGGCCGAAATCCGTGGTGGCGATGGCCGCTTATGGTGACTACGGCGCAGGATATATCGGCACGGCCATTTCCTATCCGCAGGGCGGGTATGAAACGGGCATCGCGAGCCGTGTCGCGCCTAGCGTGGAACCAGTGCTTCTGAAAGCGATCGAGAAGCTCTTGAAATAAATCTTCGGAGGCGAAGGCTGGCCGGAGCAGCTTACCGACGGAATTCCTGCCAAACCGGTGGCGCCGCGGCAGCCGGTTCATTGCCCGCGGGGCGAGCGTCTCGAATTCTGATTCTGGGACGGCTTGGCTGCAGAGAGTACGGTTGCGGCGTATCCACGACGCAAACATTGCCCGCCAGGTCGCGGACCTCGAGTCGCAAAAACGCAGACGCTGGGATTGTCGGCTCGGGGAGCCACTCGAAACTGCCGCTGTTGGGCAAATCCATGCCGAGCGGATTCCAGGGACCGCTCGCGGTCGCGCTGTAAAAAAGCGAGATCGGACGCGCGGCCAAAGTGCTGTCACTGGCCTCGAAACGGATCATGATTCCGTTCTTTTGTTCTCCGGTGCCGGCATCTACGGAAACGATTCGACCCACGGGCTTAACGGTATCCACGCCGATCCAAACGTCGGGCGCTTCGCCGGGCTTGGGGACATCTTCCGCGGCGCCCGCCTGACTCGCCACGACGATTCGGAAGCCGTAAAGCCCATCCTGATCGACTGTGACAATGGCCGGGCCATGATTGTCATCGTCGTCACCGACCTTGGACCAGGTCCGGCCGCCGTCCTTCGTTCCCCAGATATCGATTCTTTGCGGCGCGGTCGCATCCGAAGCTTCGATCTCGTAATCCAGTTCGATGCGCCGCGTGTTGAACATGCGCGGTTGTATGCCAGGCGGGAGTTTCTCTTCGATCGCTCCGCCGGCGCTGGAACTAGCAGGCTGCGCGCCAGGAATCGCGTCGATCGAGGTCGGTACCATCGTCGGGCCCGGCAGCCGTGGGCCGTCGACTTGTTGCAAATCGCGGCGTGTCCGCGGCGATGCCTGCCGGGCTTCGTTCATCGTCGGCGGCAGGCCAACCTCTTCGGGCTGTAGTGGGATCGGCAGCGCGCGTTCTGTCACGGGCCCCGCCGACACGATTTCCTCGTGCGGGGGTGGTAGGACTTCTTCGACCGAGGGAATCACGCCTGGCCCGATTTGTTCGGTGATGGTCCCATAGCGGCGCGCGCCGGCGGCGATCGCTTGCTCGTTTCCTGTTCGCCCGGGAAACATGCCAGGCATGCCAGGCGGATCGCTGCCAGCAAGCGGCATGTCCTGCGTACGTTCACCCGGCCAATGCGCGACGTTATCTTCGGCGGGTGTTCCCGGCGGATTTGCTTTTGGCGCGACCGGCGCCACGGATCGCTGTGTCTTGGTGACATTGCCCGCGAAGTCGCTCACTTCGGCACGGATCGTAATCGGCACGGAACGAGCTTCGGGAACCCAGGTCGCGTCGCGCGCCGAGGTCGTCGCACCCACGACGGGCAGATCGACAGCCACGGGCACCCACGGACCGTCAGGACCAACCTGATACTCCAAGCGTAGACTGTCCGGTCGCAGGTGCGGATCGCGCACGCGCCAGTGAGCATGAACCTCGCCGCCTGAGCCTCGCTCGACGACGAGTTCCAGGACGGGAGGATCAGTATCCAGAATTACGATCAGCTCGGCGTGCGGTGGTCCGGCCGGTTGCAACTCGCCGTGGTCATCCTTCGTGCGCACGAGAAAGTGATACTCGCCGTCGCGCGTCGCGCGAAAAAGGATGCTGCTATTGGTCGGCGCCGCCTTGGCATAGGGGCGCCAGGGACCGCCGTTCTCTGAAACATGCAACTGTACTTCGGCAGCCTTTCGCGCGCCAGGCTCGGCCGGATCCATAACGAACGGAACGCCGAACGAGTTCTGACGAGTAAAGAGCGGCTTCGGCGCCGGGGGCGCAAGCGGGTTCTGCGCCAGGCCGACAATCGGCTGGACGGAGACAAACGCCAACATTACATACAATAGGCGCATCGTCAGGCGGATAGCCCATCCCATCGCGAGTGATCGATCAACGGTTCTCTATTCCTACGTACGAGACCGACGGTCGCGAACTTGTCGCCGGTCCAGAGAGGCGCGCAAGCGCACCTTCCCGCAATCAGATATCGGCCGTGACGGTCATACCGCTTGAAAAGCCGTTAATGGTGCGCGGGACTGCGTAGGATGAGCGGGTGTGAGGCTTTTGAAAGGGGTGAAAAGTCGATAGCCGCACGCTATCGCTGTGCTAGCTGTGCGCGGGTGTCGGCGATGATCTTCACATACTGTCGCGCGATGGATTCGATACGGGCGAAGTCGCCCGAGGCCAACGCGGCCGGTTCCACGAGGGAGCTGCCGATTCCCACCGCACAGGCACCTGCGCGAAGGAACTCGGCGGCCGTCTGCAAGGTAACGCCGCCGGTGGGCATCATTCGTATGGCCGGTAGCGGGGCGCGCAAGGCCTTCAAATGTGCGGGGCCGACGGTGTCGGAGGGAAATATCTTCACAATGTCCGCGCCAGCTTCCCAAGCGGTCAGAACCTCGGTGGGAGTAAAGGCCCCCGGAAAGACCGGCTTGCCGTAACGGCGCCCCAGCTCGATGACCGAGCTGCGGACCACCGGGGAAACCAGGAACTGTGCCCCCGAAAGGATTGCGATCCGCGCCGTTTCGGGATCGAGCACCGTTCCTGCTCCGAGTAGCACCCGATCACCCAACCGGCCGGCAACCTGGGCCAGCACCTGCTCAGCCCGCGGGACCGTGAAGGTCACCTCGACGGCGTCGATCCCACCGGCGACCAAGGCTTCGGCGACGTCGACCAGGCGTTCGCTATCATCGGCGCGAAGGATGGCGACGATACCGGTGCGCAAAACTCGTTGCAGGCTTTCCTCTTTACCCATGCAGACATCTCTCCGTGTTGAGACGAGCCCCGCAGGGCCGCAAACTTTGACCGCCTTAATCGGGGGTAGAATAGTACAGTGCCCGGAACCGGCCAGCGCGACGCAACTTGCCGCAAGCTGGGCACTTGGGCTCGCCGCTATCATCGCCAGAATTGCGCGCAATGCTAGACGGTAGCGGCGGCCATGTGCATAATATTCGGATGAGGCAAAAGAGAAGGGCAGGGCACCGGCAAACTGGGACGCCCTTGACGCTTAGGTTATGTGGGACTACCTGCGAACATCATCGGCGCAACTCACCCTCGGAGTTGCCGCAGTCGCCATACTAGTAGCGGTCGGCATTTACGTCGTTGGCAGAGTGAAAAGCAGCTTCCGCGAAGACGGAATCTCAACCAACGAGATGCTCACGAATTTCCGCGAATTGCACAGCCGGGGTGAGCTAAGCGACGTCGAATACCGAACAATAAAAGCAACGCTGTCAGCACGTCTCCAAGACGAGTTAAACGATAGCGGCAAAGAGGGTTAAATCCACCGACGGTAGGTTGTAACGACATCGACGGTCGGTTAGCTCTTTGCCGAAGAGATCACTCTTGTAAGACAATCTGCCAGGATCGGATAGACAGATCGGCTGAACACGCGACCACGTAATGTCGTAAGCAAATGCGGCTCGACGCAATTCCCAGACTAGGACGGTCAGGCCAAGCCTCTCGAGCGACAACTGGAGTCCCTTTCATTCTCTGCGAGTTCCACGACGCGCCTCGTAGAGACTGATTCGAAAAGGAGTTGGTATGGCTGGTAGTCGGGATCTGGGCGGAACGCGCCGCGGGGGCGGTACGACCAAGAAGAATGCCTTTTGCTCGTTCTGCCGGAAAAGTTACCGGGACGTCGGACCTTTGGTCGAAGGACCGGGGGACGTCTATATCTGTGGTGAATGCATTGAGCTCTGCCAGTCGATCCTCGAGCAGGAACGGCGGCGTCGCGGCAGCAGCAAGCAGTTGTTCAATAAAGTGCCGACGCCGCGCGAGGTTGTTGCCCAGCTTGACGAGTACGTGATCGGACAAGAGGAGGCCAAGAAGGTTTTGGCCGTCGCTGTCCACACGCATTACAAGCGGTTGATGCTGGGAAGCGAGCCATCAGACGTCGAAATCGACAAGTCGAATATTCTGTTGCTCGGCCCGACCGGCTGCGGCAAGACGTTATTGGCCCGCACGCTGGCGCGGATTCTGAATGTGCCGTTCGCCATCGGCGACGCCACGACGTTGACCGAAGCAGGCTACGTCGGCGAGGACGTCGAGAACTTGCTGCTGAAACTGCTGCACGCGGCGGACTTCGACTTGGAATCCGCGCAGCGCGGTGTGTTGTACATCGACGAGATCGACAAGATTGGCAAGACCAGCCAGAACGTCTCGATCACACGCGACGTGTCGGGCGAAGGTGTGCAGCAAGCGCTTTTGAAGATGCTGGAAGGGACGATGGCCAATGTGCCCCCACAGGGCGGCCGCAAGCATCCCGAGCAGCAATACATTCAGATGGACACGAGCAACATTCTGTTCATCTGCGGTGGGACGTTCGTCGGCATCGACAAGATCATCAGCAAACGACTCGGCAAGCGCACGATCGGATTTGGCCAGGAGAGCGCGACGCCAGGAGGCGAATCTGATCTGTCCAAGTTGCTGTCACAAGTTAGCAGCGACGACATCCTGGAATTCGGTTTGATTCCGGAATTGGTTGGGCGACTGCCAGTCATCACGGCACTAAAGCCGCTCGATACCAGCGCCCTGGTGCGGGTGTTGCAAGAGCCGCGTAACGCATTGGTCCGTCAATTCCAGAAGCTGTTCTCGTTGGAGAACTCCACACTGCAATTCACTGACACAGCACTGCGTGCGGTGGCCGAGCGAGCCCAGGAAAAAGAGACCGGTGCCCGTGGTCTGCGCTCGATCATCGAGTCGATCATGCTCGACATCATGTACGACTTGCCCGAACAAGGGCATGGCCAGAGCTATCTCATCACTGAGGACGTCGTGGCCGGCCGTGAAAAGCTGTTCCCGATGCCCGAACCTAAGCACAAGAGCGCGTGACGTTCAAGCCCACTCCCAGCTTGCTGGCCGTGGGGGTTAAGTCAACAGCGCTGTTAAACGAGCCCGGCGTGTCG
Source organism: Pirellulales bacterium (assembly GCA_036499395.1). Classification (NCBI taxonomy): domain Bacteria; kingdom Pseudomonadati; phylum Planctomycetota; class Planctomycetia; order Pirellulales; species Pirellulales bacterium. Next base: position 273,074 of record DASYDW010000068.1, read on the forward strand.
GCAACTGCTGACCCCGGGCTCGTTTTTTTGCGCGCTGTGATGCGCGTGAAGAGTCTTACGAACGGGCGAGTCCGCGCAAGATCTCGACACCGCGGTCGATCGTTTCGTCGGTCGCCGCGTAAGAGATGCGGAAGTGTGTATCGGCGCGGCTGAAGATCTTGCCCGGGATGATCAAGAGCTCGCGTGCGATCGCCCGCTCGACGAATTCCGTGGCAGTGCCGCGCGGCACGCGCGGGAACGCGTAAAAGGCGCCGCCCGGTTGCACGATGTCGTAATCTCTGGCCAGGCCGGCCAGCAATCGATCGCGCTTACCGCGATACGTGTTGATGTAGGCGGTCATATCGACGTCCAACGCCGCGATGCCTGCCCACTGCATCGGCTGCGGCGCGCAAACGAAGGTGTACTGCTGCAGCTTCCCCATCTCCTGGACGATTTCCGCCGGGCCGTGGGCAAAGCCCAATCGCCAGCCGGTCATGGCGTACGTTTTGCTGAATCCATCGACGACGATCGTCTGATCGTTATAGCGGGCCGGCGAAACAAACGGAGCGTCGTAGCAGAACCGCTCGTAGATTTCGTCGCTGATCAGTGCGATGCCCCGCTCGGCCGCCAGCGAGGCGATGGCACGAACCTCATCTTCGGTCGCGGTCACGCCGGTAGGATTTGCCGGGCTGGCGAAAATGATCGCCTTCGTGCGTGGCGTGATCGCGGCCTGCAACCGGTCTAGGTCGACCTTGAAACTCGGATAAGTATCGACCAGCACCGGACGACCGCCGGCCAATTCGACCAGCGCCGGGTAACTGACGAAGTACGGATCGAAGACAACCACTTCGTCCCCAGGGTTAACAAGTGCGAGCAGTGCCAGTACCAAGCCGCCGCTGGTGCCACTTGTGACCAGTGCCCGGCGGTCGGCGTGTCCGTATTGGGCGTCAACCCGCGATTGCAAACCCTCGACCAGGGCACCGACACCCTGCGTTGGCGAATAACCGTTTTTGCGCGAGCTGATCGCCTCGATCGCGGCCTGCCGAATCGGTTCCGGCACGTCGAAATCGGGTTGGCCGATCGACAGGTTGACCGGCGACTTCATCTTCGCGGCCAGGTCGAAAATCTTGCGAATGCCCGAGCTATCGAGCGCTTGCATCCGCTCGGCAATCCATCGGTGTGACATAAGTAGGCGTTCGGCGAGTTCAAGAAGGGGGCGAATTGCGTGCCATCATAGCCGAGCGTTTGCCGCGTGTCCTGCAAGGTTCGGTGCAGGCGAGACGGTCGATACGGCACAGTGGTTCGCGCGCCACTGAAATCGGTAACCGGCCAGGCGCGCTGCCAACAGCGCACCCACGAGCGGGAACAACATCGCGGCTGAGCCCACCACGAAATCAAATGTCATGGAACCGGAGCCATGATAGTACCGACGGGCCAAGTCGACGGGCATGATCTGATACCCGCCGTGACGATTCACGTAAGCGACGAGCCAGATCGAACCGGCCAAAATTAGCACTGTGACCAGGAGCTTGAGAAGTGTGAGTCTGGCGCCGTCGCGCGATAACACCATCCAGACAAAAACGATTGGCTGAACGACCAGCATAGGTAGGGCGACGAGTAGTCTCTCGACTTCGAATTGCGACGGTAGAGTACGGCCCTTCACGAGGGCCAGAAAAAACGCGGCTGCGCAAAACCACCACACGAGATCCGCGATCGAAAACCTCCAGACCCGCGATTTAGACTGAGCAACGTCGCGTTCTTCGTCTGGTGCGGGCTTGGAGATGCTTGCCCCCAAGCAGCGCCAAATCGTTAATTGAGAAAACAGCCAGACAAGGTAGATCACGATGTTGGCGTCCTCGTCGCCCGCCTTGACGCCAAACTGATCCAATTCGACGTGCAACCCCAGCACACCGCAAAGGACTAACGCGCGCCAGGCCGGTAACGCTGAGCTGAATACGGCCCATACGGCCAGGGCTTGCAATGACCCGCGATTGAACGCGTCGACGTACCGAATCGTCGGCTCGAAGTTTCTGCGAAGCCAGGATTCGATGAGGCCGGAGCGGGGCGGATTGTCCGATTTTGCCCGCAGCCACAACAACGGGCCACTGAGCTCCACGAGCAGGGCGGTGGCAACGATGGTGGCTAGCAACAAAAAGCTCAGACCCGAAGAATCAGCGCGAAAGAGAGTTCGGCGCACCATGCGACTCCTGAGGCTCAGTGACTGCGCTCAGGATGCGATGCCCGAATTCGTTCGTCAATCAGGCCAAGGACTCTGCTGAACCTCGACGGCCTCGGCCATGATTGCATGACCGCGATGCCGTGGTTTCCGACGCTTAGCGGACTACGCAGCGGAATCGCACCACGCCACCTTCGCCCGGCTCGATCGGCTTGTCGACTTCCCAGCGTAGTACCAGCGAGTTGCCGGAATTCGGCTCGACGCTGAAGGCGGCTTCCCGGCTCGACTGTGCCGAATCCGGCACGTATTCCAGCCGCGGCGATAGGCTGTCCAGGATCACGATGTTGCCGAGCACTTGCGTGCCCATGTTGTCGAAGCGGATCGTGAAGTCGACCGGCTCGCCGCAGCAAGCGGTTTGCGTCGAAGCAACCTTAATGACGCGCAGCTTGGGCTGTTTGAAGTTCTCGACCATGTAAGTGGCCTGGGCGCGGCGGTCTCCTTCGACCACTTGCGCAGCCTGGTTGTCGATGACCACTTGCACGGCCTGATCGCCGGTCCAGGTAATTGCCGCTTGCACGGCAGTCGCCAGACGTGCCTTTTCGTTGTTGGCGAACTGGCCGGTGCGCAATACGGTAAAGTTCTCATACGGCAGGAATGCATCCTGGAAAGCCGTGATGATCTGCGCCTGCGACAGCACGCCGTCCCCTTGGTGAGTGCGATACAACCCCGCGACTTTCATGCCGGCCTGCCGTTCGGCTTGCACGCGCTGCAAGCTCGAAGCGGGAATCAAGGTTTCATCATGGCGAGCGACGCGCATCGGTCCGTCGACTCCCAAGATCGGCTGCGCTTGCTCGTTGCCAGCCAGGCGAGTCACGGTGCGAACGGCGCCGAAACACGGGGCGTAGACGTTGACCTTGTTCGACGGTTCGACGAATGTACGGCCGTCCTCGGCATCGTAATGGGCGACCGTATCTTCGAGTTCGAGGTTATAAACCTGCCATTCTGGGGACACGATCACCGGCGCTCCGTCGTCGCCACCATCGCGAACGTATTCGTCTTCGGGCCAGGGCAGGGCGATGCCCGGCGGCGCCCACGAGCCAGTAACTTCATAGGGCAGGGGGGCCGGCACGAATTGCGGTACGGCCGGGCCGGTTTCAGCAACCGCCGGCATGCATTCTTCGCCGGCAGGGCAGGGGGGAACCGCCGCGTTGGGGGCGAGCCCATGCGAATTCAGGTTCGTACGGCAAGAGCAAAGCGAGAGCGCCGCGAACGCCACGGTGGCGACACGCAATCGCGCTCGACCACGAGTGCCATCGAGTTGTCGACGAATGCGGCCGATCATTTCTGTGCGGGCTCATCCTGGGCTGTGGCGGAGGCAAAGCCGAGTTGCGATCGCGATTCTGCTTTCGCCGGCCGTGTTGCCGGTTGCTCATTCGTTGCGGCGCGTGTGGCCGTCGGCGCCGGTACCGGCTCGCCGATTGGCTTCAAGGGCAAGCATCCGGGCAGCGGAATGAACGGCGGGCAACAACCAAGAAATTGCGCATCGCCACCGGCGCGATTGTCGGGCACGCGCCCTCCCAGGCGTAGAATCGCCATGGGCCGTCCCAAGCGGTCCGCGACTTCGACGGGATTGGACCCAGGGCCTGCGTCGAACCACGCCTGCTCCTTGCAGCATCCGCCCGGACAGGCAGGTAGAACGTGGTTCGGATCTTCGAGGTAGATCACACGCGTGACGTAATTGCCATGTAGTGCCAGTTCGAGATCTTCTTGTGTGATCTCGATCGGTACTGCGAACCGCGCCACCTGGCCGACCGGAGGGTAGAGCCGGTCGATCACTTCGATTGTGGGATAAACCTCTTGCCCTTCGTGCAAGGGGATTTTCGAGATACGCAAGCGATACACCGGCGCGATCAACATACCGACGCGGAGCGGTGTGGGAATCGATGGGAGAAAAGTTCCGTCCACCGCCAGCGAGATCAAGGCCCCCTGAGGAGCCTTGATCTCAACCGGCTGGAAATACCCAGGCAATGGTCCTCCCCGCAGGAGTTGCCAACTACCAATCGCTCCCGGAGGCTCGTTGCCTTGATAGCGATAATGCACGTTCTGATTCTGTGCCGCGACTTTCGTGCTCGCGAACAGACTCAAAAGCAGCCCCATCGTTACCAGGCAAGCAACCCTCTCTCGGCCCGACCGCGTGCGGACGTCCGAGCTGCGGGGTGGTTGGACCATGGCCTTGGATCTCGTGGATGGAATCACTTGGTCTACGATCGTATCTACGTTTGTCTCATAGCGTCCTCTCCCCGCGTGGGGAGAGGACGCTCGCATCGTTACAACTTCAACTTAGGTACCCGTTCACCTGCATCACGGGCTGGCACATTCGGCGTCGCAAGCCACGGGGGCCGGCGGCGGAGGAATGGGGCCTGATCCCATGAGCTGCATCTTGGTCGACAGCGGATGGCTGTACATCGCGGGTGCCGGCAAGACCTCTTCGGTGATACGGACGTGGCTGACAGGTTTCGGATAGGTCATACCCGGCTTCTGTTTCACGTCGATCTTCATCCTGGCGACTGGGCCAGGGATATCCATGAAGGTGTGATTCTTCATGACGTGTTGCTGCAATCCGGCCGGAACACCGAACGGAATGTGGGGTGGACCAGGTAGTCCGATTGGCGTGCCAGAGGACGGCATGCCGTATTGCGGGGCCGTCATGCCCGAGATCAGTTCTGGCGGCATCTGGCTGCCCGGACCACCGGTCATACCGCAAGCCATTGCCGCGGCTCCGGCGGCCAATGCCGCGTCGCCCGAGGCAAACTCACCTGCCCCGCCGGGGATTTGCAGATCCTTGTTACCGACGCGAATGATTGCCAGAATCGATCCACGGCGATCGGCTTCGACAATCGGATCGACACCTGGATCCAGTCGCGTACTGACCAAGGTCTCGACTCCGGCCAGTGCGAGCTCTTGGAACTCGGCATCGGGCAGATAGATGACCTTGGTGACGAAGTTCCCGCTCAGCACCTGATCGAAGTCTTCGTCGGTCAACTGGAACGGAATCGCGTTGTGTGCGAGGTAGGCATCAGTCCGCGGCAAGGTCGGTGCCACTTCGAGCGTCGGATAGAGCTCGACGCCGGCACGACCCGGGATCGAAGTCAGCTTCAGGCGATAGATCGCGCCTTGGGGGAAGTTGTAGCGTCCGGGAACGACCAGAGGTTCCGAGTCGAACGCCCCGGGGCTGCCCAAATCCCAATTCACCTGCATGCCGTCGGGACCGACGAACGCGATTTGCGACGTCGCTCCGGGGAAGGGCATCACGGCTCCGCCACCGGGAATCATCACCCCGGGACCGGGACCATCGACGCCGGGGCCGGGATGCATAATTTGCTCGGCTGGCGGCAGGTTATGGGCCAGCGGCACCTTACAGCCGCTGACGCCTAGAAAAAGGCACAAAGCTACCATCTGGTACTTCATCGTTTCCCCCCTTGGAAAACTTCCCGTCGTTCCCGGCACACGTGGCAGTGGCGTCCGTGTGGTAGGCCGGCATATGGCTATGTTTTGGCGTGGACCGCGCAAAGCGACCCACTTACAATGCGTCGCCCTGCTGGCAACGGCTCGCACTCGTTCATCCGGATGGTCCGAATAACGAACGAGAATGCTCGCCGCGCTTGCGCGCTTCGCACCTCTGAGTCCTAGATTCGGCCTTGCACAACCGGTTTCTTTGGCAAATCCGTTAAAACCCCACAATGAAGCACAGATTGCCCATCTTGCCGGCAATCCTCCTGGGGATGGCGGGGGCCGTTGCCGTCGGAATCTTTTTGGCGCGTCATCGGCATCACGCGCCGACTGTCTCACCGCCTGAACCGACCACCGTACGTGCCTCGGGCATCGCGCCGTCGAACCGTGAGAACCTTGTCCCGGCGCCGCGGGCCGGCGAGATCATTGCCCATGCCGCGCGGCAACTCGCCAGCCATGAAACGGTTTCAGCGAAGATCAACTTGCACTCGGAAGTCTTTGGCGAATCGCTGACCGCTGTGGGGCAGTATCTGCAGGGGCCTGCGGAATCGCGCCGCGTGCGGCTCGAGCTGAAACTGAAGCTCGGCGAGAAGGTCTGTAGCCTGCAGCAAGTCAGCGATGGCAACGCTCTGTGGAGCCGGCAGAACACGCTCGCGCAGACCCGGCTAGGGCGGGTCGATCTACAACGGGTGCTGGCCGCGATGCAACAGAGTGGATTCCGTGCGGGGGTGGACGTCCTGGCAATCGGAGGACTGCCCATGTTGCTCGACAGTTTGAACCGATCGTTCGAGTTTCAGTCGATGCGGTCCGAGCGGTTGGGGGTGATTCCCACGTATGTCGTGCTGGGAGTTTGGAAACCAGCGGCGCTCGCGCAGTTGATGGCGGATGAACAAAAGCCGCCGGGCTCGGAACCATCGGCCGAACCGTTGCCGGTGCCGGAGTATCTGCCGAACCAGATCGAGATCTTCGTCGGGCGTGACGACCTGTTTCCGTACCAGGTCGACTATCTGCGCGCGTCGAATCCCGGAACGCACCACAACAGCGATCGATTGCTCGCCAAGATGAAGTTCGTCGACGTTCATTTCGACACGTCGATCGATCCGGCGCAGTTCGTCCATCCGGCCAGCGACGGTGTGCCGATCGATGACACCGAGGCGTTTTTGAAACGGGTGCTGCCGCGGTAGATTCTCTGCGCAGCACGCGAATCTTTTCGTCGCGAGCGCCTACCACGCGCTCAGATGAAAGAGCGAGTTGAACGTCGTCACCTCGATCTCCTGACGGCGATAACGCAGCAGCGAGATTCCGCAGGTCGAGGGGGAAAGTCGGCGCGCTTCGGCCAACGGCATGCCCACTAGGTGCGTCACGCACGCGCGAATTACAATGCGATGCGTGACGATGGCGATGGCGCCCCCCAGATGCTTACTCATCACGTCGGCCAGCGCCGGCAAGGCGCGGTCGCGCACGTCCGTGATGCTTTCGCCGCCGCCGTAACCGTATACGTCGGGGCGAGCAATAAAACGATCGTACACTTCGGGTTCGCGGAGTTTGATGTCGTCCCAACTCAAACCCTCCCAAGAGCCAAGGTCAGCCTCGATGAGTGGCGCAATCACCTGTGGCGCTAGGTTGTGAAGTTCCCCGATCGCTGCGGCGGTTTGCTGCGCGCGAACCATCGGGCTGGCGTACACGGCGTCGAGTTGTCGTGCAGCGAGGAATTGCCCGGTTTCCGCGGCTTGTCGCTGGCCCATCTGCGAAAGTGCCGTGTCTACCTTACGCCCCTGCATGATGACGGGATGCGCGGCACTGGCCGGCGTCGCGCCATGACGGATCAAATAGGCGTAGCAAGTGTCCGGGGCAGGGGAGGGGGGGAGGGATTCGGGCATCGGCTTGGTCAGGTTTTTTGGTTTAGAGGGTGTGTGCGATTTTCAGCGCGTGCCAGTTGGCAGGCGACGCGAATCGCCTCGATCATGCTTGAGGTTTGCGCGACGCCTTGCCAGGCGATGTCGAACGCCGTTCCATGGGCCACGCTCGTGCGGATGATCGGCAGTCCTAAGGTCACATTCACCGCGCGATGCATTCCTAAGAGCTTGAGCGCGATGTGACCCTGATCGTGGTACATGGCGACGACGGCATCGAACTCGCCGTTTCGCGCGCGCACCATCAAGGTGTCGGCAGGGTAGGGGCCCACGGCGGCAATGCCGAGTTCTTGTGCCGCCGCGACGGCCGGCGCTATGATGTGAGATTCCTCGTCGCCGAATAGCCCATCCTCGCCAGCATGAGGGTTCAGGGCACAAACCCCGATGCGCGGCGCGCCGTGCGTAAGCGGTCGCATCGTTGTGTCAGCAAGCTGAATTTTGGCCAAGACGGCGGCCGTGTCGAGCGATGCGATCGCGTTACGCAACGACGTATGTAGCGTAACGTGAATCACCCCCAAGCCGTGCGGGCCGCGCACCTGTTCGTCGGGCCCTAGGTACAGCATCATGGCGAAGTCGTCTACGCCGCACAGTTCGGCCAGCAACTCAGTATGACCAGGGTAATGATGCCCGGCCTGCCACAGAGCGGCCTTGCTGAGCGGTGCCGTGACAATGGCATTGATCTGCCCCGCGATCGCCAAATGCCCTGCCGCCATGAGTGCATCGTAGGCCGCCTGACCGCCACGCGCGTCGATCACGCCCGGCGAAGCATCGGCCGCGCTCGGGTGACATGCCGACAAGCACGGCATGACAGTCGGACCAGGCTGTGCCTCGTTGGGTAGTGCGATCTCGCACACCTGCACCGTCGGCGCGATCAGGTCACAGGCACGCCGCATGACCGCAGGATTTCCAACGCCGAGCGGACGACACCAGTCGTGAACTCGTGGGTCGGCCCAGACGCCAGCAATCACTTCCGGTCCGATTCCGGCCGGATCGCCCATGGTCAGTGCAAGAAGTGGCTTCGAAGTCGGCATCCGCAGAATTCTACTCAGCAAGGATGTCATCAGAAAGGAGTCGTTGGCGCGGTCCTTCCCCTCGCGAGGCTGGCAGCGTAGCGTGGTACTGTGGTTTTGGCCACGAATCGAGGATTCACGAAAGCCGTTCTTGCCTGCAGAAATACTGCGACGAAGATGCTGCCCGATCGACTTGAACATGACAGCCTGGACCAGGGACGCGGCGGCATTAGCCTGCTGCACCGGCTTGCTGCGCGCGACAAGTTATTGGCGGCGTTCGGGCTGCTGGTCGTCGTCAGTTTGGTCCAGCCGAATTGGTGGCCGGTATCGGCGTACTTTCCCGTCAGTTGGATTCATCTGGCGGTGGCTGGCATGGTCGCATGTGTCGTGATCGTGGCGAAAGTTCCGGCGCGATATCTGTGTACGCGGTTGCTGACCTTCGCAATTCCACTGGCTGCCGTGGGCCTGTCGATTCCTCTGTCGCAGGGAGCGGCAGGTTGGCACATCATGGCGGGAGTACTCGTCAAGGGGCTGCTTTCCTTCACCACGATGCTCTGCCTGATCTACACAACCCCTTTCGAGCGACTGCTGCAAGCGCTACGGCAATGCGGTGTGCCGAAACTGATCGTGGCCATCGTGGCGTCGATGTACCGGTTCATCTTCGTGCTGTTGGACGAGCTGGAACGTATGCGCCGCGCTCAATACGCGCGGACTTTCGATTGTCCGCGGCGACTGTCTCCGGTCACGTTTCGTAATGGGGCTCGCGCCGTGGGGATGCTGTTGGTGCGCTGCAGTGAACGTGCCGAACGTGTTCATGCGGCGATGATGGCACGCGGATTCGACGGTGAGGTTCGCATGTTGGAGGAGCGCCCGTAGCTGGATCATGCCGCTCGTCGAAGTCGAACATCTCAGTTATCGCTATCCCGACGGAGTGGTAGCACTGTCGGACGTCAGCTTTACCCTTGGGGCAGGGGAGTGCGTGGCACTGGTGGGGCCGAACGGCGCCGGCAAGTCGACACTTTTATGGCACCTGAATGGCCTGTTGCCCGAGCGCTTGCGGGACGGGCATCATCGGCATCAGGGCGGCAATCACTCCGAAACGGCGCCCGTGCCGCTACGAGTCGACGGTATGGCCGTGAGTCATGCCCACTTACCTTTGGTGCGTCGCGCCGTGGGGTTATTGTTTCAAGATCCCGACGATCAGCTTTTCGGAACGACGGTTCGCGAGGATGTGGCGTTTGGCCCTTTGAACCTGGGGCTCGACGCGGCCGAAGTGCATCGCCGCGTTGACGAAGCTTTGGCGGTCGTCGGCCTGTCCGCCGCTGGAGATCGCGTGCCGCATCATTTGAGTATGGGCGAGCGCAAGCGAGCGTGCCTGGCGGGGATCATCGCTTGCCGTCCGCAATTGCTGGCACTCGACGAGCCTACGGCAAATCTGGATCCGCGGGCACGCCGCCAACTGATGCGACTGCTTGGTGAGTTAGATTGCGCCAAGCTGATCGCGAGTCACGACCTGGAGATGATTCTGGATGTTTGTCCGCGCGTGATCCTGCTGGACGAAGGACGGATTTGCGCGGATGGTCCGACGGCCGAACTGTTGCGTGATGAACAATTATTGGAAGTCCACGGGCTGGAACTGCCGCCCAGCTTGCGCGAGCGCCGCTGACCTGTCGCCTGCGGGGGCGAATTGTGAAGCCTCGCTGCCACCCAGGAGCCGTTCGTGCCGCAACGGCAGTTGCGATAGAATGTCACGAAATTGTCGTATTAGACGAGGAGTTGCGTTGCCTTGAATAAGATTTTTCGTGTTTTGGCTGTGTTTGCCGTCGTGTTTGTGTTGGCCACTCTCGCGTTGGGGCTGTCGTTGCGGATGCATGACATTCGCGATGTACATGATGCTGCCGGTCAGCGATGGGCCACGGTGCACCGATTGTCTGGCATCGCGGCGGCGCTGGCCGTGGTCTTGGTGAACAGCATCGTCGTGACGTATTTCGTCGGCACCAGTCGGTGGTGCAAGGAAGTCTGCGAAACTTATGAGTTGTCACCGAATCTGATTGCGCGGAGCAACGTTATTAAACGGAGAACGTTCCCCCTATGCGTCGCGAATATGCTGATCGCGGTTGGCATCGTCGCTTTGGGCGGCGCCGGCGATCCGGCCGGCACCTTCCGCGGTACGCCTCCGCCGGGCATGACTTGGACGAATGTGCATTTCATAGGGGCGGTACTGGGGCTTTGCTTCATCGCCTGGGCTTCGTTCGCACAATATCACAACATCGTTGCCAATCACGCCGTGATCACGGACGTCATGAGCGACGTACAGCGGATTCGCACAGAGCGTGGCCTCGAGCCGTGATCGACAACTCTTGCTGACGGCCGTACAGGCGGCTCGTCTAGTGCGCGTGATCATGCTCGTCGGAATGGACCGCGTGCGGCGTGTCGTGCTCATGCACGTGCCCCTGTTCGTGGGCATGTCCATGATTGTGCGCCGAAGATTCGACCAGCACGATGCCGCCCGCCACGGCCAGGCCGAACAACAGCGCGGCCGAAAGTTTCACGCGATCGTGAGCGTGAAATTGCAGCTCGGGCAAGAGATCGCTCGTCGCAATGCACAGAAACGTGCCGGCCGAGAAGGCTAGCGCCGCGCCCAGGATCGGCGTCTCGCCCGTGAACGCATGCTCGGCGCCAAAAAGAAAAATGGCCGCCCCCAACGGTACGGCAAGCGCAAAGATCAGGTTGGCCACGTGCCGGGCACGCCGCGAGGCGCCGCTGACGGTCATCAGCGTGCTGAGCGTCAGCGAATCGAACGGGATGTGTAGCCAGATGACGAGAAACACGGCCAGCCCCGCCAGAAAGTGACCGTCCCCTTCGAGATCGGTCTCGGCGGCTACGCTGGCTGCGAGCGCCATGCCGTCGGCCGCGCTATGCAGCGCCAGACCTACGAGCGCAGCTTGCCAGGCGCGCGGACGCTCATCGCCGTGCGCATGTGCGTGGCTGTGTGCATGATCGTGGCCGTGCAGGTGCTCGTGAGCGTGCTCATGCTCAGAATGTTCGGCATCAGAATCCTGGGGTGCGTCATGGTGGTGAAAGTGGAAGACGCGTTCGATAAAGAACATCGTCAAGAAGCCCCCGAGCAGCCACCACACGCAGTGGTAGATGTCTCCGAGTTCGAAGAACGCGTGCGGCAGCAGGTGCAAAATACCCACCCCCAGCATCACGCCGCCGATGAAACTCATCGACATCTGCATGCCGGTGTGCGTCAACCGCAGCAGCATCGGGATCCACCCGCCGGCCAAAGCAGCCCCCGCGATGAGCAGGCAGTAGATTGCGAGCAACGCGGACTGCGGCACGGAGATCTCTCCCAGGTTAACGTCGGCGGATCAGGGCGCAAACGCCGAGTATGGCAGCGAGGCTAAACTTCGGCAAGCCGCGCTCGCGTTGCAGTTGCCGGCCGAGAGAGGCCCGTTTATCGTGACTTCGCCTCGATTTGATGGGGCACAACCGTCATCCGGACGGGGCTGAATCGCGCGTCAAAACCAATGTGAGTAGTTGCCATGCGTGCATGCGTACAACGCGTCAGTCGAGCACAGGTTGCGATCGACGACGCGATCGTGGGCGAAATCGGGGTGGGGATGGTCGTCCTGCTCGGCGTTGCGACCGAGGATGGCGAACGCGATTTGCAGGTGTTGGCCGACAAGTTGGTCGGCCTGCGCATCTTCGAGGACGCAGCGGGGAAGATGAACCTCGCGCTGGCTGATGTTGGCGGCAGCATGCTGGTTGTCAGCCAGTTCACACTACTGGGCGATTGCTCGCATGGCCGTCGGCCAAGTTTCACCGCGGCCGCGCCGCCGGAGTTAGCCGAGCGGTTATACGAAGCCTTCGTCGCGCGGGTGCGCGCCGCTGGCATTGCGGTGGCCACGGGCCGCTTTCGTCAGCACATGGAAGTGTCGCTGACTAACGACGGTCCGGTGACACTTATTGTGGATAGCCGCTAGGTGCGAGTGCCGGACCGTTCGTGCGGAGCGCGTTCAGACGCGCGATAGGGGAGGGGAGGGCAGGGGGATCGCAGCTTGCTACGGCTCTGTGCGACGCGCCTTTTGCCCACGCAGCTTGCCACGTTGTGTGACAAAATCGCTAGCGATTGATGTGCTGCATCAGCGAACTGGCGATCTGGTGCGCTTCCTCGGCCCCTGGTTCATTTGACCAGATGGGATCGTTGAGGACGACTACCGTGGTGGCGATCATCAACACGTAGGTCAACACGTTCGACCAGACACATGGCCCCCAAAATTTGAAAGCCGTTCCGAAGGTGTATTTCAAATGTGGCCGCAGCCCTTTCCACTCAATACTCCAGATTTCGTCCAGGATCAGATGCGACAGGAAGCCTAAGACGACCGCGCCCGCTTCGAAGAATCGCACCGGCAATCCGCCTGACGAACAAAGCAAGAACGCCAACTCGCTGAAGATTAGCGCCGTCGGCAGGCTGTGGAACATGCCACGATGCACGCTGTAGTGGCGCAATATCCAGGCAATGCCGAACCGAATCGACAGATACAAAAGCCCGCCGGCCAGCACCATCGCGTCGTTGGACATGCCCAGGTGCTTGAAGCGATCGATTAATAGCATAGGCACCACGGCGGCGCCAAAGGTCACGCTTTCGCGCAATGGGCGGCCGGGGCCGCTATCCAGGTCAGGCAGCATGCCGGAGACTGAGCACAAACCGGCGGCCAATAAGCTTGTTTCGAGCGGTTGGTGATAAACCAGCATAGCCGTCGTGCCGTAAGCAATGCCGATGGTCGTGCTACCGGAAATGTGAATTTTGAAGCCGGGCATGTCCTGCATCCTTCCCTGGAGCGTGACCGACGGCGCGGAAATGGCGCCAAATCGAGGCGGGACTGTAGCCTGGAACGTGGATCGAGGAAAGATCGGTTCACGGTGTCGGCGGGGTAAATCGCGATCGCTGCTAGCCGCCCCCTGCTGGCTAGTTCAAGGTCCCAAGAAGCCGGGAGGGGCGGGAAGGCCGATGGTGCGGGTTCGACCGGTAATACTTCCGGCTTGTCTCTGACAGATTCACTATCTGCGAAGTGACGCTCGGGGCGCCCTTTTGTCTGCGGGCCCCTGCTGGAGTTCACTGCGCCAACAACTTGTGAGGTCGAATCTCGCACGGGTGCCGCGATTGAATTTCGGTGGTCAAAAGGTCTTGGGGGAAGTCTCATCGGCGCGTTCCTGCGAGGCATTCAGCAGGGGATGGTGGGAGGTTTTTTGAGCGCGATTTTGGTACACGAATTCGTCGCTCATCACGTCGCGCATCGTGCCGGTTTCTAATCGGTTTGTCTGGCCGGGGCGGAGAGGGCCAAAACCGACAAAACGCAGGAATCCCCGGGAAATCCAGGGTCAACAACCGAACATAAGAAACATTATCGGACGTTGGCCTATAGCCGGGAGCTAGGTCTCCTGCCGGCCTGGCCCACTCTCGGAACAGTAAAATGGCGTCATGGGACGTCGGCTTTAGAGACGTGGAATCCAGGTCATGGATCACCTCGCCATGACGTCAGGCGACGCGTGGAGCGATGCGAAATTCGGCGCCGCCGAAATTCGAAAGCCGAATCGGATTTCTGGCGGCGCACCAGAGTGAATCTCGGCGCCAAAAATGGAAAATGTGGCGCGCGCCGGCGGGGAAAAAAATCCGAATTTCGGCAGGGCGGTCAGGCCGGTTGGCTGAGGATGCCAGCAGGGGCCGGGTCCCCCGGATGTTCTAGGTACATCCCCATCCGCCGGAACTTTTCGTACCGTTCCTCAATGATCTGGGCGGAGGGCTTTTGGACCAGCTCGCGGAGGGCTTTGACTAGATACAGCTTGAGACGCCCGGCCATCTGGTGATGGTCCCGGTGGGCGCCCCCGATCGGTTCTTCGATGACGTCGTCGACGGCCCCGAGTTTCAGCAGATCCCGGGAAGTGAGGCGTAAAGCCTGGGCGGCTTGCTTCGAATAGGCGGCATCTTTCCAGAGGATGCCGGCACAGCCCTCGGGGCTGATGACCGAGTAGTATGCGAATTCGAGCATGGCGATCTTGTCGCCCAGGCCGATACCCAGGGCACCGCCGGAGCCACCTTCGCCGATCACAACGCAAATCACGGGGCACGCCAGCCGGGACATTTCGAACATCGCGTCGGCAATGACCTGGGCCTGGCCGCGTTCTTCGGCGCCGATGCCCGGGTAAGCGCCGGGGGTGTCAATGAGCGTGATGATCGGCAGCCCGAACTTGGCCGCGAATTTCATTTTCGCGATCGCCTTGCGGTAGCCCTCGGGATGGGCGCAGCCGTAATTGCAGGCAATGCGCTCTTTCAGATCCTTGCCTTTTTGGTGCCCGATCAGCATGACCTTGTGTTCACCCAGCTTAGCCATGCCGGTGCGAATGGCTCGATCGTCGCCGAACGAACGGTCGCCGTGCAACTCGACGAAGTCGTCGAATACGAGCTCGATGTAGTCGGTAGTCATGGGACGCTCGGGATGCCGAGCCACTTGGACGACCTGCCAAGGTTCGAGCTGGCTGTAGATTTTCTTCATCAGGTCGGTGCGTTCACGGCGCAGGCGGCGCACCTCATCGCGCGCGGCCACGCTTTCCGCCGCGGTGCTCTCGAGCTTGGCGAGCCGCGCCTCGAGCTCGTAGATAGGCTGTTCGAATGCCAGTTGCTGCAGCGGAATCGCCATGATGTGAAACCTGAATCGGAACGTATCCGTTAGTGGAAAAGCACCACACCGATTAACGTCGCGTCGAGACGCAGGGCTGCCTTCGGCTCAGGGCAATCATAGTGGCCCCCCCTGCCCCGCCGCTTTGTCACAGGGCCTGCTGGTCCCGAACTAACCCAACGATTGGTAGATTACACCGAATCGGCAGATCGGTTAAGACGCGTTTTCTTCGGCATTTACTGCAGATGGCGGTTCCGGCGTCTTCCGGAACATCGTTGTGCCGTTTAGTTCACCACAAAGCTTGGCCATCGAGTCCGGGCGGCCTTTGGGGTCCTTGCACATCGTTGAGCGAATCAGGGCGCCGAACTCCGTCGTGATATTCCGGTCCATCGCTTCGAGTGCTGGAATGGCCGCGCGGAGATGCTTATTGAGCAATTCGTTCGAGTTGCCGCCGGTGAAGGGTGGTCGCCCTGCTAGCAGATGAAAGACGGTGCAGCCAAAACTGTAGATGTCCGCGCGCTCGTCGAGCGGCTCGCCCCGGATTTGCTCGGGAGACATATAGCTGCGTGTTCCCTGAACTTTGTTGCGGCCGAATAGTCGCCCGAGCATGCCTTTCTTTCGTTGGGCCAGGGCAAAGTCGATGAGCTTGACGTCTCCTTGCTGGATGATGAGAAAATTGTCCGGTTTGATGTCGCGATGGATCCAGCCTTGCTGATTGAAATAGGCCAGGCCTTCGGCCGCTTCCTTAACAATCTTGGGCATCAAGTAGCCGACCTGCTCCCGCACTTGCAGGATGATTTCCTTCATATTCGGCGCCGGATAGTACTCCATCACGAGATAGGGAAGGCCGTGATCGATGGCGAACTCGTAGACCTTGATCACATTGGGATGATCAAGGGTCTTGCCGACGATCGCCTCTTGCTTGAGATAAGTAAGATGTTCCTTGTCTTTGCGATATTCGGAGAGCAAGAGCTTGATGGCGAGCCGGCGTTTATCGCGATCGTCCATGACCGCCCACACCTGACTGGTTTGTCCCGTCTTGACGATATTCAACAGACGGTAGGGACCAATATGTTCTTGACTTGCCAGTGCCACGATCGCGATACCAATCACTCAGCCGGGCGAGAAACCGCCGGCCAAGGAAAGCTCTCCTGAGGACTCTTGGGAATTCCGAGTGACGAATGCCTCGCCATACAGTGTAAGTTTAGTCTGGGGCAGCATGGGGGACAAATCACGGGGTACGGGTCGCGTGATTGTCTTGCGCACTGCGGCCGCGACACTCCTCTACCGCGGTTGACGACCGAGCTGCCGCTCGTAAAGCGTGCGAATCTGGCGCGTCATCGTTTCGTGCCGAAATTGATCGGTGAAGCGGCGGCGTCCTTCCTCCCCGAGTCGCTTGCGAAGCGGTGGCTGCGCGATCAATTCACCTATCGCCGTTTCCAAGGGCGCGACGCTGCACGGTGGGATTAGATAGCCGGTAACTCCGGGAAGCACCACTTCGCGCGCGCCATCGACGTCGTAGCTCACCACGGGCTTGCCGGCGATCAGCGCTTGTGGCAAGACGCGGGCCAGCCCCTCGCGCAGGCTTGCATGAACCACGATATCCATCGCGCCGAGGAATTCCGCGATCTTTTGCGGCGGAACCAGGCCGGTAAAGCGAACGCGATCCGCGAGGCCTTGATCGGCGATCCGGCGTTCGAACTCCGGGCGAAGTATCCCATCGCCAACAAACAAGAAGCGAGCGTTCGGTTGGTGGTCGATGATCGTGCGCGCCGCGGCCAGGACGTATTCGTGCCCTTTGAGATGGAACAGCCGCGCAATTTTTCCGATTACGACATGCTCGGGCCGATAACCCAACTCCGCGCGCAGGCGATCACGGTGTTCGTCGGCGCACAAAAAGGGTTCGACTTCCATGCCGCTGTAGATAGTGGTGAATTTTTCGCGCGGCGCGACCCCGGCCGCGACGAGCTGCTCGGTCATGGCGTCAGCGACGCTGATGATCGCGGAGCACTTTCCCGCCGCGTACCGTTCGCACCTGCGAAAGAATTCACGTGCGACGCTCGATTGGTAAGGATGAAACGGCGCGCCATGCACCGTGTGGACGATTACCGGTACGCCAACGGCCGCGGCGGCCATGCGCCCAAGCATGCCCCCTTTCGCACTATGTGTGTGGACAACGTCGGGGCGAAACTTGCGCAGCACTTGTTTTAGCTCGCTGTAAGCGCGCCAATCGCGCCAAGGGTGAATTGAGCGGCGCAGCGGAGAAACGATTTCGAGCGGCACCCGATGCGCTCGTGCCCGATCGAGCAAACTCCCTTCGGGCCCCAGCGGCGGCCCGGTAATCAGCAGGACGTCATCCTGGTAGTCGCGCAGCAGGTCCTCGCAGTTGAGGAGCGTATTCTCCTGGGCTCCGCCAAGAATCATTCGCGTGATGATGTGAGCGACTCGCATACTGCGTCGAGACTGCAAGAAAAGGAATCGCGAGTCACTTACACAATACTTCTAGACTAATCAGGCGCGAGCGAAGTGGGGTAATCGACGCGCACCAGGAATAGGCCCTGCGCGGGAGCCGTCATGCCCGCCGCGCCGCGGTTTCCGGCGGCCACGACCTCGGCCGGCCAGCATTCGGGGCGTGTGCCGCGCCCCACTTCGACCAGCGTACCCACCAGCGCCCGGACCATGTTATAGAGAAATCCGTTGCCCGAGAATTCGATCGTGATCAGGTTGGCACTCTCGCCGGTGCCGCGTGAAACCGTCGCTTCATAAATCGTACGCACGCTGGAGGCGCGTTGCGGCCAGCGCGACTCGAAGCTGCGAAAATCGTGCGTGCCAACGAACGACTGCGCCGCCCGGCTCATGGTCCCCGCGTCGAGCGGTTGCCGATATTGCCAGCACAGGTGACGGCGAAAGACGTCAGCCACGAGCCCATCGTGAATCATGTATCGATAGCGCTTGCGGATGCTGTTGCGCCGCGCGTGGAATGCCTTGGCAGCCTCGGTGACATTGATGGCGGATATGTCGCGCGGCAACTCGCCATTTAAGGCATTGCGTAGCGTATCGGCCGACAATCTCGTCTCGCTCTGAAAGCTCACGACCTGCCCGAGCGCATGTACGCCGGCGTCGGTGCGACCACTGGCGGCGGCGCGGATCGATTCGCCGGTGATTTTGGCGAGTGCCGTTTCCAGGGCGCCCTGGATGGTGGGCTTGCCGGGCTGCCATTGCCAGCCGGCGTACTTGGTGCCGTCGTAGGCCAGCGTGAGCTTGAAAGTACGCATGGCAACAGGGCGAAGCGGTGCGCCTCCCCTGCCCTCCCCTACCCTGCCGCGTGGCCGGCGCCTTGCGTGGTCCTTGCCGCGGCGAGCAACTCGGCGATTTGCACGGCGTTCGTGGCGGCGCCTTTGCGGAGGTTGTCGCTAACGCACCAGAAGGCCACGCCGTTTCCGCCGCTGATGTCTTGGCGGATGCGCCCGATGAAGACTTCGTCGCGACCGTCACATGTCAGCGGCATCGGATACTGGTTAGCAGCCAGGTCATCGATCACCGCGATCCCCGGCGCGGCGGCAAACAGTTCGCGAGCTTCGTCGGCCGACAGCGGACGCTCAGTCTCGACCAGGATGCTTTCGCTGTGACAGTTGCTCACGGGGACGCGCACGCAGGTGGGGCAGACTTGAATCGAGTCGTCACCGAGAATCTTGCGGGTTTCGTACACCATCTTCATTTCTTCTGAGGTGTAGCCCGCCTGTTTGTGTGATCCAATCTGCGGAATCAGGTTGAAGGCGATGTCGTGCGAGAAGGTCTCGTAGCGATGCACCTCGTTGTTGAGCTTGCTGCGGGTCCCCTGCTCCAGGTCACGTTGTCCGGCGACGCCGGCGCCACTCGTGGCCTGATAGGTGCTAACGACAACTCGCCGCACGCGGGCGGCGTCGTGCAAGGGCTTCAGCGCCACGACCAGTTGGGTCGTCGAACAATTTGGGCTGGCGATGATGCCCTGATGTTTGAAGGCATCGGCCGGATTCACCTCGGGCACAACCAACGGTACCTTAGGATCCATGCGCCAATAACCGCTTTCGTCGACCACGACCGTGCCGCGTTCCACCGCCCAGGGAGCAAAGTCGCGCGCCGTTTCGTCGGGAGTGCTGCCGATGGCCAGGTCGACGCCGCGGAACGAATCGGGAGTCAGCTCTTCGACGGTGTGCTCTGTGCCGCGAAAGGTGATTTTCGAACCGGCTGATCGCTTGGACGCCAAGAATTTGATTCGATCGAGCGGAAAGTTTCGCTCTTCGAGCAGGTCGCGAATGATTCTTCCCACCGCCCCTGTGGCACCGACAATAGCAACGACGTCAAACACGAATCTCTCCCGATTAGTAACGGCTCCCGCACGGTGGGAATGCCGAATGTCTTGAGGTACGACCGCGCCGGGGGTACTACTCGGATGGCTACGCCCCAGAAAAGGCTGGAAACCCCTCACATGTGTTTCCGCCATCTCCCGCCGGCGAAGCCAGTATAAGCCCGGTGGTGGAGACAACGGAAGTCATCGAAAGGCTCTGTGCCGTGGCCGATTTGCTGCCCCCCCTGCCCTGCCCCGCTCGATGACGGTTCGCCGGCGTCTTTATTCCGCAATCCGGCCTTTGCAATGTTAGGCGCGTCAGTTGAGCTTCGAGGCTCTGGCGGCCGGTGGGCGGCGGCGTTGCTGCGGTCGGGCGACGGCTGCTGTGGGGGTAGAAACGGCTTCCTCCCCCCTGCCCTCTTCCGCGGGTGCGCGTTCGATCAGCATGCGCACCAATCGCGGCGAGACAAAGGATGTGCAGCCGATCAGCATTACCAGCCCGAACGTGATCATGCCCATCCCCAGGGCAATTCCCATGTGCAGCGGGACGGCCATGGCCAGGATCAGCGGTCGTAGTTTTGGCACCCAAATCAGGGCGCAAAACGAGAGTTCCCAAAAGACCGTGATGTGCGTCAATGCCGCCACCAGCACGGGCCAGGTTGCCAACCACGTTAGATCCCAGGACTGGTACTCGAGATTTGCCACGGCGCCCCAAAGAGCGTCGCCGCGCCACCAGGTTTCGCCCTGCAGCTTTGATAGGCCCGCGAAGAAGTAGATCACGCACATGTGTACTTGTATCAGGCGGATGGCCAGGTTCGCCGAGACGCTGGGGATCACCGGAGGCGCAGCCGCCTCGTCGCGATCGGCCAATAGCCGATCGACGGAGTACCGCGCGCCGCACGGCCCCAGCATGAGATACATGGCCAGCATGACATTGATCTGGTCGAGGCCGAATTGCGCGCCCGGAACGCGGTTCACATAGGAGACTGACGCCAGAAACGAGGCCACGGCCGCGAAGCGGCTGAACAGGCCGATCGTCAACATGGCAAAGATGATTAATGCCGCGATGTGAACGGTCCACAACGCGCCACTGGAATTGATTAACCAGAAGTAGCTCCACGAAAACGGATCGGGCTGCGCGGCACTGGCCGCCTCGGGCGAGACCCAGCCCGTCGGCAGAAAGAAATCTTCGAGCCCGATCGACCACACCAGGTGCGTATAGAACAACATCGCGCCTGCGAGAATCCGAATCAACGACAGCGTCGCCGGATCGGAGGGCAGGAACCAGAAACGGTTCCAGCCCGCCACGAGCCACGTGGCCAGGTCGCGAACATAATCACTCACCAGCCGCATCATGGCATCCTCACAAAGCTGCCCAACGTACGCTCGCGATACAAGCTGGGGTCATTGAGTTGCATCCCTTTGGCCACCTGGTCGGGCGAAGGGATCAAGTGTTCTTGCATCCACAACGTCACGCGTCGCGCCTGATACTTATTCAACAAGTGGTCGGCATAACTCCGCGCGTATTGCTGCTGACCCGGGGCCAAAGGAAGCTTTGCCCATTCGGTTTGCGGTGGTGTATTGGGATCCGGTGGCGCGAGGTTGATGAATTCGCTGAGCATGAAGTGGCGGTGGTAAAACAGCCGCGGCCACTCGTCATTCAAGCTGGGGAACACGCCGCTTCGGTGCGAGTCGTCGGCGAATTCGAGTTCGTAACGGACCAGATGGCTGGGGCCTGGATCGGGCGCGAAGAATTTGTAGCTGTGATCCAGGTAGGTCGCTCCCATGTAGGGGCGAAAAACCGGATGCAAGAGATCGCCCAGCAGCGTGGGCGGCAGCGAAAAAGGTCCGACCAGAATCGCCGCTATATGCCAGAGCAAAAGCGCACTAACGACAAGCTTGGCGCCGAGGCTCCAAGGTTTGCTGCGCGGCGTCTGAGGTTCGCGGGTGTCGGCGGCTGCTGCGGTCGTGGCCATGCGGGTATTGTATCTAGCGACGCGTGCCGAATATTCTGCCCCAATCGCCCCCATCGATACCGACGGCGTATCGACTCGGCGGACCTATCCGGGTATCGGTGCCCGCGCTTGCCGGCAAACAGCGATTCGCGTTACCTCGTTACTCCCGTATCAAACGACAAACCCTCGCACGGGACGTATCCCGTGCGAGGGTTGTGAGTTGCAATCAATTTCGGGTGCCGTCGGTCAATCCATTGCCCAGTTGCGGTACCCGATAAGAACTACTGAACGTCAGTTCCGGTCGACGCCTGAGCGACCTGGGCCGCATCGACGTCGATCGTCAGTTCACGCGACTCGCCGGCGGCCAGCGAGATGCGCTCGACCTTCGAGATCTTCTGACCGTTGCGTTCGAGTTCGACACGCACGGTGTAGTTGTCCCAGCTCTGGCCGTCGTTCAGCTTCGTGGTGACGAATTCGCGAGTCGAACCAGTCGACTTCGATTCGTTACCCGACAGAAAGACCTTCGCATCGGCGGGGACATGCAGCTTCAGGCTGGTCTTGATCGGCTTGGTGGCGGTCCGCTCGTCGGCCGCTTCTTGACCCTGCAGCGGCAGGTTCACATCAGCCGATTGACCGGCTTGCAACTGGACGACCTTGCGGTCTTCGACCGTTTGGCCGTTCCGCTCGCTGATCGCACGCACTTCGTACGTGTAGTTGAAACCCGGACGGAGACCGTTCGAGACAAAGCGACGATCCATGCCAGTGCTACGGGTCAACATGCCGTTGACGTAGACCTTGGCGTCGGTCGGAACATGCACGCTCAGCACCGCCGAGCGGCCCGTGCCATTCATCGTTTGGGGGGCGTCAGTTCCGGGAGCCGGAGACTGATCCAACATCGGCGGTTCCGACGGAGTGCCCGGAGCGACCGGAGCCGCGGGGACCTGGCCAGCCGGAACGTCGCGAACCGTGGTGTAACCACCGTTCGACCCGCCGCTGCTGCCACCACTGCTACCGCCGCTGCTGCCACCGCTCGAACCCCAGCTGCCGCCGCTGGAGTACCAGCCGCCGCTCGAGCCCGACGATCCACCGGACGAACCCGACGAACCATAGTATCCGCCCCAGCTACCGGACGACGAGCTACCACCGCTCGAGTACCAGCCGCCCGAGGAACCGGACGAACCAGACGAACCCCACGAACCGCCGGACGAACCATAGCGGCGGTGGTGCCAAAACGCGTCAGCTTGCGGTGCAGCCATCGACCAGGCGACGCTAGCGACCAAGCCGCCAAGCACCAATTTCTTTACGTTGCCGAAGAACATAACTTGTTTGCTCCCATGGATAACGGAGGCCTAACGACTCAGTTTCCCCCACGAACATACCAACCCTAGCATGTAATTCAAGCAACATACGTAGTTTTTTTCGATCATCCAGGATGGCAAAGAGGAGCAATCTGTATCGAGCGCAGACTACTCAGAATCCGCATCGTCCGAATAATCGTGTTGAACTGCGCAGTCTGGTTTGTTTGGATGGCCTTGCGTTCCTGGCGATCGTTGCTAGTTGCACTGGCGGACGATCGATCATCATTCCTACAATCCGCACCCATCGATTCTTGATTTGCGGTTGCAATGACGTCAGAGGAAGCGCTCGATGCTACCGGTTGCCTGGCCGCAACGTATTCCCTGGGGGCTGCTGCTGTCGGCAGTGGGGTTGCTAGCGTTGGGTTGGGTGGGCATCGCGCGCAGCGAGGAACTCGGCGACGGCGATGGTCACTATGTGCGCCAACAGGTGATCTGGTCGGTCGCTGCGTGCTGCGTCACGTGGCTCGCGACGATGGTGGGCTATCGCTGGCTGACGCACTACGCGTACGCCGCTTTCCTGGCGATTCTATTTCTGCTCGTAGCGGTCTTTTTCTTCCCCGAGATTCACGGCACGCATCGCTGGCTGCGCCTGGGGCGCGTCGGTTTACAACCGTCGGAGTTCGCCAAACCGGTCTTCGTACTGGCGCTAGCGCGATATCTGATGTCGGGGGAGAATTATCGCACGCTGCGCGGCCTGCTTATCCCTTTGACGTTGACCCTGGTTCCCGTCATTTTGGTATTGCGCGAACCGGATTTGGGAACATCGCTGGTCTTCATTCCGGTGCTGTTCGCCATGCTTTATGCCGCAGGGGCGCGCAAGACCGACCTGGTCGTGTTGACCGTGTGCGGGATCGTGATGTTGCCCCTCCTGTGGACGCAAATGAGCGGCGAGCAGAAATCTCGCGTCACGGCGCTTTTCGATCAATCCGGGCCTGATAGAGCTCCCAGCGATGACGGTTATCATCTGCACCAGTCGAAGCAGCTACTCTCGCTGGGCGGGATCCGAGGAAGCATGATCGCAGGCGAGGCCGTGGCGGATCGGGCCGTTTACCAACTGCCCGAGGATCACACCGACTTTGTTTTCATCGTCCTGGCCGAGCGGCTCGGCTGGTGTGGCGTGCTTGCGGTGCTGGTTCTCGAATTTGGCGTCGTCATCAGCGCCATGGGAATCGCGCAAGCGACCCGCGAGCCATTTGGACGATTGACGGCCATGGGACTTGCGACGTTGGTCGGGGTGCAGGCCGTGATCAATACCGCGATGACGGTGGGGATTTTGCCGGTGACCGGGCTGTCATTGCCGTTGGTTAGCTATGGCGGATCGGGGTTGATCGCGCACAGCTTGGCGTTGGGATTACTGGTGAACATTGCGCTACGGCCAGGCTTCGAGGTGACGGCCACGCCGTTTCGATTCGTGGCGCGCAGACCCGTGCGACAGGTTTGACGCAAGCCTTATTTTTCTTTTTCGTTTTTCGGCGTGCCAGAAATCTGCACATCGTCGAACGAAACTTCGCCCACGCCCCCCAGCAATCCGATTCGCACGATGGCTTCGCGAGCGTTGGTGGGGACGCGGACGTGTCCTTCCTCGCGTTTCCAGTCGGCCGTGCCGCGCCAGGGTCCCAGTCCGCGTTGCCCGACCATCGCCCGTTTCGCATCGTAGAAGGTGATGGCCAGCATCGGCAGTTGTTCGGAATTCTGACCCGGCTGCACATCCTTGACGCGTACCCAGGTCGAAAGCTCGAGCTGGTCGACCTTGCGCCCGTCCACGGGAAAGGCTTGCAGCGCCTGACAGCCTCGGCCGGGAACATCGTTTGTGAAGGTGATCGCGCGCTTTCCTTCCGGAGCCCCGCCGGTCAATTCGCCGTGCCGTAAATAATGCCAGCCGCGCGGCTCTTCGCTATCCTTGTTCGTTTCCTCGAACGTGCCGTTGATGATCGACGGATGCAGCGGATCGGGTTTTACCTGTCGTTGGTCCTCGGCCGTGCCGGTCATGGGAACGAACAGTGTGGGGCGCAACGCTTCGGAAACCAACTTGCCGTCTTCCTTGCGAAACAGATACAGCACCTGCTGGTACCGCTGCCCGAGGGGGACGATCATGCGGCCCCCTTCTTTCAATTGATCGACGAGCGGCTTCGGCACGTCCTCGGGAGAGCACGTGACGACGATCTTGTCGAATGGCGCATGCTCGGCCCAACCTTTGTAGCCGTCGTCGACTTTGGTGATGACGTTCGTGTACTTCAATCGCTTCAACGTGGCGGCCGCGCGCTTACCGAGTACATCGACGATTTCGATCGAATAGACCTTGTCGACCAGCGGTGAAAGTATGGCGGCCTGAAAGCCGCTGCCGGTACCGATTTCGAGCACCTTATCGGTCGGCTGTGGCTCGAGCTGTTCGGTCATGTAGGCCACGATGAATGGTGGCGAGATCGTCTGTCCGGCGCCGATCGGCAGCGCCATATCGTAATACGCGTGCTGCCGCTCGCCGGAGGGTACGAACTCGTGTCGCAGCGTCTTGCGCATGGAGTTGATTACGCCACGATCCGTGATGCCGGGCGCGACGATGTCCTGGTCGACCATCTGATTGCGTGCCGCGTCATACTCGGCTTGCGTAGCCTGAGCACGTGCCGTTTCGGCGGCGGCGAGGAAAACTACCAGCAGAAGGGGAAGCGCGCGAGTCATGGTGCGTACCCGGTCCGGGCTGAGCGATGCCTGAGAACTCTTTCCTTCTCTCCATCGTTGCCGGCCGAGAAAGACTTGTCTACATCGATGCCGTTGCCGCATCTGGATAAGGCCGATAGATTGGCCGTGTGGCCCACATTGACGATGTGTTGGGTTTTGGCGGTTTTGCAGTTTTTTTCAGCCCCAGGCGCAACATGCTTAACGAGCGGCTGAAAACACTCGTGGTCGATCGCCTGTTGCCGCGGGTGCAACGTCCCGCGCAGTATCTGGGGGGCGAGCTGAACGCGGTCCGCAAGGACCACTCGACCGTGCGTGGCAAGCTCTGTCTGGCCTTTCCTGATTCGTACACGATCGGAATGAGCCATCACGGATTGCAAGTTCTGTATTCGCTGATGAACGCTCGGGAGGACTGGGCGTGCGAGCGTGTCTTCGCTCCCTGGGTGGATATGGAGCAAGAGCTCCGCGCGGCAGAATTGCCTCTTTACAGCTTAGAGACCTTCACGCCGCTGGCGAGTTTTGACGTGCTCGGCTTTACGTTGCAATACGAGCTGTCGTATACGAACGTACTGACGATGCTCGACTTAGGAGGGGTCGCCGTCTTAGGCAGCGAGCGGACATTGGCCGAGCCGCTGGTGATCGCGGGCGGCCCGTGCGCGCAGAATCCGGAGCCCCTGGCCGACTTTATCGACGTTTTTGTCGTTGGGGATGGCGAACCCAGCCTGCCACGATTGTGCGACGAGTGGTTGAATATCCGCGCCGATATCATCGGCGGCGAGGGAATTCGTGACGGCCAGCGCGGCCGCGACCAGCGCTCCCGAGCGCTGCTGCAATTAGCTACGCGGCTGCCGTTTGCTTACGTGCCCCGCTGGTACGAAGCGGAATACGACGAGAGCGGGAAATTGCTGGCCACGCGGTCGACACATCCGGATGTGCCGGCGACGATCGAGCCCTCGGTGATCGACGATTTGGACGCGATGCCGCTTCCGCTGGCTCCGCTAGTGCCGGTTGTCGAATGCGTACACGATCGGATTGCCATCGAGATCATGCGTGGATGCCCCTGGCAGTGCCGCTTTTGCCAGAGCACCGTGATCAAGCGTCCCTTGCGCGTGCGACGTGTGGAGACGATCGTCGCGGCGGCGCTTGCCGCTTACCACAGCACCGGCTTCAACGAGATTTCACTACTTTCGCTTTCGACCAGCGACTATCCGTGGTTCGTCGAGTTGCTCGCGCGGATGCACGAGACCTTTGCGCCGCTGGGAGTCAAGCTGGCGCTACCGAGCCTGCGCGTCAACGAGCAATTGCGTGGCGTGGCGGCGCTCTTGTCGAGCGATCGTCGCGGGCTGACGCTGGCGCCCGAGGTAGCGCGCGACGATATGCGCGAGCAGATTCGCAAGAAGATCACGAACGAAGATCTGTACGTTGGATGTCGCGAGGCGTTTCGCCACGGTTGGCGGCATGTAAAGCTGTATTTCATGTGCGGCCTGCCCGGTGAACGGGCCGTCGACTTGGATGGGATCGTCGAGATGGCCGAAACCATCTCACGCATCGGCAAGGAAGAACTGGGGCAATACGCGAAGGTGACGGCCAGCGTGTCGAATTTCGTTCCCAAGCCACACACGCCGTACCAATGGAACGGAATGCAATCGCGAGAATACCTGCGGTGGGCGCGAAATTATCTGTTGAAGAAGCGGCGAATTCGGGCTGTTGAGGTCAAGTGTCATCCGATCGAGGATTCGTTGGTCGAGGGGGTTCTCAGCCGTGGCGATCGCCGCGTCGGCGCGGCGATTTTGCTCGCCTGGCGGCGCGGCGCGCGATTTGATAGTTGGGGAGAGCAATTCGACGCCGCTCGCTGGTGGCAAGCGTTCGAGGATTGCGCGATCGACATTCCCAAGGTCTTGCATCACACCGAGCCCTTGGATGCCCGGCTGCCGTGGGATCATATCAACGTGCGTAAAGGGCGCACGTACCTCGAGAAGGAACAAACTCGCTCCGTGCTGCAACTGGCCTCGATGGCCGATGCCGTATAATGGGAGCGAGCGCGCCGCGAGGAAGGCCGAACAACGCGCTGCACGAGTTCGTTAATTCGGCTTTACCCCCCCTGCCCTGCCCCGCCGCATGTCAAGATTTCGGTTGTTGGCCATTGATATCGATGGAACGCTGGTAAACAGCCGGGATCAATTGACGGCGCCCACCCGCGCGGCGCTGCGCAAGGCGGTTGCGTCTGGCATTCGCGTCGTGCTGGCCACGGGGCGTCGTTACAGCCGCGCGCTTCCCCTGGTCGAGCCATTGTCGCTGGACGTCCCACTGGTCACGGCCAGTGGCGCCCTCATTAAAGACCCACTCGACCATCGCACATTGTTCCGCGCGTCGTTTGCGCCGGGCGTGCTCGAAGAGGCATTGCGAATGGTCGACCAGGCGGGCTACGACCCGTTGCTGTACGCCGACACTTACGCCGAGGGGTTCGATCTTTACTGCCGGCGCACGCAGGTCGAGCAGCCTGAGCTGATGGAGTTTTTCGAGAGGAATCCTGATTGCCACCGCCTCTGCCCCGAGTTGGTTGCCACTCCACCGCCGGGTGTTTTCTCGTGTTTTGCGATGGGGCCGCGGGAAGAAATGATGGCCCTGTGCGGGCAATTGGAAGAGCGTTTTCCGGAAGACCTTTATGTACACGTGCTTCGCAGTCCGCGCTATGCGGGATACATGTGCGAGATCGCTCCGGCCGGCGTGACGAAATGGAGCGGCATCGAACACCTGGCGCACGATTGGGGAATCGCCGACGCAGAAATTTGCGCCGTCGGTGACGACGTGAACGATATCCCGATGATCCGTGCCGCGGGCTTGGGCGTAGCGATGGGAAACGCACAGGACGAAGTAAAGGCCGCGGCCGATCGGATCGCTCCGGGGCATGACGAAGATGGGTTGGCGGCGGTTGTCGAATGGCTGCTGAACTGAGCTGGGCGCATTCGGTTTCACACCCGTCTCGGTTCCAGACTTCCGGATATGAGGTAGGTTTGACCGTTCGGTTTGCCACAGCCCATAATGGGAGTTGGCACCATCGTTTTAACGCCTCACCCCCCTGCCCTGCCCCGCGCCTGTGAAGCTTTTTCGCGAACTGGCGGAGTTTCCCTCCGAATTGCGCGGCGGCGCGATCGCGATTGGCAATTTCGACGGCGTGCATCGCGGTCACGCCCGAATTGTCGAGCAGCTTTTAGCCAAGGCGCGCGGTGTCGCCGGTCCTGCGGTGGTATTCACCTTCGACCCGCACCCGGTGCGACTATTGCGCCCGTCCGAGGCTCCGCCTCCGTTGACGTGGACCGATCGCAAGGCGGAATTGTTGGCTGCACTGGGCGTGGACGCCATCATCGCCTATCCCACAGACGAGGCGCTACTGCACCTCGACGCGCAGCAATTCTTCGACGCCATCGTGCGCGGCGCTCTGGATGCGCGGGCGATGGTCGAGGGCCCCAATTTCTACTTCGGCCGCGGCCGGAGCGGGACGATCGACGTGTTACGTCGGCTGACGGCGGCCGCTGGGATCCAGTTGGATATTGTCGATCCGGTCGTGATCGACGGAGAAATCGTTTCCAGCTCGCGCGTGCGGCAACTACTCTCTGCGGGAAAGGTCGACGAGGCCGGGCGGTTGCTCACCAGGCCCTATCGGTTGCGGGGCATGGTCACTCACGGCGCGGCCCGGGGAAGCAAAATCGGCTTTCCGACCGCCAATCTCGCGGCGATCGACACGCTTCTGCCAGGTCTGGGGGTTTATGCAGGTTTGGCCTGGCATCAAGGGCGCTCCTGGCCGGCGGCCATCAACGTGGGACCAAATCCGACCTTCGGGGAACAGGCGCTCAAGCTGGAAGTCCATTTGATCGACTTTAGCGGCGCGCTGTACGGACAACCCCTCGAGGTTGACTTCCTGGGCCGACTGAGGGACATTCACCCGTTTGCCAATATTGCCGAGTTGCAGGCGCAACTCGGCCGCGATGTCGCAGCGGCACGACAAATGGCCGCGGCGTATCGCACATGAGGGTTGACGAACTAAGATAGGTTTTTGATCTCGCACTCGAGGGTTTGCTTGGGCAATGGCAATTGACTGGCCACGTTTCGTGGAAGTGGTGCGGGAGCATCATCGTTTCATACTTACCAGCCATGTGCGCCCGGACTGTGACGCGCTGGGAAGTGAACTGGGTATGGCGCAGGTGCTGGAAGCGCTGGGCAAGGAAGCGCTGATCGTCAATGCGCAGGCGACGCCAGCGAACCTGGCGTTCATCGACCCGACGAATCGCATTCAAGTTCTTGGGCGCGATGTGTCCCTCGCCGACCTGATGGATTACGACGGTCTGATGGTGCTCGATACGAGCGCTTGGGCGCAGTTGGCCGAGATGGGCGATGTCATTCGCGCCACCAAGGCCAAGAAGATCGTGCTCGATCATCACATCAGCAGCGACGATCTGGGAGCCGAGGTCTTTCGCAATGTTAAGGCCGAGGCCACTGGTCGATTGGTCCAGGAAGCCGCCCGCGAGTTGGGCGTGGCATTGACCCCCGAGATTGCGACGCCGTTGTTTGCCGCACTGGCCACCGACACCGGGTGGTTTCGTTTCGCGTCGGTCAGTGGTGAGACCTACAGTTTCGGGGGACAACTCGTCGAAGCGGGAGCCCGTCCGGATGCGATTTACAACGCGATCTACGAACAAGATACGCTAGCGCGCGTGCAATTGCGCGGCCGAGTGTTGGCCCGAACCCAGACTGAACTCGATGGCCGATTGGTTTTCACTTCGGTAACGCGCGAAGACTTTGGCGCCACCGGCGCTGCCGCCTCCGATACCGAGGACGTGGTGAATCTGACGCTGGTGATCGCGGGCACGGAAGTCGCTGTAATCTTTGTCGAGCAGCAGGACGGGCGAGTCAAAGTCAGCTTTCGAAGCCGTGCCGGTTTGGATTGCAGCCGGATGGCCGAAAATTTTGGCGGTGGCGGACACAAAGCGGCGGCCGGCGCGATGGTGCCGGGGCCCTTGGCCGCGGCCGAGCCGCGCGTGCTTGACGCCGTGCGCGCAGCGATGCGATAATTCCGCCGTCCGACCCGCCTGACATCCCACCGCGTACGAAATCCAACCGAAGGTCCATTCGTCAACTATCCGTATCGGCTGCCGTTGGCGGCGCGAAAACGGAGATTCGAAACGCCTGGCGAACTTCAGCACACCGCATGTTTTCTGGCGGCGTTGCTTAGGGCCGACGGAGCGATGAAAGGAGTCGCTTGATGCCAGCTTCGCAGAGCCCCCCCCTGCCCTCTTCACCGCCGCCCGTCGCAGAAGACGGACGACGCGGATTCTTTGCCCAAGCAAGCGCCGTCGTAATCGGCGGGTTGCTTGTCGTATGTCCGTTCCTGGCCGGCTTGAGCGTTTTTGCCGATCCGTTACGGCGAAAGAGCGGCAATGGGCAATTCTTGCGAGTGGCTCGACTCGATGCTTTGGCCGAAGACGGTGCGCCGCGTCGTTTTCCCGTCGTGGCGGATCGTCGCGACGCCTGGACCAAGTATCCGCCGGCGCCGATCGGCGCGGTGTTTCTACGACGCGTGAAAAGCCCTGCCCAGGTTGAAGCGTTCAACGTGATCTGCCCGCATCTGGGGTGCTCGGTGTCATTCAACGCACCACGCGACATATTCCAATGCCCCTGCCACACCAGTGCTTTCGATGTCGAGGGACAGGTGCTTTCCGGTCCCAGCCCGCGCGGGCTCGACACGCTCGAATGTGAAATTCGCGACAATGGTTCGGGGAGCGAAATCTGGGTGAAGTTTGAAAATTTTCATACGGGCCGTACGGATAAGGAGCCCAAGGCATGAAGGCTCTCGTTCGCTGGCTCGATCATCGCACAGGCATTGCCGGCTTGCTGCATGCCGCCCTATACGAGCACGTCCCCGGTGGCGCGCGATGGCGCTACGTGTGGGGAAGCACGCTGGTATTCGCTTTCACGGTTCAGGCTATCACCGGGATGTTCTTGTGGATGGCGTACGCGCCTAGCAGTCAGACGGCCTGGGAAAGTGTCTATTACATTCAGCACGAGATGCAAGGTGGCTGGCTGTTGCGCGGCATACACCATTTCATGGCGCAAGCGATGGTCGTGCTGTTGGCGCTGCACTTGATGCAGGTCGTGATCGATGGCGCCTATCGCGCGCCGCGCGAGGTCAATTTCTGGCTCGGCCTGGTGCTGATGCAGATCGTGCTGGCGCTGTCGTTGACTGGCTATCTGTTGCCCTGGGATCAAAAAGGATACTGGGCCACGATCGTGGCGACGAATATCGCCAGCATCGTGCCGGTTGTTGGCGAACAATTGCAGCGGCTAGTTGTGGGCGGACCTGAGTACGGGCATCACACGCTGACTCGCTTCTTTGCCTTGCACGCCGGAGTCTTGCCCGCCTCGCTGGTCGGGTTTTTAGTTTTGCACGTGGCGTTGTTTCGACGTCATGGCCTGCATGCGAAAGTGCCGTTGCGCAACCGCGATGGTTCGTTCTGGCCGGACCAGGTGCTAAAAGATGCCGTGGCATGTCTAGCAGTGTTGGCTGTGGTCTTGTTTCTGACATTGTTGCCGGGCCTGCGCAGCGAACAGGGGATCGGTGCGCTGGTGGCGTCCGATCGGGCGGGAGATGTGCTCGGCGCGGAACTGGGTGCGCCCGCCGACGGCGCGACGCCCTACTCAGCGGCTCGACCCGAGTGGTACTTCTTGTTCTTGTTTCAATTCTTGAAGTTGTTCGAGTCGAATCCCGAGACGGGCGAGTTGATCGGCGGGATCATCATTCCCGGCGCCGTCATGGGGCTGTTGTTCCTGATGCCGCTCATCGGGCGGTGGAAGCTGGGGCACCGCTTCAATATCGGCATGCTTGCCTGTCTGCTCGTGGGCGTTGCCTTGCTGACGGGGCAAGCGGTGTGGGCCGATCGGCAATCACTCTGGATAAAAGAGCCGGATGCCGACCAGGTGCGGTCTCATGAGAAATGGAACCTGTCGCACGATTACGTTCAGGCGGTCGAGCAAGCCGAGGCGGCCGCGCACCGCGCCGTAGAACTTGCTCGTGGGGTTGAGATTCCACCGAGCGGTGCATTGTCGCTACTGCGCAATGACCCCAAGACACGTGGCCCTGAGCTTTTCGAGCAGAATTGTGCCGCGTGTCACAGCCATACAGACCCGTCGCTGGGTGGTCTGGTCGCCAAGGATCCGAGCGCTCCGGACCTGTTTGGCTTTGCCAGTCGTGCGTGGATCGCCGGTTTGCTCGACCCCGAAAGAATCGCGACGATCGCCTACTTTGGTAACACGTCCCACAAGGACGGCGACATGGTGAGCTTTGTCCAGGGAGACGAGTTCAAAGGGCTCGACGCGAAGCAGCGGCAGGAGATCGCCGCCGCGCTGTCGGCCGAAGCGAAGCTACCGTCACAAGCCGCGGTGGATGCCAAGGATATCGCGATGATCGCGACCGGAGCGGAATTGATCAAAGGAAGCGCCGGCTGCACGAACTGCCACCATTTTCAGGAAGCAGGCGATCTGGGTAGCGCGCCGGATCTGGCCGGATACGGTTCGGGCGAATGGCTGATCGGCATGATCAGCAATCCGGAGCATGCGCGCTTTTACGGCGACAAAAACGATCGCATGCCCGGATTTGCCGTGGGGGACAATCCCGATCAACATCGTCTGACCGCACAGGAACTCGGGCTGATTGTCGATTGGCTGCGAGGCGAATGGTACGAACCGGCCGAGGTTGCTGCCGGCGACGAACACTCGACGAGCCAAACGCCGGCAGTACCGTAACGGGACGCGCCCGTGGGCTCGAATGGCACTCCCCGCGATCCGCCTGCGCCACCGGAGCGACGGTGCAAACCGTCGGAACATTCGCTGTTTCGGTCGGCATAATCGCTACGCCCGCCATCCCAGGTAAAGTTCCGCGCCCGAGCGCGACGACGCTGTTTCATGGCGGCGTGTTGCCGCGGCTGATCGTTCGATGGTGCGGGTGCGGCAATGTGGTGTAAGAACTGTCGACAAGAAGTTCCGGCTGCGCTTGGCGCGGGTGACGAGCAGGCAGGCTGTGTGCGCTGCGGCGCCCAGCGGTCGGGGCGCCCCGTTCGCTCCCACGCGATCGCGGCCATGGCGAGACCACATTCTGCACGCCCGATCACAACGAGCGCGCTTTGCGAGAGCGGCGCGCAGTCCTCGGCTTCGATCATTTGTGATTTGCCAACGGTGACCATTCGCGCACCCCTCTCGGCATTCGATACCTGGGAGCTGGAAGAGCAATTGCGCCATGTCGACCGTATTCTTTCCGGCGCGCGATTTTCGACGGAAATTGCCGACGACGTGTCCGAACGCAACGGTACGGATTCTACGACTCGGGCGGCCGCGATGCAGGTCGCGGATGCACCTGCGAAACGGGTACGCCGCAATCGCTCACGCATATCCTGGACGATTGTCGCCGTGGGGGCAGGCGCCTTGGCGTGCGGAATAACGCTCCTATGCGCCGGGGCCCTCATGGGACGCACTGGATGGCAAAGCGTCGGCCTGCCCATGACCCTACTGGGACAGGTGGCGTTGCTCTTGGGCATGATGTGGCAAATGGAACTGGTCTGGAGCGGCAAGCGTGAAACGGCCAGCAAGCTCTATCGCTTTCAAAAGCGATTGGTCGATCTCGAGGTGCTCGCCGCCGAGTTGGCGCCGGAAGAATCCGAAATGCCGCCGGCCGCCGCGGACGAACAGCGGCTCATGGCCGAGTTAAAGCAGCGGCTAGACCTGCTCTCGCATCGGTTGAATTCGCCTTGCGGCTGAGCACTCAGCGTTGCCGAGTACCAGCGAGCTGGATCCATTTGCCAACAGCGCCCTCACTTCCGAATTGCCGTTAGTCGGGCGTACTCGTGTCGGGCGACTGGAACCGCGATCGATATAGCATCGTCTTGTGGAATCCCGTACTGGGATCGCGCGTTTCGAAAGAATAGCTTTTTAGAGGGCTGAAGACCGTGTAGCCCTCGGGATCGACTTCGTATCCGAACGGAGCCAGAAATAACGGATCTGTAGGAAGCTCGGTCAGGTAGTTCGGCACGAGATCGGCGAGCTGATGTGGTGGCTTGCCGTGGTCCCTGTCGTAACGAGTAAGTGCCACGGCCAGCACGACCACTCGACCGGCGGCCCAAGTTCCAGCAAAGGCCATACGCATTGCGCCGACAGCTGGGATTAAAAGTTCGGTGACAAGATGGCCCTTGATGTCTTCGTCGATCGTCCAATACTCGCCGGCGGCGACCGCCTGTGGGTAAGGCAGTTGCAGGTTGTCGCTCGATTCCTGGATGGCACGCAGAAACGCCAATTTGTCTGATTGGTAGTACCAGGTCCGATACAGCCAGTCTTTTTTCACCCAGGCAATGCTAAAGGTTGCGATGCCGCCGACACGTTCGCCACGGAATCCCCAAAAACAGTCTGCCGCCAAGTCGCTCTCTTGGCTCAACGTGGATTGCAAAGTCGCGAGATCGACCGCCGAAAACAGGCCCGACGGCAGCAAATCCTTCACGACGATATATATCTGATTGCGGAGACCGCATCGCTGAAGTAGTCCGATCGTGCAGGGAACATGTTCAAGCGTACGCGTCAGCGCTAAGCCGGCACACAGTGATCGTGCCGCAGCCGCGCCATCGTCCCGGCTAGCGTGCAGGCGCGCTTCGGCCGCCAAGCATCGACAGGTGGCAAGCAAGTCATCGGGAGGACTCCGACGGAATAGGGCGAGCGCGTTGGGGCTGTCACCCTCGCGGGTGTCCCACAGGGCAATCCTCACAAAGCCGGTCTCGGCATCTTGGACCAGCGGGAGGCGTACGCTCCCGTCAGTCACCGCCAATTCATGCAGCTTCGAGAGCGTTTCGGCCTGCTCGTTGAGAAAAGTCTCGGTGTAGGGGTTGTTGTCCTCCGATTTTCGGACCGCGTTGCCGATGATGGCGCAGCACTCGAGCCAACGATCGGTCAGGTCTGTTCCCTGCGCGTCGGCTTGATAGGCCGTGACCAATTCATCGAACGTCAGAGGCTCTCCTCGAACACGCAGCGCCGCAATCTCGGCGCGCAACGCCAACCAGTCGCGCCCCTGTTTCACGGCAAAGCCGCCGAATGCCAATGCGACGATGATCAGGGCCAAGGTCCGTCGCGTTGGCAATCGGTCCCGAAAGCTTCGCGAGGAAGTAGTGGGCGCTACGGCGCTCATGCCGAAAGACTTCCGTCGAGATCGCGTTGATACGTCATCATCTGCCCCGCGAACAGACCGAAGCCCAGACCGTTCCTGCTCGGGCGAATTGAAATCGCCTCACGTGCGTCAGATAAGGCCTGCGACGGCGCCCCTGCGAGACTATGGTTTCTTGAGCCAGGTCGTCCGATTGGCTGCCGCGGTCAGGCCGCCCTCCA
Source organism: Pirellulales bacterium (assembly GCA_036499395.1). NCBI lineage: Bacteria > Pseudomonadati > Planctomycetota > Planctomycetia > Pirellulales > Pirellulales bacterium. The sequence goes on from DASYDW010000068.1 coordinate 309,071, forward strand.
TGCGTGGAAAACCGACGCCGGAATAGTTGTAACTCCATCGCCGGCCGGTTGAACTGGTGTTCATCGGACGGCGGCCTCGATAGCTGCGCGTCGTGGCGGGAGCGCGATAGGCCGTACGAGCGGTGGCCGGAGCGGCAACGACGGCCTGTTTTTGCGGGGCCGACTGCGGCTTAGCGGCCGTGTCGTCGGCAGCGGCAAACGTATGGCCGGCGGACAATGTCGAGGAGATAAGCACCAGACCGGCGAACCAGCGAGCGATGGGACGGGACATGAAAAGTTCCTTCGAAGTTAGATGCCTTGCCGCTCCTATCTATTTATACGCCGTCACCGGTGGGATTCACAGGTCGAGGGCTGTAACAAGGTTTCGCTTTCGACCACCCCAATAGAGGAGCCTTTCGTCGGTTACATCGTGGTGGCGCAACACTGGCGAGGCAGAATCGGCGTGGCTGCCGGATTGCTAGCGGCCAAAAAGGCCCCGTTTTTTGCACGATCGGCATAACCGCTACAGTTTGCCAAACGCCTAGGTCGATGATGCCGATGCGGCGCGTTTCGAATTGCCAGCAGTCGACGCAGGCGACACCTGTTGCCCACCATCGCGATGTGCCATTCCTGGCTACGAATGCCGCAGGCTGGACTGCCCGGTGCTCGTCCGCTCGAGCGTTGCCAGCGAACCGGAGCAGCTCCGATTGCCGAATCGCTGAAAACCATGCGAAGTCTCCTGCTCTTAATCATGATCGTCGCAGGCAGCGGATGCACGCATCGGCAGCTTTCGCGGAGCATGATTCATCAAGCGAGCACGATTATGGGGATCGAGTATCAAATGGTGCTCGACAACATGGCGATGCTGTCCGTGAACCCCGCGATTTTGCCCTGGGCCATCCGCATCAATGACGGGACAGTGCAGGTCAACGACGAGGGAGGTATGCCCGAGTTGGGCGTGCAATGGGGTAGCACGCCCGGGTTTACCCGCGGCATTCGCGCCGTGCGGAGCGTCACGGAACAGTGGGGCGCGCACCCGATTACGGATCCCCTTGTCGTTAAGACGCTGCAAGACGTCTATCGCCAGGCAATGGGCTTGCCGCCGGCCGCGGACCCTCCTTTGCTTGCGCAATTGTCGGCGAGCGCCGATAGCCAAGAGCCGGCCAAGGGCCAAACGGCGGAGACAAGTTCACCCGCCGGTCCGGATGCCGATCGGTCCTCAGAAGAACTACCTCCAGGACCATCCTCTGCGGGCGCGAACGTGTCGGACGTGGCCGACAACCTGGGCTATGCAGGTTCGCCCCTGGCGCAGATTCGTGGTCAGCTTGATGTGCCTGTTGGTTGGTTCTGCGTCGGTTGTAAAAGAGACGTGCCCAAGGACGCCTGTTTCGTCGGTCACTACTGCGACCGATACGTCTGGGTCATGCCCGATCGCGTGGAGGACTTGAGCCATTTCACATTGATCGTGCTGGGGATTACGAAGCACGGAGTTTCGAGTGGACCGGGACGTGGTTTGGCCTACGTGCGACATTGATTGCGCCGCCGAGGCGAATGGCGTTGAGGCCGCGCGAGGTGTCATGCTTCGACTATGTGTGCGGCCGGCGAATTGCGATTACAATCGTGGTCGCGATTTTGCCCGCATTTGTCATTCTTGCCATTGAGCCGCTGCCATGACTTCGGTGCTGCTTCCCATCGTTCTCGCCGTGGCCGCGGTGCAGGCCGCGCCCGATGCGCCCGGCAAGTATGCTGTTGGCATCTCGCGGCTCGATCTGCGTGACGCGTCGCGCGATAACCGGCGCCTGACAAGTGACGTGTGGTACCCGGTGGATCGATCCGCCAGCGATCCCTCGACCGGAACGAAGCGCGACGCCCCGTGCGCCGATGGGACCTTTCCGCTAGTCATCTTTTCGCACGGCGCAAGCGCGACCCGGCAGCAGTCGACGTACCTGACCGAACACTGGGCCAGCCACGGCTACGTGGTCGTCGCCCCCGATCATCAGTTCAACACCGTGTTCGATAATCGCGCCGAGCACGGCATCCAGTCAGGCATCGATCGTCCGCAGGATTGTTCGTTTGTGATTGACCGGATGTTAGAGCGCAACGGAGACGCCGCCGATCGGCTCTGTCAGCGCATCGACCCGCGGCGAATCGGCGCGACGGGCCATTCCTTCGGCGGCTACACGGCCCTGGTGCTGGCCGGCGCCACGGTCGACGCCCAGGCGGCGCGGGCCATGTTCGGCAAGGAACTCGCACAAGGAGATTTCTCGCATCCGGACCAGCGCGTGAAAGCGGCGATTGCCTACGCACCGATTGGCCCGCCACTGTTGTCTGCAAAGAGTCTGGCTGAGATCCAGATTCCGGTGCTGGTCTTTGCCGGCACGCACGATCTGATTCTGCCGCTGGAGAAGCACCAATTGCCGCTGTTCGAGAACCTGGGCGGCCCGGCGTTTCTGGCCACGATCGAAGGGGGCTCGCATTTCTGCTTTAACAACGCCGCTTTCACCAGCCTGGCGCGATTGGTCCGGACCGACAAGATGTTGGAAGAACACGTCGACCGCGCCGCGGCCGACGCGATCGTCAAACGCCTGTCGCTGGCCTTCTTGAATCGCTATGTGGCCGGCGACGAATCGCAGGGCGTCACCGCGGACGAGTCGTCCGTGCTGTCGCTGCGAACGCGCAACGTTGTGGCACCGGCGGCGCCGGTTCCGCATTAGAAACGCGATCGTTGGCGCAATTTCAGCGGTTATTCGGCCATACGACCACGATGCGCTGCACGCATGCCGGCACGTTAGATGATTTGGCGATTACCAAGTGTTCAAGAGAGTGACGCCAAGGGCAACCAGATTTACCCGTCCTTGCGCGCCCGTTGCGCACGGAACAATTTGGGTAGCTTGACGATCGGCCGAAGTCGCCTCAAACTCTTACTGCATAACACTCCGGCCGAGTGGCGGAATAGGCAGACGCACGGGACTTAAAATCCCGTATCGGGTAACCGGTGTGCGGGTTCGATCCCCGCCTCGGCCATTGAGTTACGACGACCGTAAGCGCACCTGAAAAGTGCCAACAGTCCATAAACAGTCCACATCGAATAAGGGCAGTCCAATGGCCTCCGAGGAATTCAAGAAGCGGATTCGCGAAGCTGTTGAAAGTGCTGCTGAAAGAGACCGGGAGGACCAAGAAGCACGGAAGCTCGAAGAAACTCGCTCGCGCGAACGATGCAGGGCTGCCGAGGAGAAGGCAGTCGAAATCATGACCGAGGTTGTAATTCCGGTCCTCGCGGATACGACGGCCGCACTTGGCGTTCCGGGATCTCCGCAGAAAAGTCACGTTGTCGGGCACCCATGCGTCTCGACGCCCACCGTGATCGCTAAGCAGGGGCGATCAAAATGCATAATGGTCGCCATTTTTGCGCAAGGCGAAGTCGTGCATCTGAGGAGTGGCGTCGCCGCTGGCACCCCGGCCGGATCAACGCTTTCCTTCGATCGAGACACCAAGGACCGCTCGTATCCGAACGACGTCAGCCGCGAGAAAGTCTTGGTCGACCTCGAGTTCGACCTGGGCGGCCCAGTTCTGACGCATTACTTGGACTTTTAAGACGTCGCTTTGCGGAGGACGTCCGGCACGTACACGTCGGCCGCGGCCTCCTGCATCCTGTTCGCCAGGCTGATATAGCCTAGTGTCGTCGAGAACGCCTTATGCCGCATCTTGCGTTGCAAGGTCGGTCCATCGAGCCGCGTGACGTTTAACGTCGCATACGCTCGCCTGAGAGCGTGGAAACCGTACGTGCCACAGGCGGCCGTGCATTCGTGCTTGCTCGCATCCGGGCATGGCAGCTTGATCCCGGCTGCGGCCTGAATCCGTCTGAACTCTGCCCAAAGCGTGCAGCGCCCGGCCGGCCATTCGAAAACGAGACTCCCGAACCCGGCAAGCCCCTTCATGTGGTCGAGAGCAGCCTTCGGCAGATGATCAAGGTCGTCTCGATTCCCTTTGCAATTCTCGGCCCTGATCGTCACGGCGCCGGTTTTGAAGTTCACGTCGTCTCGCCGTAGTGAGAGAATTTCACCAATCCGCCAGCCAGTGGTCATGGCGACGCACAATAGGGCCCGCCACCAGTCGGCCGCCGGATAGTTGTTCGTGGCGGGAATCGTCGCCGAGTCGCAGACGCTATAGATGGCCGTGAAGTGCTCGGGCGTCATCACACGTCCGACGCGTTGCTGCTCGCGAACCCGGTGGAACTTTGGCACAACGGGTAGATAGCCCCACTCGTGCGCGATGCGCAGCGCGGCTTTCAGATGGCGCAGCTCTCGATTGCAGGTCGAGGGCGAAAGGGTCGCACCCGGCTTCGCTCCCGGTTGAAGCATCCGATCGGCCGAATACGCGTCGATCGTCTCGGTCTTGATCGCCGATACTCGAGTCGGCTTGCTGAGCTCCTCAAACTTATCGAGCGTCTCGCGGATGATGCGCTGCGTGCTCATTGCCAGTTGGGGAACGATCTTCTCTTCGTACGCCGCTCGAAAATCGGCCCAGGTCTTGCGGTTTGTTGCTTGGTAGACCCCCGCCGCGAGTTGCCCCTCGATTTTGCGGGCGAACTTCTCGGCCAAGCTTTTCGAGCCGATGCGCTTACGCTTCTTCTTGCCGTCTGGCTCATAAAAGCCGACGTACCATGGGCATTTCTCGCCAAGCTTCTGCTTCTGGCGATGGTCTTGGAATAGCCAGGCCTTCAATGGTCACCTCCTCAAATTGCTGCGGCAGCGACGCAAAGCAGCGCCACCGAAAGGATAATCAATAAGCAGCCTGACGATTTCGGCTTTGCCTTGGCCGCACCTTTGGACCGAACGTAGTTCGGCCGCGGTTTCGACTTCAGCGCTAAGCTTGGAATCACGGTTTCAGGTCTGACCGAAAGCTTTTCGTCAACGATGACTCGCCGACACTTCTCAGCCACTCGATCGGACGGCGCGAATTCGAGCGCAAGCACCACGAACAATTTAATCCACCGAATCGCGTCTTCGGATTCCGTAAGTCCGCTGTCGACGATGGTCGCAGAATAGTCGCAGCCTCTTGCGGGGCTTCGAAATGACATCACCATTGCGGCGTCTTCTCGAGGTAAGTATCCCAGTTGCTCGCCGTTGGCGCGGAGCACTCGAATCGCGTTTGCATCATGCCGATTTCCGTCCTCGTGCTCTAGCAGGACGGCCTCGCCCAAATGAGATTCGCGAACGATCCGCTGGCGACGAGTGTTGTTCGAGTTCTTGAAAGAAACTCCTGCGACGGATGAAACGAATGCGGTCGATTCGATCGGCGAGATAGTTTCCGGGACGGTTCCGTCCTTTATTGCCACACGACGTACGTCCTCTTCGTCGTCGGCGGTGTACCGACGCTGTCGCTTTCGTCCCGAATCCTTCCCCTTGCCCGTGACTTCGAACCAAGCCATTTCAACCCCCGTCTAGAATGACATTAATTTCTGCGCTGCTCGCTGTTCGGACGTGTCCGCGCTCTTGAACTTCCGCTTTCCGGTCATCGGGCAGATATATCGCAGCGTATAGCTTTCCCGGTCTGCGAACTTCATCACCGTCACTTTGATCTCGTCAGCCATGATTCACCTTTCGTGCGGCGGCTTGTCGAGCTTGTTGAGCGTGACGCGGATCATGCGATTATTGGCCACCCTTCAGGATTCTCACCTGGCGACCTGGCCGCACTCCGTTGCGGCCTTCGATCGTCAGATCAGCTAGGATTCACCGACCGAGCGTCCAGGGCCGTTTTGCAAAGCCGGTCCTGCGGGTTCTATCAAACAACGATCGAGCGGTCGCGCTTCCATGCCGGCTTCGCCAATTCGTGCCGTAGCCGCTTCGAAAGCCTACCGACGCTTATGATTGCATAGGCACGGCCGCGGGCGATGCGCTCCTGCGACAACACGTGACGGTCCTCCAACCACGCGGCCAAATCAGCCATGCGCTCGGCCGTCCAATTCGCCGGACCGATACCGTACCACGCGATCAATGGGGCACGTCCATCGCGACCGTCGCTCCACTGCAGAGCACCGTCATACTTCAGCGATCGCCATTTGGCCGGTCTGTTGTGCTGCTGGGCACCAAGCTCCCAGGCCGCAATAACACGGGCCGCTGTCGAAGGATGCCAGTCAGTTGGGCTGCCGTATGGGTCGGGCACGTATTCCTCGGCCGCGACGAATTCGCATTCGAGCGGCATCGACAGGTTAAGAGCGAGCGGCGCTAGGGCACCAGCAATTGCAACCTTCAACGCCTCTCGGCGGGTAATGTGGATCGTCATACCGCACCGCCGATCGGCGCCGCGCGCGGATCGAACAGTATCTCCGCAGCCTGTTTCGGCTTCACCACCGAAGGGGACAGGTAACACATCGTCACGCGGCGCGCCGAGTGGCCGAGCAGCTCCGTGGCATTACCGCCGGCGGCCTCAAAGTAGCTGGCTGCCGACCTTCTCATTCGGTGAAAGCCACTCGCCCGATCCGTGGCGAGCCCCGCTCGTTGGCGAATATGTCGATAGCGCGGCCACAAATCCCCGTGGGTATACGGCCAGGGAAAAACCAGCTTGCGACGTCGACTGTAAATGGCCTTCAGAGCGTCGATTGCCTCGGGGGGCAACTCGGTCGCCTTGTCGGCCGTGCGTCGCTTTCTAAACTCGGCGGGCACGATCAGCCAGCCGCTTTCAAGATCGATGTCTGACCAGCGTAGTTGCATGACGGCGGAAATACGCTCGGCACTCCACCAAAGAACATGGTGCAAGGCGACCCACCACAGCCCCGCCGGGACGCCGGCAATCTTACCGGGCTCTTTGGCCAGGGCGGCGAACAGCCTCGCCAACTCGCTTTGAGTCCAGACCTTGGGAATCCTCGCCGGCACCTTCAACTTCCCCACGTCGGGGAAGGCGTCGACGAATCGTTTGCGGGCCGCTAGTCGCCACAGCGCCAGCAATCCGCTCCGTGCGGTATTTGCCGTCGAGGGCGTCCATCCATGTTTCATAGCCGATGCTAGGAAGCAGCCTACCTGATCATCTTCGAAGTCCGTCAGCAACGGTTCGCGGCCCAGGAACCGCGCAAAGGCGTCGACCGTCGTCTTGAAACGGTGTTCTGTACATGGTGACGAATGACGTAGCCTCAGCGGCCGATAAAAATGAACGTACAGTTGACGAACTGTTAGTGGCGCCTCGCCCTTCGCGACGGGCTCGATCGCGGCTTGGTTCCACAGTGAGCGGCGTCGCGGACGGGATACTCGCTCTATTCGCGGTCGTACGGCCTTAGGCCACGGACCGACAAGGTCCAAGTCGTAGGCTAACTTCCATACGCGTTTGATGTAACGTCGCAGAGGATGCGATTTGCAGGCCTCGAGCGATGTCGGGGAAGTCAGATCGCTGACCGCCCAGCCGCTGCCGATTTCTTCAACGGCTCGCCGGTACTTGTCCAGGTCGGCGGACTCTCCCAAGAACAATGGCGCGAAGGCCTGCCGGTAAAACTCACGTAGCGGCATCTGCGGCGTGATCCCGACTGCCAGCCTGTGCCAGATCACATGGCGGAGCAGCGTCATAAACCTGCGACGGTGCTCGTAGACCGTGGCCGGCGACCTACAGGTTGCAACAAGTCGATCCAAAAACGGATTCAACTTATTGATAGTGAGATCGGCAATCGTGGCCGGTCGACCGAGCGCTCTGGAAAACACGGATGCCAGCCCCGTCAGGTGCCCATTGTTGCGCGCCGTTGCGGTCCGGTTCCTTTGGTCCGCGCGCGATGCGAGATAGACGGCGACGTAATCGGAAAGCAAGGTTTCTGGGCCAATATCCGCTGTTACCGGGGCCCGGGGCTGCCTTTTCGTCTTCATGCGGCACCCCCTTTCGGCGCGGCGCCCGGGCTGAACAGCATGCCGGCGGTCTGCTGCGGTTTCACGATGGCCGGCGACAGATAGCGCATCGTCACGGCGCGGGATGAATGGCCGAGCAGCTCCGTGGCGTTACCGCCAGCGGCTTCAAAAAAGCTGGCGGCCGTTTTGCGCATGCGGTGAAAGGAACTCTTGGCATCGATCGGCATCCCCGCCCGCTTGCGGATCTCGCGGTATACGGTCCAAAGATATTCGTCTGAATGGGGCCACGGGAAAATGAGCGTGCGACCAGGATTGCGGATTGCCCGCAACGCTTCGAGAGCGGCCGGCGGCAGCTCTGTCGCCTTGTCGCTCGTCTGGAATTTTCTGAACTCGGCGGGCACGATCAGCCAGCCCGTTTCAAGATCGACATCGGACCAGCGCAGCTGCCGCACGGCGCCGATGCGTTCCGCGGTCCACCAGAGCAGTTGATGCAAGGCGACCCACCACAGGCCCGCCGGGACGCCGGCAATCTTACCGGGCGCCGCGTACAGCGCCGCGAATAGACGCCGCAGGTCAGTCTCGCTCCAAGCTTTCGGAATCCGCACGGGCTCCGTTAGTCTCGTCACGTCGGGGAATTGCTGCACGAATCGTTTGCGAGCCGCGAAGTTGAACAGCGCCAGTAGGTGACTCGCTGCTTTGTTGGCCGTGGCGGTCGATCGCCCGCGCTGCACAATCCAACTGAGCAGCGCGCCGATCACTTCATCGTCGAAGTCGGTCAACAGCGGCTCTCTCCCCAGGAAGCGTTCGAACGAATCGATGTTGATCTTGTATTGATAGTCCGTCTTTGGAGATGCAGCACGCAGCTTGAGCGGCCGATAAAAATGAATGTACAGTTGACGAACCGTCACCGGCACGTCGCCCTTCGCGACGGGTTCGATCGTGGCCCGGTTCCACAGTGAGCTCTTAACCTTGCGACCATCATCAGGAATGTCAGTAACCAAGTCCGCTTCAAACGCGGCCCGCCACAATCGACGGATGTAGTGACCGTACTTCTCGCGGGTGCTACGGCTCTTGAAACGCTTTGCGATGTAGGCGGAATACCTAGCGAACACCTCGGTGTTCAAGTCGCATAAGCGGGGCTCCCGGCCGAGGCAGTCCGCCAAAACGTTGATACCGCACACGTAGTTCCTCGGCTTGATCGTCCTGTCGATGCCTGGCAGAAAAGTGCTGCGATAGAAATCGCGAAGTAGGGGACTGCTTTTGGGTCTTCCTCTCGAGGGTGCTGTGGCCATGAAGGGTGGCACCTTTCTTGCGCTCCCTGAACGGGAGAGCAAATAAAAAGGTCCCGACCCGAGACAGCGGTAAGAACGGCGCACAGAATACGCCGCCGCTCGGTCGCCCGAACGTATGCACCTTTTGGGCGCGCACACGCGGCCGCTATCTTGGGCCGGGACCTGTTTTTTCTGTGGAAAGACATTCTTATTTGTCTCGCCCGAAGCTGGCCACCAAAGAGGACCAGCCGCGGTTCTGTGTTGCGTGCCGATCGCGGTTTCTTATTCCACGTTCGACCCCCGCATTCTGGTTGCGTTGGTCTGGATTGTCAATGAGAATCGCGATCTGCTTAATCCACACTGATTGCCCCTGCGTTTTTGCGGCGGATTATAGAACCGCGTACGCAGCGCAGGCGCAGACGCCCATCGCCATTCCGATGCCGAAAGCTAGGTATAGGCCAAGCCATAATTCGCGGGTCGTTATCACATGAGGACAACGATGGAAGGTGCGAGCATTATTTTCGGCCTCATCTTCACCATCACGACGGTGCTCGGCGCGCTCGTTTTTTCCGATGGACATCATCGGGACACCGGTCTTTGGATCGTATTTGTCGGCATCGTATGCGGAATGGCTGGCGGATTTTGCTGGTATCAGGATCGCCTCTGGAAGAAGGACGATGCCGCGGCAGAAGTTTCGGCCGCTAAAGAGAAGGCTGCCGGCGAAATCGTGCAATTGCAACAACAAGCATTGGAAAAAATCGCCACGTCCGCAAAGGAGCGTTCGTCGCGCGATCCCGGCCTATCTTTGAATCTATTAATTCGAATACCAAATAAGGATTTGGATCGTAGGAAATACATCTTGGAGCTGAAGGGGATCGGAAAGGAGAGCGCGTCGATATACATTTCTGCGGATAATGTTTTCACATTTGCACTGGTTGATGAATCCGGTGAATCCCATCCGTTAAGGCTCGGCTTGGGCAGTGGTGGGATACCGATCGACACGCCGTTCTATCTTGCCTGTGAGGGGGGAGTCGGAAGCCAGTCAACCTCACTGCGAATTTTGGTTGATGGGAAGCAGCTTGCGGTCGCAGAATTGCCGTTTCGTGTTGATTTTACGGGATTCAATATCGATGAGGGAACATTAGGCTCGAATTTGGCTGGTAGCGATGGAGGGTTTTTCGATATTTTTCAACTTGTCATTTACGCTGCGACTCTCCCCGATTCCGACGTTTCGCGATTAAAAGAGTTCTTTGAGGGCCGGAAAAATGGAGGCTTTGCCACGTTCTCCGGTGAACAATCATTACGTACGAGCGGAGTCGTTAAGCCCGGCAACTGAGCGGCCCGGTTTTGCGTGCCGGGCCGCTCGGTAAATTGTCAAAGAACGTCCGGGGAATCGATTCACTACGCCGCAGCCACAGCGCTCTCAGCTTCGGCTACGGCCTTCTTCAGCCGCGCCGTGACTTGCTTCAGCAGCTCGGTCGCAGTCGTGTTCGACGTCAATCGGAAGGCCTCCGGCTCGCCGACGAACCGCAGCCGATTGTTGAGCACCGTCGAATTGACGTCGGGATTGTGCCAGTTGTCCTCGAGGACCGTGGCCAGGCCAACTTTCAGATCGAGCTCGAAATCGAGCAGGCCCGAATGGTTCTCCCGGGGCAACTCGAGCGTCAGCAGAAGCCGCGTCCCGCCCATGAACATGCAGCGGGCCGCAAGACCGTGCTCGAAGCCGCGCTCAATCTTAAGCACGCCGGGGCTGCGATCGTCGCTGCCGAAGTCGTCAACGAGCTGCAGGCCATCCACGATGCGCTGAAACTCGCCGCGGATGAACGCTCGAATCAGACCTTGCGCCGCTGACCTGCAGCGAGCAATAATTGCCCTCTGCAGGTGCTCACGCGTATCGCCCTCGTACGCTTGCTCAAGCCACACCTTCTTGAAAATGTTTTCCGGTGCCATCGTCCAACGTCCTCCTTGCTTGGGGTAAAAAAAGGGATTTAAAAACAGTTACTTGGCGTCAACGAGGTGTCGCGCCGTAAAGTGTTGTCCGCAGTCACAGACGAAA